>JBAUOO010000230.1:0-48096 GCA_049579785.1 Steroidobacteraceae bacterium
GTTTATAGCTTTTTGGGACGCCCGCCCCGCCTTGGTACAACATGCCGAACGACCACTGAGCGGCAGCATTTCCGTGCATGGCCGCTTTGCGCCACCACACAGCAGCGAGCTGAGGATCCGATTGCTGAAATGCGCTCGGCCCGGATAGGCCAGTATACATACCGGAAAAGTAGAGGCCACCAAGTATATATTGAGCATTGACGTCACCGCGGGAAGCGGCCACGTGGTACCAGTGTGTGGCTTCGCTATCGTTCTTGGGAAGAACCCAGCCATGGTAGTACATGTCTCCCAGGTAGGCCGCTAAACCTGCCGACATGCCTGACGTAACGGTGGTCTTGGCGCACGCTGATGCGAGTGCGCAGGCCGTGAGAAGGAGCAGGTAGCGGCGCCAACCTTTGATTCGCATCAGAGCCTCACTGGAGGGGTGCACAGCTGTTTGGTGAATAGAAGTCTACACCCGGTTGGCCGTCCGTACATTGAGGGGCTGATGCCAGATCATCTTGCCCACTGTGGTGAAGTCCTGAATGTACTCTCGGAAACGCCGAGCAGATCGAGAACCTGGTTCTGAAGCGGTGTAAACATTGCCTCGAAGGCCTGTACGGTGCGGCCGGAGCGATGGAGTACGTGTCGCTCGGTGTGGCTCAAGAGCGGCGTCGATCGTCCACTCGAGGTCGTAGCGGCGATGGGTGATACGGCGGTATGAAGTGCCTGGCCCTGGCCTCCCGCGACGGGTCTGCTTGAAGTCGTGCTCGGCGCGCACGGTGCGGGAGGCCTTCACAGAGCGGCGCACGTGAAAGTGCTCGAGGAGCTTCTCGACCTCGAGGTCAATGCGCGACGCCCCTCGGATGTGCGCGCGGGGGCTCACGATCCGATCGCGTAAGCTGAGCGCCTCGACGGCGGCATCGATGCGGCGCTGGCGGCTGGGGCGTTGGTGCCCGGTGAGCAGCTTCGACCACACCCACACGATCGGCCAGGCCTCCATCGCCAAACACCAAGGCAGAAATTGCCGCCGATCGGCGCATGCAAACCGGAATTCTCGATCTCGGTGCCATCGGAATGCCACTGCTCGTAACCGTCGTCCTGCACCACCCCGCTTGCAGCGGCGCGAGCAGTCTTCAGGGGCGGAATTTCGCTCGAGGGAGCCCCATCGATCAAAAAAAGGGCAGCCCGCTAGGCAGCATCCCTGCCACTCAAATGTGCGCGGACGCTTCGGCCGCGCGAACGTCCGCTAACGAGAACTCGTGACCTATCGGCGAATGCCCGGAAGTGGCCGACAGCGCTGGTTCAGGAGCGAGGCTTGGAGCAGCTGCGTAGCCGAACACTTACAAATATGACCTCAGCCGCTCCAGACACTCGGCAAGGGTCAGCACCCCGGTGTCCAGGATCTCGCACCCCATTTCCTGGGATTCTGCTCGAAGATATTGACTCCAATTCATCATGTCCGGATTGTCCAGATGCGGTTGACCTCGATCTGTGAGTCGCGAAATACGGCAGTCATCGACGCAATCGATAAGAAGGATTCGCGCATTGGCAATCCTGGAGGCCGCGATAGCCTCTTGAATGAACGCGATGCGCATCTGGCCTTCAAAGAGGACAGACTCTCCCGCACGAAGCATTGCCGCTATTCGATCCATCCAATCCATTGTCGCCTGACGCTGCCAAGCGCCTCCTGGCTGATGCCCTGTACCGAAAGCGTCAAGCTCGGCCGCAGAAGGAATGCCAATCGAATCGAAGAACGGGACCTTCAAATTCTGAAGGTGCATCTCTTGGATGCCCGCGGCAAGCGTCGTCTTGCCAGCGCCCGAGGCTCCGGTCAGAACAATTAGGGTCCCCGGCATCGGTTCAGTTTACCGCGAGCCCGGAATGGCAGCTAAGTGGCGGCCAATCCAGCGTTGCCACCGGCAGCTCTTGGCCGATCACGCCCACAGTGTGGACAACGGGGCCGCACGAATATTCCGACCGAACTGCAAGGTCTGCTCACCGTGGTAAAGCAAAACGCCTTGCACGAAGTCGGCGCCGGCAGCCGCCGCCACGCGCTGGAGACCACCAAAGTCTCTCTGCGAAACCGACGCGGCCGCCTTCACTTCGATGCCGACGATCTGTCCTGCCGGATTCTCGAGAACGAAGTCAACCTCGAGCTGATCCTTGTCACGATAGTGAAAAACTGAGACCTGTTCTTTGCTCCACGCGGCTGCCTTGAGTAATTCCGAGAACACAAAACTCTCCAGAAGTGGCCCAAGCAGCCCTCGATCCGCTCGCAGCCTGGCGGTCGAATATCCCCGCAGGGCCGCGAGCAAGCCCGAATCGACGAAATGGAGCTTTGGAGTCTTCACGAGCCGGGATAACTCATTGCGCGCCCAGGGCTGCACGGCCTGCACGAGGTAGATCTGTTCCAAGACACGCAGGTACTGTCCGGCGGTCTTGTGGTCACGCCCGATCGCACGGCCAAGCTCAGAGAGGTTGGTCAGCTGCCCGGACAATCGGGCACAAATCTCCAAAAGACGGGGAATCTGGTCGCGCCCTGCGATATCTGCAATCTCCGGAACGTCACGTTGAACGATGGACTTTATATAGGCGCGGTACCAGTCGTGACGCCGCCGTTCAGCGCGACGCTTGATAGCATCGGGGTAACCACCCATCGTAATCACCTGGAGCAACTTATCGCCAGGGAGTGCTTCTGGCGGTGATGGCAATCGTCCCTGAAAGGCATTCGATATAAATTGCGGAGCGCGATGTCGCAGCCGCTCGCTTCGTCCCAAAGGGTACAGCGGAATGACTTCGACTCGGCCAGCGAGGGACTCGTGAACCGATCGGATCGTCATTAGGTTAGCGGAGCCAGTAAGCAGGAAGCGCCCTGGGCGCGGGTCCTCATCTACGCTTTGCTTGATGGCGAGGAGTACCTCGGGAGCGCGCTGGACTTCGTCAATGATCGCCCTATCGAGCCCGCGGATGAAAGCCACAGGATCACTCTTGGCGGCCGCGAGCGTCGGCTGATTGTCAAGCGTCAGGTAAGTGCGGCCTTGTCGGGCAAAGCGACGCACAAGAGTTGTTTTGCCCGACTGCCTCGGACCGCTGATTGCCACAACCCGTGTGTCGCGCAGCGCTGTGCGAACCAGGCCTTCGGCGAAGCGCGGATACATCTCGTCCCCGTGGCTCGGCGGCTTTGACTCCGGGAAGAATACCGTCCAATTGGGATCACTGCAACGTCCAATTGGGAATTACTTGCCGTCCATCCGGGAATGAGGGCCGAGCCGACTGCGTACACTCAAATGACCGCAAACAGGAAACTCGAGTGCATGCCGTGTACGTCCGCAATTGGCCGGAGAAACTCAGTCGGTGTCACGCGCGGCATAGGGCTTACAAATAGATTCGAAACAGCAGCCCCTCTCGGTCCCCGTAATGCTTCCCCTTGCAAAACCTCCCCTGAAGTATGCCGCCATTACCCAGGATGACACGCTGAGACGCAATATTTTCCGGGTCCGTGGTGATATCGACGTGCGCCAATCCACGTTCCTTGGCCATAGGCAGCATGAGTCCCAGCGCGCGCGTCGCATATCCACGACGCTCTCTCCAGGGCACGACGGCGTATCCGATGTGACCCAGACAATACGGCGGCAACTCGGTCGTCCCAGGCTGCCAACGAAAGCCGATGGAGCCACAGAACTCGCCGTCCCACATCCAGAGCCGAAAACCGGGCAGTCGCGGTACGTGCCATCCATCGGGCAGCGTAATCGGCAGCCCCTTCGCCTCGGGATCGGTCAAGCTCTCAAGGAATTCGGCGGGATTGCGCGCAATCTCGCGAAGCTCATCATGGGCAGCCGCAACCCCGCGCATATTGTCGTGCGACCAGTCACGTCTAAGTGCATCGACGTAGCTATCGAGGTAGGGCAGCGCCGGACGCACAAGTTCCATGGGACTCATGCTAGCATCGCCGCGAGACCCTCGCTCCTGCGGCGAGGCCATTCAGAGCTGAAGCTGCTGATCGCGGATGTCCAAGTTGAAATGCTCTTGGGTCCCAGCGAACAAGAGGCAAGTCATGGCACACATTGAAGGTCGCTGTCTGTGCGGCGGCGTGCGTTACAGTGCGGATGCGGATCCTGCGTTTGTTGGTGTATGCCACTGCGGCGACTGTCAGCGCTTCACCGGCTCAGCGTTCGCGACAGTGGTCGCTGTGCCATCTTCCGCGCTAAGGGTAACCGAAACCCTGAAGACCTTTACCAAGCGGGGCGACAGCGGCAAGTTGATCCATCGTCGATTCTGCTCCGAGTGCGGCTCGGGCATTGCGGATGAGGCGGATGCGCTGCCGGGCATCGCCATGGTGAATACCGGCACGCTGAACGACCGGAGCTGGGTGATGCCCCAGTCAGAAATCTATTGCGACAGCGCCCAGCCCTGGATGCACCTCGGCGGCGAGTTGAAGCGCTTCGCCAAGACGGGCCGGCCTGAGTCATATTCCGGCTCCTGTTTGGCCATGAACGGCCGCCGTAGGGTCGACATTCCTGCCCCGCCTGTGGCCGCTCATGGCCGATCGCACACATAAAGAGCACCAAGCGGAGGGCGCGGCGCTTGCGCGGGAGCCGCTCAGAGCAGTCCAGGTCAGCGGGGAACTCGCAGATCAATTCGGCTGCGCCGGGGAGCTCGTGCTTTGGGCAGCGGAACCCGTGCCTGATGTGGGCGCATCTAATTCCAATGCGGAGTCGGCGACGGGCGCATTGATCACGGGCTGATAGATGGTGGAAAAGCTCGACGTGACGTCGTTGGGAAGCGTGAGATGATATTCAATGCGTCGGACGAGAAACGATGTTCGGTCTATCCAGACGATCTCCGTGACTCTGCCGCGAGAGTGGCTTTCTTGAACGCGGTAGCAGGTATGCCTGTCGCAGGGCGTCTCCGGAAGGAGCTCGGCGTTCGCGTCGTCCGTAAACTTGCGGCCGCTGATGAGCTGCGGCATCAGCAACGCTGGTATGTTGTACGCCGCCGAGCTGGAAACGCCGGTGGCACTCGCAATAGCGATGTCGAGGGACGAGGGAGCAGTCAACTTGGAGAATGCCCACTGCTCAACGTCCTTGCCATTGCGATAAGTGATGCCGCGCAGCGCGGGCGTCTGGATCATCACCGGATGCATGGCAACAAATGCGAAGCGGAATCGATCCGGCGCGCGGTATGCGGTGCTGAACGGCACGTCCGAGAGAAAGGTCGCCGCGCCTCCGCCCGTGGGCTTCACGACGCCGGTGTCTTGATACGTTTTGGCCGTGGCGTAAACCGTTGCCACTCGCTGTAGGACCATGGAGGCCGTCATGGCATCGATCGTGGCAGCGGCATTGGCCGTCGTCCAAAAATTGCGGCAGCCGATACTGATCGAGGCAAGGGCCAGAAATAGTGTCGTTGCTTTCAGCCTGACGTTCAAATTCATGTGGCTGCTCCGAGCTCAAATATTAACAGGAGCCGGATGGGGCTGTACGCAAAGGGGCGTCAGTCATCCCGTACGAGTATCTGAGCGTGGTGGCGGGCGATGCCCGTGACCCCTCTTACGTGGCATGATATAAACTCGCGCAGTGGATGGCGCCGCCCTCTGCCAACCCGTTGGCAAAGTCTACGGCGAATGTCGGCTATCGGGAATGCAAGGACAGACGGCGACCGGCTCTGGCCGAACCGTGCGAGAATGCGCGCTCACCCCTGCGCGCACTGGAGAGCTTCATGGAACTGCGACGCCTCGGGCAGGCTGGCCCTCGTGTTTCCGCCCTCGGCCTGGGCTGCATGGGCATGTCGGGCGTGTACGGTCCGGCCGACCGCGACGGGTCCATCGCCACCATTGACGCTGCGCTCGATGCCGGCATTACCTTGCTCGACACCGGAGATTTCTATGGCATGGGGCACAACGAGCTGCTGATCGCCGAGGCGTTGCAGGGCGTTCCACGCGATCGCTTCCAGATAAGCGTGAAGTTCGGCGCGCAGCGCGACCCAGCCGGCAACTGGGTGGGCTACGACGCGCGTCCGGCGACCGTGAAGACCGCCCTAGCATACTCGCTGCAGCGGCTGCGGCTGGGCTACATCGACATCTATCGTCCAGCGCGCCTCGACCCGGCCGTGCCCATCGAGGAGACGATCGGCGCGATTGCCGACATGGTGAAGGCGGGCTACGTGCGCTACATCGGGCTCTCCGAGGTAGGGCCGGCCACGATTCGCCGGGCCACCGCCGTGCATCCGATCTGCGATCTCCAGATCGAATATTCCCTGATCTCGCGCGGGATCGAGGAAGCGATCCTGCCGACGGTGCGGGAGCTCGGCATCGCCATCACGGCGTACGGCGTGCTCTCTCGCGGTCTCATCAGCGGGCACTGGACAAAGGATTCCGTGCGTGCCGGGGATTTCCGCGCCCACAGCCCCCGCTTCCAGGGCGATAACGTCGATCGCAATCTCGCGCTGGTCGATGCGCTGCGCGGAGTCGCCGATGCACGCGGTGTCAGTGTTGCCCAGATCGCCATTGCCTGGGTGGCCGCCCAGGGCAACGACATTATCCCGCTCATCGGTGCCCGGCGCAGCGATCGCCTGACCGAGGCGTTGGGAGCGCGCGAGGTGCAGCTCACGCCAGGCGACCTGGCCGCAATCGAGCGGGCGGTGCCCAAGGGCGCGGTGGCCGGCGAGCGCTATGCCCCCGCCCAAATGGCCAGCCTCGACAGCGAACGGAGGTAGGGCCTGCTCGGGAACGGATAGCGTCGTCAACGTCGGTTTGCAACCCTCTGCCGTCACTCGACGCGAGCGGGACTAAACGTCTGCTATGAGGTGAAAAGTACATTCGGGCGGCCGCCGTGTTAGGAAGCAGCCGAATCAGGTGGAGTTACCATCGCCCCTGTTGATGTGGCGCCATATGAGGTAGGAATACCCTACTGATACCACCGCCGCGGCGCCAAGAGCGATCAGGCCAGGAGCCATTCGAAATCCCATAAGACCTGTAGCAGCCATTACCACGCCCGCGAGAACGACGAGCCACCCACCGACACGGTTCGTGCGTGCCCAGACTTCTTTATCTGCCAACGACCAAGGTGTCCGAATGCCAACCACTCCATTCTGACTGAACTTGCCCAGGCTGTTGCCAATCACAATGAGCAAAAGGCCTACTGCGATGGCCGCAACCGCAGGCATGTCGTGGCGCCACCCCATGCCGTACGTGAGTACCGAAAGGTTACCGAACAACCATATTGCTGCGACACCGGCAACGATAGTCGGGTAATAGCGGACCTTCAGGTCATCGCCATCCTCCTCGATCTGGATCGGCTTGAACAGAATCAGGCAGGTGACAGTCACCAGCGACCCAATAGGAGCAACAAACGCACCGCGCAATTTCGGCATCCACCCATCGATCACGCCAGCAGCGTTCCAATGTGTCGGAATGATTGCCGGAAGCATCGGATAGAGCGCCGCGGAGGTTGCGAACGCTGCGGCTACGAGCGAGATTGCGAGCGAGTATCGATCCAATTTTCTCACGCCTTTCGCCTCAGCGGCCTGGGAGACGGGAACAATTCAAGAAGCATTGCCGCGATTTCCTCGAAGACCGAGGTATTGAGGGAATAGACCTGCTCCTGCGCGCGGCGCTCGCAGCGAATCAGTCCTGCCGCCTTTAGAACGTTGAAATGATAGGAAAGGGAACCCTTAGTAATATCAAAGCGCGCGGCAATCTGTCCGGCAGTCATCGAGCCCTGCTGCAGGAGCATTAGTATCTTTCGTCGCTGGGGGTCTGCGATTGCTCGAAATACGGCGTCTCTCATAGGCCGATCTTTATTTTGAGATAGATCAAAATAGCAAGCTTCCGACTACTGGTCAAGGAGATGGTCTCAGCACTGCGAGACTGCTCGTGCTTTCTGAGAGCTGCGGCTGTCATCAGAGTGAAGCCGTCGTTCTAACGACCGCTTTCTGTGACTGGCCGATTATGGCCGACAGTGCCTATCCGCGACGGGGTGATCCCCACCCGGGCGCTCTCCGAGGCCGCGGCACTGGATGCCCCCTCCATCTATTCGAGATGCTCATCCTGGTCTTCAAATTCCTTGAGCACTTTCAGCGCTGCTTCGATGCGATCTTCTGGTACAAGCAACTGAACACCCCCCATTCCGCCCTCCATGCCCATGCCTACACCCACGACCACTGCCGGTATATCGGCGCCCTCCAAGGCTATCCTTGCCAGATCCGCTTCGAACTGCATCGAGTAGCTTCTGATGATTTTCATGGAGAGTGTCCCCAATGCCGCGCGAACAATGGATGCCAGGGCAGCATTCTCGCTGTCCCCTTTCCGGAACTTCAATTCTTGTGCGCGAGTGACCCTTTCTGGCCGAGTTTACTTATTCGACGCGCGGTCTGGAGGAAAGTGATCCGTGCGGACGGGTGGCGAACGCCGCTAACCTCGGCTGCAACGCTGGACCTCCCGGCCGGTCACTGCCGGAAGTCGTCTTTCAATCGCTGACACGGAGACTCGGCGTCGGACCGTGCGTCCGACTGTTCCCCCTCGAACTGCCGCAGCGTCGGGGTCGTCACGCCAAAGAAGGCGGATGAGCCTCTCATGCCAGGATTCATACCAAGCTCCCGAGCCGCCGCCAAAATCTCCTCGTCCGTGGCGTCGATGAGTTCCCGCTCAAGGGCCAGAAGCAGCCGCTCGAAGGCGAGCTCCGGTGTTTCACGACTCATAGTCGTTCCTCAGCCCTTCCCGCAACAGGACGCGTCGCATGCGCTTGCGACTCGAGTCGTATTCGGTCTTGGACATATCATACCTCGCGCAGATCTGCTCGGGCGAGCAGCCCTCGAAGAGGCCCTCGATGATCTCGCGGGCGCGATGATCATCGGCGAAGAGCTGATCGATGCGCGCCAGCTCCTGCATCACTGCCAGTTTGCGCTCGGGATTCGGTGTCGGGTCTCTCGGCTCGCTCCCGTCACCGTCGCAGTCGAGGTCCGCCAGCATTTTGGGCAGCCGGCTGGCTTGCCGCCGCGCACGCCGGCAGTGCTCCGACCTGATGCTGCGTATCACGCCGGCTAGGAAAACTACCATCGGTACGCCCTCGGGAGCCTTTCGCGACCCATCCAGCACGCGTGAAAAGGCCTCCTGAAGCAGGTCGCTCCAGCCGATCTCCGGAGGCAGTCCGCGCGCATGTAGGCGCGCGATCCCTTTCAACCTCAGCAGGTCCATCTGGGTGACCAGCTTGCGGGCAAGCGCTTCGGCCGCCGGCGCTCTCCTCGCCTTGAGGAGCGCTTGCGGGTCGAACATCAGAAACTCGGGCCGGCTCATCACAGAGTGTAGGCGCTACTGGCGCGTCACCGCGGACACATGGAAACAAAATTTTGCCACCTGTCCGCAAGGAGGCTGGACCCGCGCCTACCCTGACGAGACGACGCGCAGCGACGCCCGCCCACGCCAGTGCCAGATGGGGAGATGATCATGGAGACTACCGTGGACCCGGAAGTGGCGCTCACCATCGTGCGCCAAGCTTACGCCAAGCAGACTCTGGCCCTGGCCGATGTCGCCGACCCGCGGATTCGCGCGGCCTTCGCGCAGGTGCCGCGCGAGCACTTCCTGGGCCCGGGTCCGTGGCAAATGCTTCGCGCACCCGGCCTGTACTCGCCGACTCCAGAGGCGGATCCTGTATACGTGTACATCGATCGAGCCATGGGGCTCATCCCGGAACGCGGTGTCAACAACGGCCAGCCCTCCTTGCATGCCCTGCTACTTCAGGCCGCCCTGATCAGGGAGGGCGAACACGTGGTGCACGTCGGTGCCGGTACCGGCTACTACTCGGCACTCATGGCCTTCCTCGCGGGACCGACCGGCACCGTCACTGCCATCGAATGCAACCCGGCGCTCGCCGCGCGGGCCCGCAGTTGCCTCGCCGGCATTCCGAACGCGCATCTTGTGGAGGGCAATGGCGCCAGCGTGCATTTCGATACCGCGGATGTCATCTACGTCAATGCGGGTGTCACGCACCCCGCGAATGCGTGGCTCGACAACCTTGGCGAGGGCGGCCGGTTGCTCCTGCCCTTATCGACGGACGAGAACATGCAATTAGCCGGCCCTGGCTCCGGGAAGGCGGCATCATTCACAAAAGCGTGGTTCGATCCGAGGAAGGCGATGCGAACGGGTGCGTACTTTCTTATCCGGCGCACCGGGGATGCATTCCAGGCGCGCAAGCTCCTTCCCATGGCCATCATCCCCGCGGAAGGCATGAGGACAGCGGCGGCCGAAGCGGCGCTCGCGGCTGCGTTTGACAGGGATGACGGGGCCACGGTCACCCATCTGGTCCGGGGCCAGTCCGTGCGCGACGAGAAATGTTGGCTGCGCGGTGAGGGCTGGTGCCTCACGTGCGATTGAGTCCTTCATTGGGCGGCGACTGACCGAAGCCATTCCGCTCGATCCATCCGAGATGCTCACCCCTGCTCTTCGAGGTCTTTGAGCACTTTTAGACCTTTAGTGCTGCGTCGAGGCGATCTTCCCATGATCCCTGCGCAGGCTTGGCGCGGCGATAGCCGCGTCCCTACCGGGAATCGGCATCCTCCAAGCGAATGCTCCGACCGGCGCGAAGGCTGGCACGCGCAGCTTCGATGCGCCGAAGGAAGCGCGGATCCTTCTCCAGCCGGTACTCGACCCACTGGTCTTCCGATTCGAAGCCGATCAGCACGCCAGCGGGTTTGCCGTGCCGCGTGATGACGATCTCCTGCTTCTCCGCTTCGCGCAGAAAGCGCGACAGATCGTCCTTCACTTCCGACAAGGGCACTTCCTTCATTCCGGATTTCCGAACTGCGCGAGCCATGATTCAGCGCCCGATTTCGTCACAATCGCCAGCACCTCGACCGCCCGATCCAAAACGTTGTAAGACACTCTGACATCCCCAAGGCGTAGCCTGATTTGCGGTCGCCGCACCCCACGAAGCCGTTTGATGCGGCTGCGGCTCAGCCTTCCCGGTTCATGCCGTAGATGACGCTCGAGCGCCGCCTTGACTTCGGCCCTAACTTTGGCCTTGAGCCCGTCCGCGCGGCATGCGGTACAATGGCGCATGTCAAGTACAACTGCCGCGCCACCCGATGATGTCCAAGCCCTGAAGGACATTATCCTCGCCCAGCGCGAGCAGATCAGCGTCCAACCGCGCCACCGTCATCGCCAGTTCGGTGTCTCCTCCGAGATGGCCCCCGGGCAGGGGGAGTTCTTCAACGCAACCGAGGACCTCAGTGGCCCGGTCACTGAGGAGCGCCCTCGCGCTGAGGACGGCCGGGCTTCCGCACAGACGCCTCGCCCGCGCGGCGCGCGAAAGCCCCCGTTGTGAAGATCAGGGTGGGCTACGAATTGATCTTCGACTGTCCGCAGCCGACGCCGATGATATTGGTGCTGAACATTCACTATACGCGCGCATCCGACCTTGCGGTTCCGGATCATATAATCACAGACCCGTCCATACCCATAGCCGTCTATCGCGATAGCTTCGGCAACTGGTGTAGTCGCATCATCGCGCCCAAGGGTCACACGAGGATCACCAGTACCGCCGTCGTCAATGACTCGGGCGAGCCGGAGGTCCTTGCAACCTCCGCGCAGCAGCATTTGATACAGGAGTTGCCTGAAGAGGCCCTCGTTTTTCTCCTTGCGAGCCGATACTGCGATACCGAGAAATTTCTGCCGATCGCCTGGAACATGTTCGGTCAGACCCCGACGGGCTGGGGTCGAGTCCAGGCGATCTGCGATTTCGTGCACAATCACATCTCTTTCGGCTATGAACACGCCAATGCCACAAGAACAGCCTGGGAAACGTTCAACGAGCGGCGTGGCGTCTGCCGCGACTTCGCACATCTTGCTATCGCCTTTTGTCGTTGCATGAATATTCCCGCGCGCTATTGCACGGGCTATCTCGGCGACATAGGCACTCCGCCGCCCTACGGTCCGATGGACTTCGCCGCGTGGTTCGAGGCATATCTCGGAGGGCGCTGGCACACCTTCGATCCGCGCAACAACGTGCCGCGGATCGGGCGAGTATTAATGGCAAGGGGCCGCGATGCAATCGACGTCGCGATCAGCACGACGTTCGGGGTGAATACTCTCGTCAACTTCAAGGTCTGGACTGATGAGGTACGGTCAGCTTGACCGGAGCGCCGTCGGCACGACGAGCCGCACTCAGATCAAAGGGGCTTCAGAGGACAATGGTATCCTCTGCTGCTCATCGCTGGAAGACTCAACCTGACTCTGGCCACTAGCTCCGGCGGGCGGCGGAAAATAACTGCGCGCGATGCCCTCGTGCACAACAATGATGTGCAACTGCAATCGATCGATGAGCTCGTGCAGATCAGGCTGCTCGAGAGTTTCCAGCGCCGCATTAGCGAGGAAGCTGCGCGCCCCTTCGAGCGAGTCCAACACGCAAGCGCTGCCAGGCAGCGCCCGCAGGAAATGCTCGACTTCTTTCAGGCAGAACAGACACGCGCGCGGGAACTGGAGGTCTCGCAGTACGAAGTCGAGAACAGCTGACCGGCTGACGCGGGTTCGCTGGCTCAAGCGGTACATCTGATAGCCAGACAGTGATTTCAGCAGATTGAGCCACTGGATCGTTTCGAACGGCTGGAACCCCGGCGCATCTGCGGGCAGCGGCTGCGCGGAACGTACATCAATGATCCGGCTCGTCATGTCGGCACGCTCCAGATTGCGGCCGAGCATCAGCAATGTGAATGCATCGCTGCGGCTCATCGCTCCGTCAAACTCACCGGTCAGCGCCTGCATTCCGCGTATGATGCCCTGGAGGAAGTGGAAGCGGGTGCGTTTACCCAACGCCGCAGGCAACTTCTCCTTGATTTCCATGAAGAGCTCATTCATGTGCTCCAAAACTTCGTTCGGAAGAACGTCACGCAGCGTGCGGGCGTTCTCCCGGGCGGAACTGACAGATGAGAAGATCGATCCGGGGTTATCGAGGTCGGCAACCAGGAAATGGACGATCTCACGTTCCTCGGCCCGCTTCTCGCGCTCATCGAACCGTTCGCGGCTGCCGGTCATGTCGATTAACGACAACCAACCTGGCCGGTATTTGGGGGGCAGGTCAAGGAGCAGATTCGCGTTGACGTTGACCAGCCGCGCCATGTTCTCTGCGCGCTCTAGATAGCGAGCCAGCCAATAGACATTCTCCGCGACACGGGAGAGCATGCGTTAGGCCTCTATGTCAACGATCCAGGTGTCCTTGCTGCCACCACCCTGCGAGGAATTGACCACCAGTGACCCTTCACGCAGGGCAACGCGAGTCAGCCCGCCGGTCGTCACGTAGGTGGTCGGACCACTAAGGATGAAGGGACGCAGATCCACGTGACGCGGTTCGATGCGGTCATCGACGAAGGTCGGCACGGTGGACAGCGTTATCACCGGTTGCGCAATAAAATTGCGCGGCGCTGCCTTCAGCTGCGTTGCGAATCGATGGCGTTCGCGCTCGCTCGCCGTGGGGCCCATCAGCATTCCATACCCGCCCGAGCCGTCGACGGGTTTGACCACGAGGGAATCCAGATGATGCAAAACATGCTCGAGCTGTTCGGGCTCCGCACAGCGCCACGACGGAACGTTTGCGAGAATCGGATCCTCGTTGAGGTAGTAGCGAATCATTTCGGGGACGTAGGTGTACACGAGCTTGTCATCCGCGACGCCGGCGCCGGGAGCATTAGCCAGAGCCACGTTGCCTTTCGCCCATGCGCGCATGAGTCCCGGAACGCCGAGCGTGGAATCCGCGCGCAAGCATTCCGGATCAAGGAAGTCATCGTCGATCCGCCGGTAGATTACATCGATACGCGTCCAACCGTGGATCGTCTGCATATACACGCAGTCATCGTCGTGTACCGCAAGATCTCTACCCTCGACGAGTTCGCAGCCCATCTGCCGCGCGAGATACGAATGCTCGAAGTACGCCGAGTTGTAGATGCCGGGCGTGAGCACCACGACCTCCGGCAGTCGCTCGCGTCGGGGAGATAGCGCCACCAGCATCTCATGTAGCTGGGAAGGGTAATCATCGACGGGAAGGATCGCAGTGTTCTCAAACAGCTCCGGAAGCACGCGCTTCATGACTTGCCGGTTCTCGATCATGTACGAAACGCCGGACGGTACGCGCAGGTTGTCCTCGAGCACATAGACAGTACCGTCTTTGTCGCGCACCAGATCCGAGCCGCAGATGTGCGCCCAGCAGCCCTGCGGCGGGCTGATACCGACGCAATTGGGGCGGAAGTTCTTCGAGGACGCGATGATATGGTGCGGAAACACTCCGTCCTTGACGATACGTTGCGCGTGATAGACATCGTCGATGAAATGATTGAGCGCGCAGACGCGTTGCTTCAGGCCCACCGCGATCCGGTGCCACTCCCTGGAGGAAATGACGCGCGGAATGATATCGAGGGGCCAGGCGCGATCGATCGAACCGCCCTGCTCGTGATACACGGTGAAGGTCACGCCCATCACCTTGATGGCGAGTTCGGCGGCCTGCTGGCGCACACCGAGCTCCTCATGTCCAAGCTCCGAGAGGTGACGTAAGAGCGCACGCCCGGCGACACGCGCACCGCCGCCCGGGCCGATTAGCTCGTCATGCAGGCCGGATGCGCAGTAGCTGGTCCAATTGATGCTCATGAGCGCTCTTAAGCGGCTGGGGCGGCAACATCTGGGACTCTGTCGAGGATACTAGCCCAGTTCGGCGGGAATCGAACGTCGTTCCGCGCGACCCGCTTCAGTGCCCCGCACGGCCCCAGAATGGTGCACAACAAATGCCGCCGGCGCCGTCGAATTCCCCGGTGGCACCCGTATAATAGCCGCCGGTGTCGATCCACGTTGCGCTGAATCACGTTACGCACTACCGGTATGACCGGCGCGTGGCCTTGAGTCCCCACGTGGTGCGTCTGCGACCGGCCCCGCATTCGCGCACACGCATTCTGTCCTACTCGATGAGCATCGAGCCGGCCCGGCACTTCATCAACTGGCAACAGGATCCGGCATCCAATTATCTCGCGCGCGTAGTGTTTCCGGACAAGACCGAGCAGCTGCGCATCGAAGTCGATCTGATCGCCGAGATGGCGGTGCTCAATCCGTTCGACTTCTTTCTTGAGCCGCACGCGGAGAACTTTCCGGTCGTGTACACGACCGAGGAGCAGAGTGCTCTCGCGCCCTATCTGGCGACGGCGCCCGCGAGTCCGCGCTTTGCCGAGTACCTCGCCTCGATTCCCCGTGCGCCCGTCAATGCGGCCGATTTTCTCGTCGACCTCAATGCGCGTTTGGCCCGGGATGTGCGGTATCTGATCCGGCTTGAACCTGGCGTGCAAACTCCCGAACAGACGCTATTGAACGCCTCGGGCTCATGCCGCGATTCGGCATGGCTGCTGGTGCAGTTGCTGCGCAATCTGGGTTTTGCCGCTCGGTTCGTGTCGGGCTACCTCATCCAGCTCACGGCCGATGTGCGGCCCCTTCACGGGCCCTCCGGACCGGCCGCCGACTTTGCGGACCTGCATGCTTGGTGCGAGGTGTATCTGCCCGGTGCAGGGTGGATCGGCCTCGATCCCACCTCAGGCCTACTCGCGGGCGAGGGGCATATCCCGCTCGCCTGCACGCCCGAACCGTCAGCTGCGGCGCCTGTGAGCGGAGCGGTCGAGGAGTGCGCAGTCAAGTTCGAGCATACGCTGCGTGTGGATCGCGTCTGGGAGGCGCCCCGCGTGACCAAGCCCTATAACGAGGCGCAGTGGACCCAAATCCAGCTCCTGGGTCGGGCGATCGACGAGGACTTGGTGGAGCTCGATGTGCGCCTCACGATGGGCGGAGAACCGACGTTCGTATCTGCGGATGATCCGGATGGCGCGGAATGGAACACCGCGGCGCTCGGGGAAAACAAGCGCGCTGTCGCGATCGATCTGTATCGGCGGCTGCGCGAGCGGTATGCCCCGACGGGCCTGGCGCATTTCGGCCAGGGCAAGTGGTATCCGGGCGAGCCGCTACCGCGCTGGTCGCTCAACTGCTTCTGGCGTCGCGACACCGAAGCGATCTGGTGCGCTCACGCGCTGCTTGCCGATGAGACGATTGACTATGGCGCGACCGCGCATACCGCGCAGCAATTTCTCGCCACCTTTGCCTCGCAAGTCGGGTTGTCTCCCGACCTCGTGTTCGCAGCTTACGAAGACCCATTTTATTACGAGTGGCGGGAATGCCGGTTACCCACCAACGTCACCAGTCGGGATTCCCGGCTTGAGGATGCACAGGAGGGCGCCCGCCTCGCTCGCCTGTTCGACAAAGGGCTCGACAGCGTGATCGGTCACGTCTTGCCGATCGCCCGCGATGCCGCCGGCACGCATTGGCAGTCGGGCGCCTGGTTTCTGCGGCGCGGGCGTTGCTATCTGCTGCCCGGGGACTCCCCCATGGGCATGCGGCTTCCCCTCGACTCGCTGCCGTGGGCCGCAGCCGCCGAGCGTCCGCAGCTGCATGCGCCCGATCCCAACCAGGCATTCGCGCCGCTGCCGAAATACGCGACGATTCGCCAGCAGCTTGGAAGGTCCTCGCCCGGAGCGCGGGGGTCACGAGCATCACGGGCGCCACGCAACCACGAGTCGGCACACTGGATCGCGCGAACGGCCATCTGCGCTGAACCTCGTCACGGGGTGCTCTACATCTTCATGCCACCGACCGGTCATCTGGAGGATTATCTCGAGCTCATCGCCGCCGTCGAAGCCACCGCTGAATCGTTGTCGCAACCGGTCGTCCTCGAGGGCTACGAGCCGCCGCTTGATCCACGTATCAGTAGCTTTCGGGTGACGCCGGATCCGGGTGTCATCGAGGTCAACATTCATCCGGCCTCGTGTTGGGACGAGCTCGTGGAGCGAACCACCCATCTTTACGGCGCCGCGCGTCTGTCGCGCCTCACTTCCGAGAAATTCATGCTCGACGGGCGCCACACGGGCACGGGTGGCGGCAATCACTTTGTCTTGGGCGGTGCGACCACGGCGGATTCTCCGATCCTGCGCCGTCCCGATCTATTGCGAAGCCTCCTGGCGTATTGGCACAATCACCCCTCACTGTCGTATTTGTTCTCCGGCCTGTTCATCGGCCCCACGTCGCAGGCGCCACGCGTGGACGAAGCGCGAAATGACTCGCTGAGCGAGCTCGAGATCGCCTTTCGCCAGTTGCCGCCACCGGGCGTTGAGTGCCCGCCCTGGCTGGTCGATCGGCTGTTCCGCAATCTGCTCATCGACGTGACCGGAAGTACGCATCGCGCCGAATTCTGCATCGACAAGCTGTATTCGCCCGACGGACCGACCGGACGAATGGGGTTGCTCGAGTTGCGTGCCTTTGAAATGCCGCCCCACGAGCGGATGAGCCTCACCCAGCAGCTCCTGTTACGCTCCCTCGTGGCGCGCTTCTGGCGTACGCCGTACGTTCCGGCGCTTCTGGTGCGCTGGGGCACAGAGTTGCACGATCGCTTCATGCTGCCGCACTTCATCGCGCAGGACTTTGCCGAGGTCATCGCGGAGCAAAATGCTGCCGGCTATCCCCTGCGGACCGAATGGTTCGCACCCCATTTGGAATTCCGCTGCCCCAAGTACGGTGACTTCGCTGCGCGCGGCGTCGAGATCGAGCTGCGTCAGGCGCTCGAGCCCTGGCACGTCATGGGCGAGGAGGGCGCGGTCGGCGCTACCACACGCTATGTCGATTCCTCGCTCGAGCGCGTGCAAGTCAAGGTGACGGGACTTGCGCCGGATCGGTTTGTATTGGCTTGCAACCGCAGGCCCATTCCGCTGCAAGCCACGGGCACGCCGGGGGAGTTCGTCGGTGGCGTGCGCTACCGGGCTTGGCAGCCTCCGTCGGCGCTGCATCCTACCATCGGCGTACACTCGCCCCTCACCTTTGATCTGTTCGATACCTGGATGAGCCGCTCGCTCGGCGGCTGCCAGTACCACGTCATGCATCCGGGCGGCCGCAACTATACGGCGTTCCCGGTGAACGCCTTCGAGTCCGAAAGCCGCCGGCTGGCGCGCTTCATACGCGCGGGGCACACGCCCGGCGAGTGTTCGTTGCTGCCGGCGCAGATGAGTCCGGAATTCCCCTGCACTCTCGATCTGCGCCGCACATGAAGGGAGACGCAATGAGCGACCAGCGTGTCGTGTCGCCCAGTGCCGGGACCGAGGCGCGTCTTGCGAGTTACCTCCCTGATCCTCGCCGCTACGACGAGCTCCTCGATGAGCAGGGCGCGGTGCGCGCTCACTGGCGGGCGCTCGTTGAGCGTCTCAGCGTCGACAAGTCGCACGATGCGGCGCGTCGTGCGCTGGAGCTCACGCGGCGGTTGATCGTCGAGAACGGCGTCGCCTACAACGTCTACTCCGATCCACAGGGCGCAGACCGTCCGTGGGCACTCGACCCAGTGCCCCTCGTACTCCCGCAGGACGAGTGGCGCAGGATCGAGAAAGGAGTGGCCCAACGCGCGCGCGTGCTCGAAGCATTGCTCGCGGATCTTTACGGACCGCAACACCTCCTTGCCGAAGGATTAGTGCCACCCGAGCTGCCGTTTGGAAACCCGAATTTCCTCTGGCCCTGTCACGGCCTTGTGCCCAAAGGGGGGAGCTGGTTGCATCTCTATGCCGCCGACTTGGCACGCGCGCCCGATGGCCGCTGGTGGCTGCTCGCGGACCGTACTCAGGCGCCTTCGGGAGCCGGGTACGCGTTGGAGAATCGCGACATCGTCGAGCAGGTCCTGCCGGCGGCAATCCGCGATCTGGGCGTGCGGCGCGTGCGCGATTTCTTCGGCGAAATGCGCGAACGCCTGCGGAGCCTCTTTGACGACAGTGCCAATCCACTGGTCGTCATTCTCACGCCGGGTCCTTTCAACGAGACCTATTTCGAACACGCCTATATGGCGCGTCGGCTGGGCCTGCCCCTCGTGGAAGGACACGACCTCACGGTGCGCAACGAGATCGTGTTTCTCAAGACGCTCGGTGGACTCAAGCGGGTGCATACGATCCTGCGGCGACTCGACGATGACTACTGCGATCCCGTGGAACTGCGCGGCGCCTCCGCCTTGGGCGTGCCCGGACTCATCAGCGCGGTCCGGGCCCAGAATGTAGTGATCACCAATGCCCTGGGCACGGGCGTGCTTGAATCAGCGGCGTGGCTGGGGTTTCTGCCGGGCGTCGCCGAGCGCCTTTTGGGTGAGTCGCTAGAGCTGCCCGCCGTCGCCACCTGGTGGTGCGGCGAGAAGCCGGCGCTCGACTACGTGCTCGCGAATCTCGATCGGCTTGTCGTGAAGCCCACCTATCCCAATCAGCGCTTCGAGCCGGTGTTCGGCAGCGACATTGCGGGAGAGGAGCGCGCAGCGCTCATACGACGGCTGCAGGCCCGCCCCTACGCGTACGTGGCGCAGGAGCATGTCGCACTGTCGCAGGCGCCCGTATTGCGCTCGAACGGCACGCCGAATTTTGCGGCCAGGGCATTCACCATCCGCGTCTACGCCGTCGCGACTCAATCTGGATTTCGCGTGCTGCCCGGTGGGCTGGCGCGCGTCGCCGCGGGGAGCGCCGTCGATGTCGTATCGACGCAGCGTGGCGGCGGCAGCAAGGATATTTGGGTCTTGTCGGACGGTGAGGATGATGAGCGCGCGGCGACGGGAACGCACCGCTTGCACGTGGCCACACGGCCCGACGAGGTGCCCTCGCGGCTGGCAGAGAATCTCTTCTGGCTGGGACGTTACACCGTTCGCTGTGCCGACAATGCGCGGCTCTTGCGCAGCACCGTGCGTGTGCGTGTCGACAGGAGCGTGTGGATGCACGCGGTGCGCATCTGCCTCACACTCGGTGTCATCCGGAGGAACTCGCAGCCGCCCGGAAGTCCGGATGACGATCGTGATCCATATGGCATCGCAGCAGACGTCAAGCGAATAGCCGGGTGCGCCTCGCAGGTGCGCAGTCGTTTCTCGGCACGCTACTGGCGCGCAGTGGTCGGGCTGCAACGGCAGGTTCAAGAGGCTGCTGCATCACGCCAAGAGCCCCGCGAAGCGCTTGAGAGCCTCGCATTGTCACTGGCCGCGCTCTCCGGTTATGCCGCCGATGACATGACCCACGACGAGGGCTGGCGGCTGCTGCGGATCGGACGACGTGTCGAACGACTGCAGTTCGCGGCGGGACTGCTGGCACGGCACCTGGTCGCAGCTTCGGCGACCCGTCAGGGCCAGGTCGAATGGCTTCTCGACGTCTGTCACAGCATCAGCATCTATCGATCGCGTTATTTCGTCGCTCCACGATTGGGTTCCGCCATCGATCTGTTGGTGTGCGATGTCCATCATCCGGCGTCGCTCGCGTTTCAGTGCGATTCCATTGCGCGCGATCTCGAGGCGCTCGCGGCGTCTTTGAATATCAGCCGCGATGCCGGACTGGAAGCGACGATCCCTGAATTTACCGAACGTGACTTGTTGACCCTCGAGGGTGAGGGCGATGAGGCTCGGGCGTCGCGACAAGCGCTAGCGGCGCGACTGACGGCGCTACAGGGCGCCGGCGCGCAGCTCTCCGTCCGTCTCTCCATGCGTCACTTCTCGCACACCGGTGATTCCCAGTCGGTATGGACGTGAGCAAGCGCATGCGCTATCGCATCCACCACGAAACGATCTACGCGTACGCCAGCGACGTGCTGCATGCCCATCACATGTTGCATCTCGTGCCGCGTCCAGCGCCGTTCCAGCAATGCCTGGAGCATACGATCAGTGTGAAACCGGCGACGTTCCGGCGCCGTGACGAGATCGACGCCTTCGGCAATGCCCTGACGCGTATCGAGCTTGATCATCCGCATCGCAGGCTCGAGGTCGTGACACAGATGGAGGTGGACGTGCACTCGCGGCCGAATGTATTCGCCGCGCACAGCATGCCGTGGGAGCAGTTGTGCGCCCATCTCGCGTATCACGGCGCGTGGCCGACGCGCGAGAATCTCGAGGCGTGTCGATTTCGCCATGAATCGCCTCACGTACGAGTGAAGCAGGAGTTGACCGACTACGCAGCTGAATGCTTTCCCGCGGGCCGCTCGATCCTCGAGTGCGCCGATGCGCTCATGGTGAAGCTGTACCGGGAAATGAAATACGCGAAGGGTGAAACCACCGTCGGCACGCCGTTGCTGGAGGTGCTGAGGAGGCGCCGCGGCGTCTGCCAAGACTACGCCCATCTCATGATCGGCTGCTTGCGATCGCGGGGCCTCGCCGCGCGCTATGTCAGCGGATATCTGCGTGCCGGGCCAATGCACGGCGCTGCCTCGGGCGCGCCGCTTGCGATCGGATGCGGTGCTTCACACGCCTGGGTGGCAGTCTACGCGCCGCCATTCGGCTGGCTCGAGTTCGATCCCACCAACAATGCATGGGTGGGTACAGACCACGTCGCCGTCGCGTGGGGCCGCGATTTCGGCGATGTCTCGCCGCTCCACGGGGTGATCCTCGGCGGTGCGACGCACGAGCTTTCGGTGTCCGTGACCGTCGAGCCGATTACTCGGTAGTGACAGTCACGTTCACTGACAGCGACAGGAAAGACCCCGCGGGGCCCTTGAAGCTGCCCACCACCGGCACCGCCTGCGCCGCATCGCGTGCCACCGCTACGCGAATGAGATTGCGCCCGCCCACGAGGGCATTGGTCGGATCAAACTCCACCCAACCCGCGCCCGGCAGGTAAACCTGCAACCATGCGTGGGTTGCGCCACTACCGACCATGCCGCTGGCCGCACCGATGAGGTGCTCATCGTAGAGGTAACCCGACACGAAGCGCGCTCCCAGCCCGAGGCCGCGCGCCGCCTCCATCATGAAAACCGCAAAGTCCCGACAGCTGCCATGACGAAGCTCGAGTGTTGCAACCGGCGACTGCACGCCCTCCTGTTCGCGCACAACATACTTGAACTGCTCCCTGATCGCCGATGTCATCGCCACCAGCGTTTCGAACGTTCGTCCCCCGGGCGTGCGGTCCAGCGCATTCTTGACCCACTGGTCAATCCTGTGTTCCGGATCGGGATAGACGCGCTCCTTCGTTCGGCCCAAATCCAGTGCATCGTCCGCGGAGTAGCTAAAGGGTAACCGTGAGGCGTAGGGCTCGACCACGATTTCCTCCGAGACGACCGGATAGTGTTGCGCCCGAAACGCGGATTCGAACGTGAGCGAATCCGCCGGTCGGTCAAAAGTCGCAATTGCGATGGAATTGCCGAAAACGTCGTGAATCCATCGTAGCGCGCTCGGGGCGGGGTCGATGAGGAGCTTCGTGTCGATGAGCCGCAGATCGTGGCTGTCACGCGGCCGGAACATTAGCCGGTGTTCACCGAACTCGACGGGCTGCGAATAACGGTAGCTCGTGCGGTGCTGGACATTAAGAATCGCCATAGGTCTTCACACCCTCCGCGTCCGTACTTCGCTTAGCAGCGGTACAGCAATGATCGCACTGTCGGCTTTTGATTTGACCCTTACACCCTTATCAGCGCCATCTAAGACCGCAAACACGATCGACTGCAGTCGGCGAGAATGCCGAGTTACTCCGTCAGGCCCAACGGAATAGTGGGCATAAAGTGGACACAACTCCTTTATGATCACATAAGTCATTGAGTTCATTGCGTCGCCGACGGGATTCGAACCCGTGTTACTACCGTGAAAGGGTCGATCTCCAAGCGCGGGCTGCGAAGGGCCCTTCCGAATGCGATCAGGCCGGAACCAGGGGGTTGCGAGTCTTCAGTAGTCCGAAACGGCTGAAATCCCGATCGGCGCTCAACAGCTCCCGCACGTTTGAGTAGATGCAGAGCGCGGCGATCCGCGCATCGTGAACACGCGGGCCACTGACCTTCGCCGCTACCAGAAACTGTGCCAAAGTCAGAAAATATCCCTCTCCCTCCGCCAGCAGTACCAGACTCGGTGATTCCAGCCACGCCCGTACCTGCTCGACGGCCTTTCCGAGAGGACTCGGAGGTGAGTAGATACGCTCGTGAGTCACAATCGCAAGAAACTCGTGGACACACGGCCACGGCACGGCCCAAGTGGCCGCTCCCTCAGCCAGTTCGCGGACACAGTGAGCGGCGCGCTCGTGCCATGGGCTGTCGCGACGATGAGCATAGACCAGAATATTCGTATCGACCGCGATCAACTGCCGCGACCCTCGTAAGTCAGCGCGCGCAGTTGATCCCAGGACAGCGCCGCGGCCTCCGGTCGCAACCCCTCCCCCGAAACCGACGCGTCGCGCAGCTTAAAGCGACGAGCACTCTTGCGCTCGGCGAGCGCGAGCTTGAGGCCTCGCTCCACGAGCTCACGTATCGTCGAGTTCTCCCTGCGCGCGACGGCCTTCGCTTCCTTGAGGAGGGGATCTGCTATGTCAAGGGTAGTCTTCATATGGGTCGCCATTGTATATAATATGGGTACCCATATCAAGAACTGCGGGCAGATCACGGATATCGATCGAATCGCCGATGATGGCTGGAGTTCTTCTGAAGCTGCCGAATCGACGTCGGTGCGGGGAATGCCGTGCCATCATCCAGCAGCCCCTCCAGGTGGAGGAGGATAGCCTCACGCGCATGGATAAGCGCGTCATCCAGCGTATCGCCGGCAGAAAAGCAGCCGGGCAGATCCGGGACCACGGCGCCGAACGCATGCTTGGCGTCACCAGTTTCAATTGCAATGGGATGGCGCAAATATTCAGTTCCTCACTTCATACCAGCCTGTTTGCGAATCGCCTGCATCGGACAAGACCTTGAGCTCACCGGAATCGGCAATTCTCGGATGCTGAAACCTTGATGAGAAACGTCCATGTGACCCGGTCCAGCGGGGTTGCGGGTCCCAGTCCCCCTTTATCTGCTGACGACGTTCGGTTTCAACCCAGTCAGAGCAGTTGTTCTGACCGTGCACCCGATAGAGGTGAGTTTGATCCGTCGGGTGAAGCGACCGATTCTGATCGTGTCGCGACTCGAGTTTAGACCCCAGATCGCCAAGCTTCAGATTTCGCCGCCGCCGAAATCCCCCGATTTCCGGATCAAGGTCCCGGAAGAGCTCATCTCGCGCCCGAAACCGACCACGGCGATGACTGGCTCACCCGCACCGCATGGCGCGACTGTGGAGGTGGGTGGACGCGTGGCTCTCAGGTTCACTCACTACGTGGTGCCCACATATTCGGCTCGCGCGGGCCAACAGGGCACCATCACCCTTGCGCTGTTGGTGGCTTCCACCGGGACCATTGAACTCGTCAAAATTTTACGCAGTACGGGCTCATCGCAGCTGGATCAGGCAGCCGTCACAGCCGCGCGGCACTGGCGATTTGCTCCGTTCCAACGCCTGCCGGATACGCAGGTCTGGAGCGTCGTGAAGATGGATTTCGGGTCGCCGAGCCCCCTGCTTGGCGTACCGCTCGACATCATGCCCTACACTGCAGTCGCGCGGCAGATCGATGCCGAAATTGAGAAGCAGCAACCAGGGCATGCGCCTTGGACCAAAGGGGTGATATCGCGACTGCTCGATAAGCTCGTCGCCCATGATCGCGGACGCCATAGGGGGACAGACCGCGGTTCCGGAGGGGACTCGCTCGAGGCGAAGCTCGCCCGTCAGGGTCCGGTGCGGTTCGTACGGTTCGTGGGAATCGTTCCGCACGGAATGGATTACTCGAGCCCGGATTCGATCGACCCGCGGGGTCGATCCCGATTCATGCAGGCTCGGTGGAAGGTCTACGACGTCGAGCAGCAGCGCGGTTTCTCGGTGCGGTTGGTCAAGGCGACTCCACTCGGAGTGATTCACCGTATTGAAGTGGCGATCCGTTGACTCAGCGCAGCGTCCGCTCGAGACGCATTCCTCAGCCACCGCCGGGAGCCTCCGTTCGCGCGATGATTGAGCGAGGCTTTGGGATTCAACGGGCGAATCTAAGGCTTTCTGGGCACTCTAGCCGATAAGTGGCCAAGAGTAGCCGATATAAGGCCGATAAAGCTTGAATCCGGGTGTTTTGGCCGATATAGTAGCCGATATATGGCCGATAAATTGACCGTTCTCTCCTTCCTGCGAGCCCATCCTGAGCTTTGGCTGTCGCTACGAGAAATTAAGCCAGGCGTAGAAGGCGTGCCCGATCGCACCCTACGGAACTGGCTAAAGGACTTGGTTAAAGAAGGCGCCATCGAATCTCGCGGAGAGCAGAAAGGCCGCCGGTATCGCCTCCGGCCCGGCTCGATCGCCGGTACTGCGGCATTCACGATCTCAGGATGGGGACAACTCACCGGAACACACGAGATCTTTTCCCCCGAGAGTCTGGCCCTGATCCGGCGCATCGAGGCACCAATCTACACGCGCGCGCCGGCGACATACCGGGAGGACTGGCTGCAGAGGTACGTACCCAACGAGAGCGCGTATCTGACGCCGAAGCAGCGTGAGGAGCTCGCAGCTCTCGGCAAACGCGATCCGATCTATGGTCGTGCGCGCACGTACATCAAAAAAATCTACGACCGGCTGCTGATTGATCTCAGCTTCAACTCGGCACGGCTCGAGGGCAACACCTACACGCTCGCGGATACTGAGCGGCTGCTCCTTCAGGGCGCGGCCGCGCCCGGCAAGCTCGATGCCGAGCGCATCATGATCCTCAACCACAAGGAGGCGATCGCCTACCTGGCGCAACACGTCGATACGTTGCAGGCCGACGAGACTACGATCCGGACGCTCCATTATTTGCTGGCCGACAGCCTCGTGGCGGCGGGAGCTGCGGGTCAGATCCGGGACGAAAGCATCCGCGTGAGCGGCACCACGTATGCGCCGCTGGAGGGGCGGGAAAGGCTGACGAGGCTCCTGCTCGGGCTACTCGAGAAGGCGCGCGCGATCGCCGATCCGTTCGAGCAGAGTCTCTTTCTGCTCGTGCACATTTCGTATCTGCAGGCCTTCGTCGATGTGAATAAGCGTACCGCACGCCTCGCCTCGATCATTCCGTTGATCAAGGAAGACTATGTGCCGCAGTCGTTCGCGGAAGTGGACCAAGATTCGTATCTTAAGGCGACGATCGTGGTCTATGAGCTCAACGAGGTTGGACCGCTGGCGGAGGTTTACGCGTGGTCGTACCGGCGAAGCTGCCAGCGCTACGACACGACAGCTCAGGTGGTCGGCTTCGATGAGATCGCGGCGATTTACCGGACGCAACGTCGGGCGCTGGTGACGAACCTGGTGCGCGCCAAAGTGCCGCCGGCCAAAATCGCGGAGTGGATCACGGACAATGTTCCCGTTGCTGTGGTGGAGCCGCAGCATCGCGGGAAATTCATTTCGGACGTTCTCGCGGAACTCGCGCATCTCGATGCATCGAGGATCGGAGGATTAGGCATCACGAGGCAGGAGCTGGAGGCCTGGCAGCAGCTGCGCGGCTCACGCTAGCTTGCCATTTGCCATCATCTAATATGGCTAGGATGTCAAAACGGCTTCCAACATTGACTTGACCAGCGCTGTCAACGTTGGAAGCCGTTTGATATCCATGGTCGGAAATTGACTCGGAAGAGGTCGGAAAGTCGTTCACTCCCGAGTGGTGGATCCGCGGCACATTTGTTGGTTGGCAGTTCTGCTCGGCCGTTCCACCCGGCTGATCGCATTTTCGGTGCCGGGTGATTGACAGCCGCACATTGGATAATGTCCCAGCCACCTGGATGCGCGCTGATCCCCGAGCCGCTCTCCAGCTCGAGGGGCCCCCTGCGGGGTGCTCGGCGAGCCCCACGCGAGGGCCGTCGACAGGGAAGGCAAGTGGCGTCGCAGCGCCGACAGTCACGCCTGTTTCCGGGAGAGCGGGGATTCTCTGACGATCACCTCTCCCCCTGCCTCAGCTCGCTCACGTTATTGAGTTATCAGCGTCCCCGACGGGATTCGAACCCGTGTTACCGCCGTGAAAGGGCCGCTCCCGACAATACCGCCCGTTTATCCCAGTGCATATCCCCCGGGTAGAGCGACTGCTGGATTGCCCAGCGGCCGACGACTCGCAGCACCGCTAGCCCGAACAATCCAACGATTGAATGGTGAGACGCGCCACGCTATTTGATGGACCGGTTTTCACGATTGGTGATGGACATGCGGCGTGAGTGATCGTGGCGACGGCGTAGCGGTGTGCGCCGGTTAGAACGGCGGGTCGGCGAAGGGAAGCGGCTGCTGCGCTTCGACGAGGATTCGTTCCCGGTAGAGCCGTTCACGCTCGCATTCGTGGGCCCGGTATGCACGCGCGATCTGCGCCGAGTAGTGGGCGTCGATATGCTCGGCGAGGGACTGGAGGAACTCGGAGAGTTGCCACGCGGCCTCGTCCGAGAGCTCAGGGAGGTCCAGGATCAGGCAGGGGCGATCGGTCACGTCGTAGGCAGGCTCGGTGGTATCGGACATCATCTGGCCTCAGCTGTGAGGGTTATCGTGCCGCTGCGGCCCGCCGCGCGGTGCTGCGCTCGGGGGCGGAGAAGACCTGCAGGTAGAGCTTCTCGTCGAGGGTGGTGATCTCGCGCTGCGCGGCGGTCATGAGCAGTTCCGCGGCCATGGACACGAGGATGCGGTAGTTTCCGGCAGCGTGATCGACGAGGGTCTGGCGCAGCTCTCGGGTCATGAGACTGGCGTTGCCGGCGGCGGCGAGCAGATGCTCGAGGCAGGCGATGAGTTCCTCGCGCGTGGCCGCCTCGGTGGCCAGACGCGTTCTGATGCGCGATCCCAGCGGGATGAGCTCCTCGCGGCGCAGCTTATCGAGGAGCCGAGCGTCGCCGGCGAGCACGATGCACAGGAGCGACTGGGAGTCGAAGCGGGCCGAAGAGAGCAGACGCAGCTCGTTCAGGACCAGGGGGCTCATTTCCTGCGCCTCGTCGCATAACAGGACGGAGCGGCGGGTGGTCGAGCCCAGGTGATCGAGCCAGCGTGTTCGCAGCGCCTTGAAGCCGCCCCAGCGGTTGCTGACACGGATGGAGACGCCGAAGATGTCGCCGAGCTCGCGGTAGAAGTCCGAGAGATTGCTCTGCGGGTGGTGCACGACGCCGACGTTCAGGTCGGCCAAGCGCGCGAGGCGCTCGGCGAGCACCCGCAGGACGACGCTCTTGCCGGAGCCGGCATCGCCATGGATAAGGGCCCATCCCCCCTCGCGCAGGTGTGCCTGCTCGATGCGCCAGCAGAAGTTCTCGATCTTCGGCGACAGGTACAGCGCCTCGGTAGGCACCTCGGGGGAGAACGGGGAGAACTTGAGCCCATAAAGGGCCAGGAGCTTCTGGTTCATGTCGGATCATCCTGTGTGTCGGATTCGGGCAGGTACGCTGGCGGCAGGCCCGTGGCGGCGTAGTCGGCGATCATTTTCTTCAGCAGCGGCGCGATGCCGCTCGCCGGTGGCTTTGGTGCGTGGCTGACGGGCTCTATCACCCGGCGCAACCCTTCCGCGTTGGCCACTTTGTCGATCGGGTACACCGGGCAGAGGATTGCCCCCGAGTGCGGATCGATCAGGTCCACGCGGCTCAAGTCCCAGCGGGCATAGCGCAGGCGTATCTCCGAGAGATGCCGGTACCGGGAGGGGATCTCGAAGCGTTGGTTCTCGAGTCTGACCGTGCCGTCGGAGCGGCGCTGACGGCGCTTGACCTCGATCCGGAAGGCACCGCGCAGGGCCTCGCTCCCGGGACACTCCCGGCCAGCATTGGGGCCGGCCAGATACCGCTCGAGCGGCGGACAGCCGATCTCGTCGTGCTTGGTGCGATTGTATTCCTGGGTCACCCAGGCACAGGTGGCGAGGTTGAGCTGATCGAGAGTAAGGTTCGGCTCGCCCTCGAGCATCGGCAACAGTCGACCTTCGATTTGTGACCACCAAGATTCCTGTTTTCCATTCACATGGGGGGACCTTGGTCGTGTTGGAACATGCGTTATACCTAACGCGGCGAGCCCCGCGGTGAACTCCCCGGACATCATCGCCGAGCCCCGATCGTTCATCAGCGAGCGGGGAAGCCCGACTTTCGAGAGCGCCTGGCAGAACCCGTGCACGAGCTGCTCGGTACCTTCGCTCGTGTACCACTGGGCGTGCGCCATGAAGCGCGAGTGATCGTCGATGAAGGCGACCAGGAGCGGCGTGATCCGCTCTCCGGTGCGGGTGAGGATCTTGCGTGAGCCCTCGTGAAAATCAAGATGCAGGAGCTGCAGGACGTACGCGACTTCGTAACTCCTGATCTCGCGCTCGGTCGGCGGCGTGCTGGGTCCGAGGATCTCATCGACACCGCGGCGCTGGGGTCGCTTGCGGGTCAGGCCATGGGCCTTCAAGTAGCGTCGGACGCTGGGGTAGGAAGGACACGGCACGGGGGGATCAGCACCAGCCAACACGACCTGCAGGTTGTCGTGCAAAAGTTTCGCGGTCCATGACGAGTGCTGGCCATACAGCGTGCGCAGCGCCTCGGCCGCTTCTGGGCAAACACTGGGGAAGGAGCCGATGTCGCGGCGGACCTGATTGTGCAGCACCGTGACCGGATCGGTCGCCTGTCGGCAGGCGTAGTACCAGCGCTGGATCGTGGAGGCGCCAAAGCGCACATCGAGCCCGGTCAACGGATGGCGCCAGGTCCTTGCGGCCAACTCACTCAAGGCCGCCTGCAAATCCCCCGGCGCAGGCGGAGCGGCCAGTAAACCTCCGATGATCGCAAAGCGCAGCCGGCCCCATAGATCCCGCTTGAGCGGATCGTCGTCGGAACTCACTGATTGCCTCCCAACACTGCGATATTGCGATGGCGGGCAGGTTATGCACCCTCCCCTGCCTGCGCTGGCGCATCCTCTGCGGGAGGACGGCCGCTGACGAGCGGCCCTCGATCTACTTGATCACCGAGGCGGTGCTCAGTGGGCAGAGAAAGCGCAACAGCTCCTCCAGCCGCTCGTGACAGGTCGGTCCCTGGAACCGTGCGAGCAAACTCTGCGGCAAGTCTTCAGCCGGCAGCGGCGGCATGAAGCGCTCGCGGACCGACTGCCAGAACGCGGTTCGCTGAAAATCCTTCTGCCACCAGTTGCGCCACCGCTTCACCGTGCGTGCAGACGCCGAAAGCAGCCCCCCGAGTGCGTATGCGGCCGAACTGGCCGGCGGGGAGAGCAGCATCAGTGCCACCGCCACATACACCCGGCGGCCGAGAAAGCGCGCCGAGGCCGGTGTCGTGCGCGCATCGCACCACCCGCATGTAAAGCTCAGCCGCGATGAGTATTCCTCGCGCACCGAAGCCGGGCAGCCGCGGGGTTTTCGAGGAAAGTCCGCGACATGCAGAGGACCTTTGCACCCGGGACAGCGGCCCTTTCGGATCTCGGCGGCAAGCTCGGCATCAATCCGGCTGAGCAATCGGAAAAAGGCGGGGTCGTGCAATAACGCGTGGCACACTGTGGGGGTCTCCTGGCGTGGTAACCGGAGACTCCCCCGAGGGGCTCTTGTGAATCAAGGGCCCCGACGGGGATCCTGTCCAAGCCCTCAGGCCGATCAGGCTCCCACAACCGTCCCGCGTTCCCCGCACGAGCTTCTGTCCGGCCTGTGGGCCGGACAGAAGCCACGTCCGCTTCGCGGCCGTGCGAATCGACGACGATAGATATCGGGAGCGGAAAAGACCTGCAGCACGATCACGATCAGTGATGGACCTCGAAGCCAGTCCATCATCAAACGTGACCAGGAAGCCGGCCCAGCCCATCAAATAGGATGGCCGTGCTCAAATGGCAGCTTTCCGGAATTCTACCTGCCGGAGCGACTGACGGCCGCAAGTGCTCTTTGACGGAAGAGTGGCTACCAGCGCTTCGGAAGTCGGCGTGAAGTGTGAAACACTCGCAAAATCTCTATCGCGTCGCCTCGAACGCGGTAGGGGACGACGTATCGTGTGTTTCGGACGACAAGCTCGCGAGTACCAGGGACCCGACCGGGTCGGCCGGCGCTCGGATGGTCGATGAGCTGTTCGACTGCCTCAAAGAGGCGGCGGACGACCAACCGGGCCGCCACGACATCGTCGCCTGCGATATAGGTGGCTTCCTCGTCGAGGTTGCGCAGCGCCTTGCGCAGCCACCTAATCCGCATTCACCTTCCATTTCTTTCGGAGCCGTTCCACTTCGCGACTGCTCGCGAAGTCGCCCTCGTCAGCCTCCTTGAGCGCCGCGCGCGTCTCGGCGATCTGCCATTCATTGCTCTCGACGAACTCTCGAATCGCCTCTGAGGCAAGGAACGACTTGCTTCGACGCGTCGACTCAGCCAGCCGATCTAGCCGATCTTTGACTTCGTTCTCGAGGCGAACAGTGATGGTGGCGGAGGACATGGGAACGGGTTCCGCTCGCTGTGGTAAAGTGTACACATGCTAGCACATCTGGTCCCCGGACGCATCACACCAGCGATTACTTATCGCGTGAAAGCGCTCCTGGGCTGTCTCGAGCACCTGGAGAAGGCCGTCCAGCATTACCTGGACGGTCTGGACGGAGCCGATCGGGAGCCTGCCCTGGTACCCGAAGCGCGCGTCTCGCAGCTGAAGGAGAAGATCGCTGCGATCAGGTCCGAGATGAGGGCCAGCTCTCCCTAACCGACCCGGATGCGCGCTCAATGAATAGCGCTGGAAAAGACACCGGGACCGTCGGCGACAACGTGCAGACCACGGTCGACACGAAGAACCACATGATCGTCGCGCACGAGGTGACCAACGTCACTCACGATCGGGGGAGTCTGAGCGAGATGGCCAATCTCGCCCGTGATGCCCTCGGAAAGAAGTCCCTCACCGCGCTCGCCGATCGCGGCTACTACAACGGTGAGCAGATCCGTGATGTCCAATTGGGCGGGATGACACCATCCCTAGTCGGAATCGACGTCCTCCAAGCGAATGCCCCAACCGGCGCGAAGGCTGGCACGCGCAGCTTCGATGCGCCGAAGGAAGCGCGGATCGTTCTCCAGCCGCTGGGTCTGTAGGAGGTATGAAGGAGGCAAAGAAATGAGCAAGACACACAAACCGAAGAATCCCCATCTCGGGAGCAGCTTCGATGAGTTCCTCAAGGCGGAAGGCATTTACGAGAATGTCCAGACGACCGCGATAAAGCGCGTGCTGGCCTCTCAGCTCGAGCAGACCATGAAAGCGAAGAGATTGACGAAAGTCGAAATGGCAAAGCGCATGCGAACCAGCCGTGTGCAGCTTGACCGCCTGCTCGACCCGGATAACGACAGCGTCACGCTCGCGACACTGCGCCGTGCTGCTGCCGTCGTAGGACGTGAAGTGCGGTTACCCATATCCGCCGCGGCCGCTGCAACCGCGATTTGAGTGACTGTTATCTTTAGCGTCCCCGGCGAGTCCGCCGCGCAATCGGCAGCGCTTTTTCCAAGAGTTGCCCCGGGGGGATACCTGGCATGAAGGTCCATACGCTCCTCCACCTGTCCGGCCGCCTCCGATATCCGCAATGGACCTAAAGCCTGAGAAATCGTAGATGTCGAGCAACGCTCGCGACCCGCTCGCGGGATTTAGCCGTCATAGCGTCTGCCCTCCTCGGGATGAGCAGCGAAATGGGGGGCGATACCTGCCGCGGCCGCCTCGCCGGTGCGGATCGAATGCTCGAATGGCAATGGTGGCGTTAGCTGTGGCATGGGTTTCGCACAAGGGCGGATTATCCATCGCATTCCGCCGGGCGTTGGTTTATTCTTCGGCGGTCGAACTTACGCCCGGGGTTCCTGTGACCGTCATCGAGGGGACGCTCGCGGCACCGATCGCAGCTCGCAATCGACTGACGCTCGTCGTCTCGGCGTCCTGCGCCGGCACAGTCTTCGAGTGGTACGACTTCTTCATCTTCGGCTCGCTTGCCGCGATCATCGGCCGGCATTTCTTCGCCGGCGTCGGCGTGGCGCAGGGGTATCTATTCGCGCTGCTGACATTCGCCGCCGGGTTCGCGGTGCGGCCGTTCGGCGCGATCGTCTTTGGCCGGCTTGGCGATCGCACTGGCCGCAAGCGCACTTTCCTAGTGACGATCAGCGTGATGGGGCTCGCGACATTTCTTGTCACTTTTCTGCCGGACTACGCGACGCTTGGGGTCGCCGCACCGTGTCTTCTCGTCGGGCTCAGAATGCTGCAGGGCTTCGCGATCGGCGGCGAGTACGGCGGCGCCGCGATCTACGTCGCGGAACACACGACCGCGCGCCGCCGGGGCATCGCGACGAGTTGGATCCAGTGCGCCGCCGGCCTTGGCCTCGCGCTCGCGCTGGTCGTGATACTCATCGTTCGCACCTCGCTCGGCGAGGTGCGGTTCGACGCCTGGGGCTGGCGCATACCGTTCGCGTTGTCGCTCGCGCTGCTCGCGCTGTCGCTGTGGATACGGTTCAAGCTCGAGGAGTCGCCGGAGTTTCGTCGGATCGAAGCCGAGGGCGCGCTCAGCCAGGCGCCGTTTACGGAATCGTTCCTGCGCTGGCAGTATCTTCGCCGCGTGCTGACGGTTCTGTTCGGGCTGCTCGCCGCGCAAGGGGTCGTCTGGTACACGGCGCAGTTCTACACTCAGTTCTTCATGGAGCGGATCATTGCCGTGTCGCCGGCGATCGTGAATACGCTGTTGCTGATCGTCACGCTCGCGTCGTTGCCCCTCTATCTGTTCTTCGGCTGGCTGTCGGATCGCATCGGGCGAAAGCCGGTGATGTTGTTCGGTCTCGGCCTCGCGACTCTGGGGTTCATTCCGGGGTTTCACCTTCTGACCCGAGTCGCGAATCCCGCGCTTGCGAGTGCGAATGCGCGCGCGCCGGTGGTTGTCGTCGCGCCCCCGTCGGATTGCTCGCTGCAATTCGATCTGATCGGCCACGCGAAGGCCGTGACCGCTTGCGATGTCGCGAAGGGCGCACTGATGAATCACGGCCTCTCCTATACCAGTCGAGCGGCACCCGCGGGCAGTCCCACGGTGATCCTGATCGGCCGGGATCTGGTAGCGAGCGTCGACGGGAGACAGCTCAACCGCGCGACGTTCGGGCGTGAGGCGCGGCGATTCGATGAACGCTTGCGCGCGGCGCTCGCCGCGGCGGGCTACCCAAGGTCGGCGGCGGCGCGTGCGATCGATGTTCGATTGACTCTCGCGATCCTGTTCGTCTTCATCATTGCGGCAACTGCGCTTTACGGACCCCAGGCGGCGGCGCTCGTCGAGCTGTTCCCTACGCGAATCCGCTACACTGCAATGTCATTGCCATATCACGTCGGCGTCGGCTGGTTCGGAGGATTCTTACCCGCTACCGCGTTCGCGATCGTAGCCGCGACGGGCAATGTCTACGCCGGGCTATGGTATCCAGTCGGGGTCGCAGCGGTCGGATTCTTCGTCACGTTGCTGTTCCTGCCGGAGACTTTCCGCGGCGAGGACGCGGGAGGGTTCGGCCCATAACGAAGCAAGCGACTGGCAGCAGCTCTTTGCTCCTGGAGAAATGACAGCAACCTCAGCGCTGGGCGGCGGCACCGAGAGCGCGCTAGCAGTCTTCCGGCACTTCAGTTTTATTGGACATTTATAGCATTGGACACCGAACACCAGGGATCCACTAAGTCGTTTGTGCCTTTCGGCACATGGGTTGTTGTTTTATTAGCGTCCCCGACGGGATTCGAACCCGTGTTACCGCCGTGAAAGGGTTGTAACTGGCGTCTCACACCAACTCACTTCGTCTCGCTCCGTGCGTGAAATCACTTGTTTTATAGCATATCAGCTCGCATACTGTCTCACAACGTCTCAACCGGTCTTTTCCCCATACGTTCCCCATGACCGGTGATCCGCCCCGCAAGGTGGTCACAGACGCGACAGGAGGCCCGTATGGCGAGAATCCGAAAGAGCGCCACCCTTGATAGCCGGGAGGCGAGAACGGCGCTACGCGCTCGCCAGGAACCCTACTGGCACCGGATCGAGCAGGGCCTGTTCCTCGGATATCGCAAGTCCAAGGCGGGCGGCCGGTGGATCGTCAGGCGCTACCGCGCTGCGGCTGCACCGGGGGAATCCCGGTACGTCGAGAAGGCGCTGGGCCGGGCAGACGATCACCGGAAGGCCGATGGCGCCGAGGTGCTCGACTTCGGGCAGGCACAGCGCAGGATCCTATCTAAGGCCGAAGAACAAGCGCTCGATGCGAGCGGCCAGCGCTACACGGTGGCCGATGCGGTGAGGGACTATCTCGATTGGCTGCACCGCAACCGCAAGTCGGGCGATGCCACGGAGGTCATGCTCAACGCCTACGTGGGCTCCTCGTCGATCGCTGGCAAGCGGCTCGCGGATCTCACCGCTGCTGACTTCGACGCGTGGCTTGCCTGGGCGCTGAAGCGCCGCCGCCGCACGCGCAGGAAGACAGGAGAAGCGCGCGCCGCAGCAGTTGAAACGGAGAGCAAGGCGCAGGCGGCTGATCGAGGCCGGCGGCGCCGAGCGACCATCAACCGCGTCATCAATGGCCTGAAGGCATGCTTGAACCACGCTGCCACTGCCGGCAAGCCCGCAAATCCCGACGCCTGGGCGCGTCTGAAGAAATTCCGCTCGGCCGACTCTGCGCGCCTGCGTTGGCTCACGGTCGATGAGGCGCAACGGCTGCAGAACGCCGCACGGGCCGACCTACGCGCCCTCGTGTCTGCGGGGCTCAATACGGGCTGCCGTGCTGGTGAACTCCTGGCGCTGCGGGCCGGAGACTACGACTCGCGCTCGAACACACTGCTCATCGCCGACTCCAAGAGCGGCAAGCCCCGCCGAGTGCCGCTGACCGATGACGGCGTGGCGCTATTCGAGCGCCTGACGGCCGGCAAGCCCGAGGATGAGTCCCTGTTTCCTCGCGCCGATGGTTCGAGCTGGTACCGCGTTGCTCTCGTGCGCGCGATGCGCTCGGCCTGCTCCGCGGCCAAGGTACGCCCGGCCGCGACGTTTCACACCCTGCGCCACACCTACGCCTCGCACCTCGTGCAGGCTGGCGTTCCGCTAATCTTCGTCGCCGAAACCCTGGGGCACAGTGACGCCCGCATGGTGACAAAGCATTACGGGCACCTCGCGCCGTCTCACGTGGCTGATGCGATCCGCGCGGCGCTCCCGAAGTTCGGGGGCGCCGCAGCCCATAACGTGACGGATCTGCGCGCGCGGAAGGCATAGCAGCACTCGCGGCGGGATAGGCCGGCCAGCCGACAAGCCGGGACACCTTCGCCCGCTTCCCGCCGCGATCCTCTCGAAGGCATGCACTGGAAGGGGTGCAAAATGCGCCGGAAATTTACCGCCGAGCAGCGGGACGAACTCTTCAAGCTAGGTTTATACCGCGAGCAGGTGAGGCACCTCGAGTCTCACGCTCTGCAGTCAATATCCTGGAGATTGGTGTCACCGCCACGCATGCAGGACGTGCGGGACAAACTCACGGAGCTACAGAAGGCGCTTGAGCGCGTCGAGAAGCTTTACATTCGCGTGTCCACGCCAGCAAGTCAGGCCGCCGGCGAGGCTTTGAACCGGCTGTACTTGGCACAGCAGGAGCTGGGCTACACAAACCTAGACACACTTCCTGACTCATTGGAGACGGCGACTACCATAGTTGAGAGGGCGCTCAAGGATCTCCCGCCCGCTCGCCGAAGCACGCGGCAGGACAGCGCAACCTTCGTGAGGCTCATCCTCAAAGCCCTGCAGCTCGGTCACGCCGAGCACTTCGACTGCTCCGGCTATGGTGACGCGCCGAGCAAGGAGCCGATGCCACCGTTTCTCATCCGCGTGACTCGGAAGAAACCGCCCTTCCCTCATGTGGTGCAGGTGGTATCGGAGGCGTCGGGCGCCTGGAGCGTTGATGATGCTATCCGGCGATACCTCAACTCCAATGGTGGGAAGTAGGCCATCCGCCTATCGCATGTAGCCCCCACGATTTCAACATGTCTCGGGTGATCTACTGCACTCCGCTAACCAACCGGAGTCAACGCCCGTGCCATCAGTCCCTCCCCATCTCCCCGGCGGCCGCGCCGTCGCGTGGCCATCTACTGCGGTCATTGCGTGGCTACGTGAGCGCGTAGTCGCTTCTGGCGGTGATCCCGCCGTTATCCCCAATGAGCCACCGAGCATGTGGCGCATCCCGGAGGTTGAGCGCCGCACCGGCTTGTCGCGCGCGACCGTCTATCGGATGGCCGGGGCCAGTGAATTCCCGAAGCCGATTCGGCTTTCGGTGCGACCGATCGAGCGCACCTCGGCACCTGAGGCCGCGTGAGCGCGCAAGGCGCCGCGCCCGGAGAGTTCGCGGCTCTCCAGGCGGGCAAGATCATCAACGGGAACACCGCAAATATTAGCACGGCATCCGTCTGCCCGAGGTGTGGGAGCGTTGCAGAGCTTCGCCGCTGCGCCGCCAACGGCGGTGTAGCGTGGCAATGCCGAGGTTGCGCGGGCATCGTCGGCAACTGGATCGCGCACCATGACCTGATCGGAATACCGGTCATGTCTCTGCCGCCATGGAGGCCGCGATGACCGTCGTCACCATCTCGCCGGACCGAGACCAGATCAGGCGCGCCATCGCGATCCTGCACCCTCCGAAGGCCATCATCGAGCTGCGGGCGCTGCACCAGAAAGGGCGCAAGCGCACTGACGCGGGCTACTTCGACGCCGAGCACCGCGAGGAGCTGATCGAGACCGCAGCGAAACTCAACAGCCAGGGCGCGGCGGTGTACGTCGTCATGAACCCCCTGGACCCTCAGTTACTGGCGCGCCATGCGAATCGGGTGCAGGAGTACGCGCCGGCCACGGCGACGGACGCCAATGTTGTACGTCGGCATTGGCTGCTCGTCGATATCGACCCGCAGCGACCGAACGACACCAGCTCTGCACCGGAACAGCTCGAGGCCGCGATGGAGCGCGCCCGAAAGGTGTACGGCGCGCTCGCTGAGCGCGGATGGCCGAAGCCAGTCGTAGCCGAGTCCGGCAACGGAGTGCATCTGCTCTATCGTGTCGATCTTCCAAACGATGATCAGGCCCGCGACCTGGTGAAAGGCTGTCTCGAGGCGCTCGCAGTAAGGTTCGACGACGCGGCCGTAAAGATCGACAAGTCCGTTTTCAACGCCGGCCGCATCATCAAATTGCACGGCACCGTCGCCACGAAGGGCGACAACATCGCATCGGCCCCCTGGCGGCTCTCAAAGCTGCGGAACGTCCCCGAGGAGATCGAGCTGGTATCGCCCGAGCTCCTGCAGGCACTGGCGGTCGAGGCGCGCCCGGTAGAGAGGGCGCGACCCAACGGCCATGACCGGACTGCGAACAGCGGCATGGCATGGGATGAGCGCAAGATGGGCGAATTCCTCTCCAAAGGCGGACTCGAGGCGAGGGGACCGGACCAGCATGACGGGATGCTCCGCTGGAAACTGCGGCGCTGTCCGTCCGACGCGTCGCATGTCAACGGGGAGGCGGCCGTATTCATCCTCCCGAGCGGTGCGCTGTCCTTCAAGTGCATGCACAACGGGTGTGCTGATAGGAAATGGGAGCATCTGCGGGAGCTGGTGGACGGCCCGCGCGAGCAGCGCTTCCGGGATCTGAGCCGCGGTCGCGCAGAGTCGCAGGAATCGCAAGAGTCGCAGCCGGCGCGTGAGACAGTGAAATCCGCGCCGGAGCAATTGCGCCGCTCACTGCCGCCAGCCGAACCGTACCCACTCGAGGCGCTTGGTCCAATCCTTTCGGCCGCGGTCCGTCGAGCCCACGAGATCATCCGGGCCCCTGCCGCAATCTGCGGCCAGTCGTTCCTTGCTGCGGCGAGTCTCGCCGCCCAGGCTCATGGCGACGTGGAGATCGACGGACGACGGGAGCTCCTGAGTTTGTTCGCGCTCACGATCGGGGAGTCCGGCGAGCGCAAGTCCGCAGTAGACAGCGTGGCTCTGCAGGAGCACCGCGACTACGAGCGTAGCGCACTGAAGGAATTCGAAGAGGAGTTGCAGCGTTACGAGAACACGATGGCGGCCCACGAAGCTGCAAAGAAGATAATCACCAAGCAGCGGCCCAAGGATGTCTCGCCGGCTGACCTCCAAGACTACATCCAGCATCAGCTCGAGCGGCTGGGGAAGCCGCCGGTCGCGCCGAAGAAGCCGATCTACTTCACTGGATCCCCGACGATCGAGGGGCTGCATAAGCTTTTCGTTTCCGGCAGGCCGAGTGTGGGGCTCTTCCACGACGACGCGGGCGAGTTCATCGGCGGCCACGCCATGAACGACGACAACCGCCTGAAATCGGCGGCCGGCCTCTCCAAGCTCTGGGATCGAGGGGAATTCGACCGGGTACGGGCGGGCGACGGCGCCAACAAGTACTTCGGCCGGCGTGTGGCATCGCATCTCATGATCCAGCCTGTGGTGGCCGAGAGCGTGCTGTCCGACGACATCTTGACGCAGCAGGGACTGCTCGCGCGAACGCTTCTCGCATGGCCGCAGTCCACCATCGGCGACAGGCCTTATGTCGAGATCGACGTTACGAAAGACCCGGCGCTGATCGACTACCACCGCGCGATATCCGCGCTCCTTCACCGGCCGAGGCGCTTTGCTGAGGGCTCTCAGGAAGAGCTTGATCCGCCGGCGCTACGGCTGACCCCCGAGGCGAAGCAGTTATGGGTAGCCGTACACGATGCCATCGAGGCCGATCAGAAGGACGGAGGCGATTACGCGAGCATCAAGCCTTGGGCCTCCAAAGCGCCAGCTCTGATCCTTCGGATAGCCGGCGTGCTTACCATCGTCGAGCAGCCGGATGCCGCGGCAATCGAGGCGCAGGCAATCAACCGCGCCGCGACTCTCATGAAGTTCTACCTCGGCGAGGCCGTGCGAATCGTCGGGACCTCGGTTGTGCCGGAGCAGATCCGCCAGGCCGAAGCGCTCTTGGAGTGGTGTCGGAAGGAGCGGCGCCGAGAGTTGCACTCCGGCGCGGCACTCCGGCTCGGACCGTATTGCGTGCGGTCCGCCGAGAGTTTCGATCGAGCGATCGCCGTGCTCGAGCGTACCGGCTGGGCCGTCCCAGTCGAGGGCGGCATGGTGCTCGACGGGGCGCACCGCCGCCGCGTGTGGCGAATCCGCTGGGAGGACGCCATATGAGCAAGCTCGACGAGATTTTGCGCTCAAGAGGGGTGCTACCTGCGAAAGCTGCGAATCCTGCGAATCCGGTAGCCTCCGTCCCGTTCCAGGCCAAGCGCGATTCGCAAAATTCGCAGGATTCGCAGGGTGGCGACTCTCGATTGCGATTTTCGCAGTGCGCGACACCCGCTCATATGGCCGAGGCCGCGGGCCGGGCGGTGACCTGCCGGGCCTGCGTGAACTTCACTACCGGCGCGCCGCTCGGACACTGCCGGCGCTACATCGTCGAGGCGTTCGCTGACACGCCGTTCTCGTGTGACGGCTACACCCCTTCCGCGCTCACCGTTCGCCGCCTGCGTGTCGAGCAGCAGCTACAGGACGCACCGGCGCTGCGAGTAGCTGCCGACGTAGAGGGCGCTGGCCTACGGCTACCTGAGCGCGACGAGCTCGGCCGACGCCTGCTTGCGCCGCCCGAACCTGCAGGCACGGTGTCCATCGTCCTGGCCGTGCGCGCCGCCGCAGGGATCGTGTCGGGCGAAATGACAGCGCCGCGGGAGCGGTTCGACACCGGCGCTTTCTTCGCCTACCTCAGGCAAATTCCTGAGATCCCATCATGAGCATTGACGCCCTCGTTTGCGGGCGCCTCCATCGCGCACCGCAGTCCCGCACTTCCTCGAACGGTCAGCAGTATGCCGTCTGCACCGTCCGGGTCACCGACAAAGACAGCGCCCCTCAATTTATCAGCGTGATCACTAGCGTCCGACACGTTTCAGAGTAAATTCAATTGGTTGCAGAGATTTTCGTCAGTTTCCAAGGCAGCAGCATCCTTTAAAAGTTGGAGTAACGATTGGTTGTCGAAAGGCGTCACGCTCAGGATCTGTAGCATCGTATGAAGAGACACCGACAAGCCGAGGCGCTTGCGCACAATGGCGACGAGTACGTAGACGCTCACGGCGATCCAGACCTGGGTTTTGACCGCGTTCTCGGAGTTGCCAAAGAAACGTTTGATTCGCAGATGCTGTTTGATCCATTTGAAGAAGAGCTCGACCTGCCATCGCAGCCGATACAACGCGCAGATCGTCAGGGCTGGCAGCACCATGTTGTTGGTGAGAAATACCAGCACGCGCCCTTCCTCGTCGCGATAACGGATACGCCGCAGTTGCTTGGGATAGTGCTGACGCGAGTAGAAACCGACCAGTTCCACCACTTGATCGCATCTCAGTCCGGTCTCTCGATCGACAGGATTTGCCTTGATTTTCCGGTATTTGAAGTTCGATTTGGCCCGCGTGACAAAGAAGCTTCCGGCCAGATCGAACTTGTAGAGTCGCTCGAAATCGACGTACCCGCGATCCATGACATAGAAGGCACCAGGCTCGGGTTCGAGCAGATCGAGGACGTTGACGTCGTGCAGTTTCCCGTCGCTGATGTGAATGAAGGTCGGAATGCTGCCGCGAAGATCGAGCAAGGTGTGCAACTTCACCGCCGCCTTGGTCTCGCGGAAGAGTGCCCAGGAAAACACCGACAAGCACAGATCGATCGTCGTGGAGTCGAGTGCGTAGACGGTCTCCTGCAGCTCGATGCCGAGAGACTCGTTGGCGTAGAGCTGACGGGCGATCTGGATGAGTGCCTGGGCGAACTCGTAGTAGATGCGCCAATCGCGCGACTCGTTGGCGTCGGACAACGCACTGCGGCTGACGTTGCCGCGGATGCCCATGTGGTAGAGCTTCTCGGGCTGCGCCCGCAGGCAGGCTTCGATGTCCCGCAGACTCTCCCGATAGGTCAGCTGCGCGAACGCCATGCACAGGAACTGATCGAGGCAGCTGAACCGCCGAACGTTGAAATTCCCGCGATATTTGGCCACGAGGCGCCGAAACGTGTGCCAAGGAGCGAACTCCAGGACTTGTGCGAACACCAGCTTGCCAGCATGCATCAGCCTCTCCCCGAAAGAGGCCGTAAGGCTGCTGGATCGCGTGCCTGGCGTTCAAATCGTTAACACCTTGACATTGTGTGACGACTCGGGAAATGCAGTACTTGATGCGAAATCCCTCAAATTCTGTCGGACGCTAGTGCAGCGTGATCTGTTTCCGGCAGGAGGCAGTCTCCGCCCTGATGGCGCTGTCGGCCGGAGACAGCGTAGCTCTATCGGGCGAGTTATCCGTGAAGGTCTTTACCCCGCAGAACGGTGAGCCCCGCCCTTCGCTCGATCTCCTGGCACATGGCGTCCTGACCGAGTATCACGTCGCCCGGAAGCGCAAGGCAGCAGCACAGGAGGCGCGGAGCAACCGGAGTGCTGTGCCGTTCGACGACGACTTACAAGGGATGCCGCGTGAGCGCTGACCTGAACGCCATCTCAATAGCCGACCAGGAGCGTCTGCGGCATTTCCTCGCCCTCGGCCGCGAGGCGCAGGCCGGCGCTGTTCGTCGAATGGCCGCAGTCGGCCATTCCCCCACAACGATTGCGGCAGCAACACGACTTTCGGAAGAGCAGATCCGCCAGATCCTCGAGGACAGCGCATGCGCGCCCTCGGTGTAGCCCCAGGCATTAGGACGCGCGCGGCCGCGGCATGAAGTCAATTTCCGAGCATCTCGTGGAGCTCATCGATACGCGCATCCGGGTCGCGTTGGCGCGCAGCCCACGTGAGCCTATTGTCGGTGCGCCGCCGAGCGTAATCGACCAGGCGCTCGAGGCTCAGATCATGGAAGCCGTCGAGCAGGCAATCGCGGCGCGCCTCACCTCTGACACCGCGCCCGGCCAACCGGCACCACTTCGGGCTCGCAATGCAGTGCGCGTTGCGGAAGGAGCGCGGCTACGGGAGGCGATCCGCCCACTACTCGAAGCAGATCGAGGACCGAGCCGCGGAGCGGCCAAGCGAGTGTTGCGAGCGCTCGGCGAAACCGATATCGGCCGCGCCGAGCAACCATCCCTGCGAGCCGTACAGCATCACATCACGCAATTGCGCAAAGCGGCGGCGTTGCGCTCAAAGCGGTTGTAGACATATCGGTATTCAGTAGTATCGCATGTCATGAATGTTCAAACACTCTCGCATCCGCAGCGCATCGCAGTCTCACCGGGTGAATACGCCTTTGCGACCGGGCTGAGCATAAGCACAGTGCAGCGCAAGCTGGCGAGCGGAGAGATTCGCAGCGCCAAGGTGGGGCGGCGCCGGCTGATCCCGCGCGAAGAGCTCGAGCGGCTGCTCTCGGGCGTAGCGCGTCAGAGCACTGAGGGCGCGGCATGACCTCACTGTTCGGACTGAAAAAGCAGTGAACGACGGATCAGAGCAGCCGAGCCGCAGCACTAACGGCCTGCGACCGTTCCCGCCGGGCGTGTCGGGCAACCCGAAAGGGCGGCCTCCGCGTGGGTTCGCGAAAGCGGAACGCCTGCGCTCTGCCCTCGCGCGCGATCTGCCCGACATTCTGAAAAAGCTCGTGGCTGCTGCGAAGGGTGGCGACGTACAGGCCGCGAGGACGATCCTCGAGCGTGTCCTCCCACCCCTCAAGGCCATGGAGGCGCCCGCGCCAATCGGCGCCCTCGCGGGATCCCTCCCCGAGCAGGGGCAAGCGGTCATCACGGCAGTTGCCGCCGGGTTCATTTCGCCGGGACAAGCGACAGCGCTTCTCGGGGCGCTCGCGAGTCAGGCGAAGCTCATCGAAACGGACGATCTCGCCAAGCGTATCGCGGCGATCGAGCAGCGACTCGGAGCGAACGGCCATGCCAAGTCTTGAATCTCGCGTCACTCGGCTTGAGGACGTTATCCCCGGGGCGCCCGTCATGCGTGCAGCGCTCGAGGCGCTCCGGCGAGCTCGAGCCGCGGGGCATATGACGGATGAGGCCGCGTCGATCATTGCCTCTCTTGGCGAGTGCTCGATCGAACGGGAGCTGAGTGCACTCACGGATGATGAGCTACGTGAAGGAATCCAACTGCTGCGAGCGCTTCAGGGGTCTCATGAGTGACATAGATCGGCGGCTTGGACACATCGAGCGGATCGTAACCGACGCTGGCTGCATCTGCGCTCAGCACTCGTCCGGACTCGTCGTGATCGACGACGGTTGGAGCGACAAGCAGAAGAAGCTCGCCGAGGATGCCGCCGCGTTCGTTTGCCCCGCGCATGGCGGCAAAATGCCCGAAATCCTGACTCGCTTGACCCCCACGGATGCGCTTCTGTGACATCCACGCTCACTGATCTTATCGCCAGAGACGGCCGTGCGGGCTGCGCGATTCAGGCAACGGTCATAGCGGTTTGAATTGCATACGATCACATATCCCGGTTGCCCGTGGATAACGTGGTCGGGTGAATATGGCCGACCTCGGTGACACAGCCCGTAGCCAACAGTCTAAGCGTGAAAATGAAAATGTATCTCATGCCGCTTCAGTGTTTGCAGGGCCAGCTTCCCTGTAGAGCACTGATCACGCCGAGTTCCTTGGGCATGTGCCAGGACTTGGGATTTTGGTTATACCAATTCTTGAACACCTGAATCAGTTGCTCGGTGGTGACATCCGGGCCGGCACAATATCCCAAGTGAAAATCAAAACCTTTTGCCTTAACAACTGAGTACGATGCGTCCATTGTATCGGCCACGCCTTGGATATAGCCGGCGCAGATGCCCTGCATTACGACCTGATCCGAGGTGCACTCCTCGTACAGCGCCTGGATCGAGTGCACGTCTTCCGATTGGCTCAGTGCGCGACCCAAAAGCACGAAGCAGAGCGCAAGAATTGCCGTGATAATCGTTAGATAGCGCATGGGCTCACCTCCGCCTTCAGACTGCCGCCCTGTCAGCTTTTGTCACCGGACTTCTCCGCGTACTTCTTCAGCGATTACAGCTCACTATCAGGGTGCGGTGAATGCCCTGCACGAAAATGGCGCTGTTGCCTACCGGGGTGGCGACGCCTCCTACGACATTTCCATCGCGGTCGAGGATATTGTATCTGCCTCCGCACACCTGTGCCGCTTTGTTCATGCAATCCGATATGTCACGCGCAGCGCCGGGACATTCGATTGCGTAGCCCTGCGTCCCGTTCGGTAGGGCAACGGGCCGGGCCGTCACGCATGCGCTGAGTGTGGCAACGGTGAGGATGGCAAGCATTGCCGTGAGTGATGCTCTCCGCATAGAACCCCCTCCAAAACCGACTTTCTTGGTGTCGTTGGGATAGTCTACGCCCGACTGGCGCGAGGGCGCAAAGTTCGACCTGTCGGCGCCGGGCCTTTACAACAAGGGGTCATATGATGCCTACGTGGCAATTTTGGACACTGATTGGCGTTTTGGTGTACGTGATCGCTGCTCTCTACCATCTCGCCAATACTCAGCGTGAATGTTTCGAATCCAGCAGGCGGGAGGTGCGGAATGTGCAGGCCGCAGTCCAGAGCCTCGATCGGGTCGTCACTGAATTAAACGACAATCTCGGCGCTCTCAATCGAAGCGAGAAATAGAGCTACTTCGCGGCCTTGCGTAGCGTTCCCGAGTACTTCTTCAGTAAATCCTCCAGCGCCTCGCGCAGCAACACGGCCTTTGTGATGCGCGTCGCGCCCGATAGCCGGTTCAACTGCTCGATAGCCTCGGGTGTGTAGTAGGACACGATCTTGACCTGCTTCCCGACCTTCATTGCGGACATAGGTGCACTGGAGACACTTGACATACGTTGCTAGCAAGAATAGTGTATCAGGCGTCCAATAGCAAACGGCCCCCGGCAGTGTTACGAGCACCGCCGAGGGCCTGACCACCACAACCTACGTAGGAGGCCGCAATGGCTGCCCATAAGCATACCGCGCCTGTTGAGGCGCACTCGTCCGAATCCTCCCCGGCTCCTGAGTTCCACAAGCTGCAGTCACGGCTGCTGAATCTCGTCGGGTATTTCCGGCTCGTCGATCAGCGGCTTTTCGATCTCCAGGGCGTGCCCGAGGAGCTCCAGCCGGCCGCCGTCGTTCTGCACGATGCCACTGAGGCGCTCGACCAGCTGCACAACGAGTTCGATGGCTGGCACGTCCAGGGAACTGCCGGCGCGCCTGCCGCTGAGGGATCGCAGGCGGCGCCGAGTGCCATTCTCGCGGCCGTGGAGGCGCAGCGCTCCCTGCTCATCAACGTCGCCAGCACCATCCGATGCCTGAAGTTCTCCGAGGAAGCGGGCGAGCTGGGGGGACCACTGGAGCTTGTCGAGATGGAACTGCAGCGCGTTCTCGGTGGGCTCGAAGGGCCGCAGCTCGAGATGGCAGCGTCCGCAGGGGGTGAGTCATGAACGCCCGTAAGCCCGCGAAGCCGCGCAAGGCCCGCAAGCCGAAGCTCATCGAGATCGACGGCCACCAGCTCACCCCGGAGCTGTACCGTGAGTACGAGCGATGCCGCGAATCGAGGCAGCACACGAACCGCGGAGCGTCGCAGGCGCACATCGAGCGGCTCGCGCTCGAGGATACCGTCAACAAACACCGCTTCTCGCGCAGCGCGAAAGAGAAGCTGTCTGCAATCTATCTGCAGCTCACCGCGGTCGCATCGGCCGCGATGGCGCTCGGGCACTATCCGTTCTACGAAAGCGACCCCCGTCATGTGCAGCTAGCCGGCTGCGATGCGCTCAACCGCCTGGCTGCCGAGGCGCAACTGCTCGGTGCGAAGATCCACGCCATCGGGGAGGCGATCCGGTACGAGGACCGCGAGCACCTGCAGGACTGGTTGAAGCGGCAAGCGGCCCTCGATGCCGCCAGCCCCTACGGCCTCGCGCCGACGGTGCAGCCGTGAGCGCCCGCAGCAACACACCCAAGCTATCGCTAGCCATGAAAGAGGCCCTCACGGAGCAGCAAACCGCGGCATGGCGGTTACGGGCGTTGATCCAGTGCGTCAGCGTCGCCGCCGTGCGTAGCGAGAGTGACGATTCGGTTAGCGACCCCGAGGCAGCGATGGATGCGCTCGCCGAGCTCGCCGAACGGATCCACGGCGCCCTCGATCCTGACGGCTTGGCGGCGCGCGCTGCAGAACTCGAGGCTGAATCCGAGCGAGCCGAGAGACTTGCGGAGCGGAACAGGCAAGCGGAGGAGGCATTGCGCACGGACGACCGCGACCCGCTTGGCAAGCCGCCCAAGGGCCTTCGCCTGGTCAAGGATAGCGATTGGGCGCAGCCATGAGTAACGGGATCATCAGTCTCGGGGAGCACCGCGCCGACGCCATGCGCGATGCCGAGAAGGTGTGGCAATTGCGCGCGCAGGTACTCGAGCACGTCAAGGCTATCGACGAGTTGCTCGACCAGATGGAGGAACTCCCGCACGTCTATGGCATCTGCCCCGGCGGGGTCGATCTCGAGGGCATCGAAGCGATGCTCACGCCGGGCGACGTTGCTCCAGGTGACGACGACATACCCAAACCGGGAGACGAGGACTATCCAGCATGGCGCCGATGGTTGGCGATCAGGAAGGCGAAGAACCTCTGAGCCGGAAGCGCTCACCCTAGGCACGAGAGCGCCGCCAGCCTGTGGGGCGGCATGGTTGTTCCACGCGCCCAGGGTAGGATGGAGTCTACAATCCGCGGAACTGTGGGAGATACCAACCTGGAATTTGCCGACGACAACGAGCGGAGGATCTACGAAGAAGCAATCGCATTCGCTCGGGCAAACAAGAAAGCTCGGTGCGCCCAGCTCACTGATCCAGCCGTGTATCCTCCGGAGGATCATCCCGTTTCAGTGTTCATGGCCGGCTCACCGGGGGCCGGCAAGACAGAAGCGGCAAGAGAGCTCATCGTTCAATTTGAGCGGTTACCTAACGCTCCTAAGGTGCTGCGAATCGACCCGGATGACCTACGGGCTGAGTTCGATGGGTATACCGGCACGAATTCTTGGCTGTTTCAGGGCGCCGCGTCGATTTGGGTGGACCGCATGGTCGATCTGGTGCTTGCCCAAGGGCAAAGCTTCATCCTCGACGGGACGCTGTCCGACTACGGCCGCGCCAAGCTGAATATCGAGCGCAGCCTGAAGCGGCGGCGAGCGGTGGCAATACTTTATGTCTACCAGAGCCCGCTGCTGGCCTGGGAATTTGTACAGGCACGAGAAGCCAGGGAGGGCAGACGAGTGCATCCAAAACAATTTGTGGATCAGTACCTTGGCGCGCGCGATGTGGTCAATAGACTGAAGCAGGAACTCGGGGCTAAAATCACGGTCGACCTGCTCTTGAAGCCGAATGATCAGGCCCATAAATTGGTACGGCTTGGC
>JBAUOO010000231.1:0-3720 GCA_049579785.1 Steroidobacteraceae bacterium
TGCTCTTTACCACCGCCATCGACATGATCCAAACCCTCTCGGCCGCCGCCGCCGTCGGCGCCGGCGAGCTCAAGCGCACCATGCAGCGCTACTTGAAGCCGGCACTGTTGATATGCGATCTATGTTGAGCACTCAGATATGTGGAGCTGAGTAGCTGTTGCCCGGGAAAATGCCGATAGACGAGGATCATTCGTTCACATAAGTAGTTGTCTCATCCATTACGCTGCTCTCCGTCTTATGTCATTGGGAGAGCGGTATGTTGAACGATCTCTTTCGCAGCGGGGCCGCATGGCGTTGCCGGCCCCTTCAGAAGTCTCCTTTTCTCCGTGAGTTGGAGGACTTTTACGGTTGGCTCAAGACTGCACACTACACAACGGTCATTCTACGTTGGCATCTGTTCCGGCTGGATCGGACGCTTCGGAGAACACCAGGAGCTGCTCCAGGGGCGACGTTCACTACGACGCAGCTGCAAACGGCGTTCGGCAAATGCGGCGGGCCGGCTTCCCGCCTGATCTGGTATCGGGGGACACAGCACGCATACCAGCGATTTCTGCGATCACAAGGACGGTTGGACGAGAAGACGGGTGACTGCCGATTCGCGGATCTGCGCCAGCGATATGAACGTCATCTGGTCGAGGTGCGTGGGTTTGCCCGTTCGACCCTTGCGCATCACAGCATGACGGTAGCGGATTTTCTCGAGAGAGGGCTCCGCCCTCATCAGCGACTCCGGACCCTCACCGGCACCGACGTGGAGCATTTCGTTGGTATTAGGAGCGCGGAGATGACCCGTCAGTCGTTGCAGCATACGGTTGCCGCTCTACGAGCGTTCCTGCGCTGGTGCCACGATCTCGGGGAACTTTCCCAACGGCTCGACGCCATCGATACACCCCGCACCTATCGAGGTGAGCTACCGCCGAGAGCGCTCGAGTGGTCCGCAGTCCAGGCGCTGCTGCATTCCATTGATCGAGGCAGTCAATCGGGCGAGCGCGATTACGCCATCCTTCATCTGATGGCTCACTATGGCCTGCGGCCATCGGAGATCGCTTCACTACGGCTCGATTCGATCGATTGGATGAGCGCCACGCTGAGAGTCGAGCAACGCAAGACGCGGTCTGACTTGGTCCTGCCTCTCGCACCGGCGACGGTGAAAGCGCTACGCCGATATCTCCGCCGCGATCGTGACCGATGGCAGGAGGTCCACGAGCAGACGACTCTCTTCTTGAGGGAGCGCTGTCCTATCGGTCCGCTCAAGAACACAGGTGTCTACGAGATCTTCGCTAAACGCCTGAAGGAAAGCGGTCAGGACCCGACGCGCTACTCCGCCTACTCCCTGCGTCACGCATTCGCCATGCGCCTGCTGAGGTGTGGCGTCGGTATCAAGGCGATCGGGGATGTGCTCGGCCACCGTGATCTCGAGAGTACCTGCGTCTATCTGCGCCTGGACATCGACGCCTTGCGTGATGTGGCGCTCGAAGTGCCAACAGCAAAGAACACGAACGGTGGAGGGCGTCATGCGTAACGTGAAGTGCTTGAGACGCTGGGACGCGGCGGTCGCTTCCTACCTCGCGAACCGCCGTGCTTTCGGGCGAAGCTATTCATCGGAGGAGTGGATGCTGGGCACGCTGCGCCGGTTTCTTGTGGCCAGATGCGCCGTCGACCTCGACCGGAGAGTCTTCGATCAGTGGCGAAAGACCCTGGGTCACCTCAGCCCCAATAGCCAACGCGGGCGCGAGATGGCCGTGTACAAATTCTGCACGTATAGACGCCGGACCGAGCCTCGGTGCTTCCTGCCAGACCCGCTGTCATTCGCGCAACCTCGCCCCTATCCACCGCGAGCGCTCTTCGAGCCGGCGCAGATCGCCGAACTCCTGGGCATGGCATCGGCATTGCGACCGCACAGCCACTCTCCGCTGCGACCGCATGTTATCCGACTTGCGATTGTGCTGCTTTACACGGCGGGATTGCGCCGGGGCGAGCTCGTGCGATTGCGGATGGATGATGTCGACCTGCGATCAGGTGTTCTGCGCATTCGGGAGTCGAAGTTTCATAAGAGTCGCTGGATACCCCTGTCGCGTACCGCCCAGGAAGAGCTGTATCGGTACCTGGCACTCCGTCGTAAAACGCACAACGGAACGTCCGCGACGGCGCCGCTGCTCTTTAACGGCAGGCGCGATTCCAGCTGCTGTTCCGGAGGAGGATTAGGTCAGACCATCCGTAGTCTGATCCTCGCGGCGAACATTCGCGATAGCAGCGGCCGGTATCCCTGCGTGCACAGCATGCGGCACTCGTTCGCCGTCTCTGCGTTGCTGCGCTGGTATGAGGCGGGCGCCGATGTGCAATCCTGCCTTCCAAAGCTCGCCCTGTACATGGGCCACGTTTCGATCGTCTCGACCGCCTACTATCTGCGGCAGATGCCGGCCGTGGTCATGCGCGCCAGCGACAGGTTCGCTCGCGCATATGCGCCGATAATCACGGGAGGTATCTCATGAAGCGCTCCCGTCCCACCGACCTTGGTGCCAGCATCACGCGCTTCTTCGAGGACTACCTTCCGGGACAGCGGGGCATGAGCGCGCACACGATACGCAGTTATCGCGACGCTGTGGTCCTGATGTTGCAGTTTACCGCGCGTGACAGTGGCCACGGTGTCGAACAGCTCGGCGTCAAGGACTTCACCGCCGAGCGCGTCCTGACGTTCCTCAAATCCCTGGAGACCGATCGACACAACGGTATTGCGACGCGCAATGCCCGGCTCGGGGCCCTTCACGTGCTCGCGCGATTCCTCGCATCCGAGCGGCCAGAACATCTGGCCACGCTGCAACGCGTGATCAACCTGCCGTTCAAACGCGGCGCCCGCGACGCGCCCATCGAGTATCCCGACGGCGCAGAGATGGACGCCTTGCTCAAGAGCATCGATAGGACCCGGCCGACAGGTCAGCGCGACTATGCGCTGTTCGCCCTGATGTTCAACACCGGCGCCCGTGTCCAGGAAGTTCTCAATCTCCGTCGTCGCGACCTCCGACTCGATGCCCCCTGCCAGGTTCGGCTATTGGGAAAAGGCAACAAGGTCCGCCTCTGTCCGCTCTGGCCGGCTACGGCGAAGCTCCTGCGTGACTTCGTTGACCCGCATCAGGTGCCTGGCGTCGATCCACTCGATGCATTCCTCTTCACCAATGCACGCGGTCAACAGCTGACTCGTTTCGGGGTTCGCTACCTCCTACGCAAGCACGTTGCCGCGGCAACTCGCATGGCCCCGACCCTCCGCGGGAAACGTCTCCATCCTCACTCTCTGAGACACGGAACCGCAATTGCGCTTCTCAAGTCCGGGGTCGATTTCGCGACCATCAGCCAATGGCTCGGGCATGCAAGTCTCAACACAACCATGCGTTACGCTCGGGCGGACATCGATCTCAAGCGTCAGGCGCTATCTCAGGTATTTCCGCACGCGCTGCCGCCTCCCAAAGGTGGGCGACTGATGATCAATGGATCCGAACTCATCCCGTGGCTACGGCGGCTCTGAATATGTGGAGCACGTTTTCCGGGTTCTCCTTGCAGACCAGATCCCGAGGTCCGCCAGCTCTACATATCTGAGTGCGCAACATAGATCGCATATCAACAGTGCCGGCTTCAAGTAGCGCTGCATGGTGCGCTTGAGCTCGCCGGCGCCGACGGCGGCGGCGGCCGAGAGGGTTTGGATCATGTCGATGGCGGTGGTAAAGAGCA
>JBAUOO010000232.1:0-33360 GCA_049579785.1 Steroidobacteraceae bacterium
GCGATCTCGAAAGATGATCACGGGAATCTCTGCGGGCGTGACAAGGGCATTGTGCGCGGCGCCCGCAGGAGCGTCCATCCGGCGGCGGCGAAGACGAGTACGTTGGCGGCAATCACCGGTTTCGCCACGATCAGTGCGCCATAGACGATCCAGAGCGCCGAGCCGAACATCTGAATGCCACGCAGCACGGCGGGTCGCCTGAAAAAATACGACCCCACAAACACGGCAGTAGCCACCCAGCCGAGCGCATCGGCGATGTGCTGGTTGATCACGGTCAATCTGCCGCGGCCGTCGCAGTCGACGTCTCGCGAATCAACACCCGGTCGGTCCGCGCTTTCTCCCAGCCGTCGAGCGTGAGCCCGTGCGATTCGAGGATACGGCGAATCTCCGGCATGCGGATGCCGAGCACTTGATCGAGAATGGGTATCAGAATGCTGCAGGCGTTATCGCTGAGCACGGTGCATCGGGCGATGCGCGCAAGCTGGCGGTTCTCCGATACCGCGATCGTGAAGCCCTCGCCGTTATTGACGTGAAGCATGACGTGAACGTCCGAGCTTCCGTCTCCGACGTAGATGATGCGATCCGAAGGCACACCAAGTCCGCGGCTCAGCTCGTCGATTACGGCGACTTTCCCGTACCCGGCTACCACGCGGGCGATGGCGCTCACCTCCCCGGAGGTGGCGTCATACTCGAACACCGTGGCGTAGATATGCTCGGGCGGCACGATGCCCTCGAGCGCCGATACCACCACCTCCCGAGGAGCCGCCGAGGCCACGAAGAACGAGAAGCGACAATCGGCGATGTCTCCTTCCAGAGCCTTCATCAACGCCGGTAGTGCGCCTTTGAGGTGCACTCGGCGTCCCGCCTGCACCAGATGCTCACGCCTGACACCCCGGAAGTCAGGGTCGTGTCGGATGAGGTAGGCGAGCTCGCCGCCTTGCTGCACCAGGTTGGTGCCGGCGAGGCCCGCGACCTTGCGCTCGAAATCGGTTACGCCGAGAAGCTCGGCCAGCACGTGGCCTGAGTCGTGGAAGCTAAGCGTCTGGTCGAAATCCGATGCAATCAGAAAATGTCGGGTCACGATTCCTCCTGGTCCGGCCCCCCAGTTCGCGTCACCCCCCTGCTTCGCGTAGCAGGCGGTCCGCGCCATTCAATGGCAGTGCAAATACTGCGCCACAAGCACGGCGAGCGGCATCACCCGAAAGGTGGAGATGCGTGTGCGACACAGACGTGTGAGAGCCGCTGTGCCGCAGGTTCGATGAGATCGTTGCGGCATTCGAAACTAAGGACGGACCGGTACATCAGTTCTTGTGATGCCTTCCGGTTCGCCGGGGGCGCGCTGTTACTAGAGTCAGCCATCCGTTTCAAGGCGTCGGTTGAGCGCTTGGCGGATGAATTTGAGGGGCTGGCACGCCGCGATGGTCGCCTGCCTCTAGAGAAGCGGGACTTCTGCAGCGCGAGGGTGGGCATGACCGGTTCTCCGCGGTCCCTTCTTCGTCGACCTCCAGCTGTACATTGGTTCCACCTGCAACTTGAAATTACGTCTGGAGGGCTTAGCGCAGAGTCGTCAGTCCGCGTGGGTATTTTTGGCCGGACGCGCTGAGCGCGGCGCCGGCTCTTAACCGGCACAACCGGCCCCGGCGACCTTTTGCGGAAAGGTCATGCTGTTCGACTCGGCGCCTTCAAGGCACTTGTGGGCGATCGCTTTCATTTGTGGGTTCATGAGTTATCTCCGAGGGGGCGAGGTCGCGCGCTGCGCTGTGAGCGCTAGCGTCTGCGCCCGGGCGTCGCTTGGGTCCGGCGTTCGCGAGCTTCGCGCAATCCGAAACCGGCGCCTGCGGCACCATATCGCTCCTCCTTGGATGGAATCGTAAGCGCTGTCACGGCGGAAGCGGCGAGCGCCAGCGCCGCGGCGCTCGCCATCACCACGTGCGCGGTTGCAACGAGCGAATTCGCAACGAGCGTGCCGAGCACCGCGATCACCAGCAGGCTGGCTACAGCAGCCACAACGTTGTTGATGCCGGAGGCGACGCCGGTCGCGCGCTTTTCGACAGAGTTTATGACCGTAGTCGTGAGGGGCGTTACGGTGATCGCCATACCAAAGCCCAGCACCGTCATCGGCGCGAGGTAGACCCAATACCGCTGCTCGCCGCTTAAGATCGCCAGCAACGCGAAGCCGGCGGCTGCGACGACTGGACCGATGATCAGCGGCCACCGTGCGCCAAAGCGATCGAGCAGGCTCCCGGACCAGCGCGACAGCACTGCGAGAACGAGCGTGAAGGGCAGGTAGACGGCGCCAGCTGCGGTCGCGGAAAATCCATGCGCCTCGACCAGGAGAAAGGGCAGGAAAAAGAAGGCGCCGCCAAGCGCGCCGTAAAGAAACAGCGTGAGCAGGTTGACGCCGCTAAAACTGGCCGAGGCAAACAGTGCAAGCGGCACCATCGGCGCAGAGCTGCGGCGTTCTTCCAACGCGAACCCCAGCAGCAGCAGCGCACCCGCCGTCAGCGACCCGATGACCGTCACATCCCGCCAGCCGAGCGTGGAGGCGGAGATTAGCCCGTACACCAGGCTGCCAAGCCCGCCGAACACCAATGTGACGCCAAGCCAATCGAGGCCGGCGCGCGCCGCAGGATCCGCGCTCTCGGGTAGGCGTAGCACCGCAATCCACAACGTAGGAATTGCGATCAACGGGTTAATGAAAAATATCGCACGCCAGGATAGATGATCGATCAGTAAACCTGCGAGCAGCGGGCCTGCGCCGGCAGCAAGCGCAGAAGCGCCCGACCAGATTCCAATTGCCGCGCCGCGTTCGTGTTCATCGAATGTGGCGCCGATGATCGCCAAGGAGCAGGGAATGAGGAGTGCGGCTCCCACCCCCTGGATGGCACGTGCACCGACTAGCGGCGCGACAGTCGGAGCAAAACCACAAGCAATCGAGGACAACGTGAACGTGATAATGCCGACTAAGAACAGTTTGCGGCGTCCGAACCGGTCCGCAGCTGCGCCGCCGATCAGCAACAGCGCGGACATGCACAGGGTGTAGGCGTTGATCACCCATTGCATCGAGGCAAGCGTGGTATGGAGATCGGCCTCGATCTTCGGGAGCGCGACATTGACCACGGATTCGTCGATGTACGCCAGGGTCGATCCCAGAACCGCGACTGCCAGCACCCAGGCTTTGTCCTGCGGGGAGCACAAGGTTGTGCCGCGGGTCGACCGAATAGTCTCCTGGGCGCAAGGCAGCCTCTTCACGATGCGGAGCTAAGGTCCCGACCGCGTGCGAGTTCGGCTACAGGTCGATTCCTGGCCCACGCATCATTCGCACAATCCGCATCAAGAGAGCTCAAGCAACGAGCCTCGGGAACGACTAGCCACGACTTTCCTCAGGCGATCGCGCGTACGACTCCGCCATCGACGCGCAAAGCCGCTCCGGTTGTGGCGGATGCCTGGGCGCTGCATACATAGGCGATCATCGCGGCGACCTCGGCGGTCGTGGCGAAGCGCTGCAGGATCGAGGAGGGGCGTGCCCTCTGGAAGAATTCGCCCTCGATGGTCGCGGTGTCTTTGCCGGTCGATCGTGCCATCTGCGCCACGAACTGGCCGACGCCTTCGGAGGCGGTGGGTCCGGGAAGAACGCTGTTGACGGTCACGTTTGTGCCGGCGAGGGTCTCGGCCAGGCCGCGTGCAACGGCGAGCTGTGCCGTCTTCGTAACGCCGTAATGAATCATCTCCGCGGGTATCTGCAAACCCGACTCGCTCGAGACGAAGACGATTCGTCCCCAGTTACGCGAGCGCATCCCGCGGACATAGTGCCGTGCAAGCCGCACGCCGCTCAATACATTAGCCTCGAAGAAGCGCAGCCAGTCGGCATCGTCGATGTCCTCGAAGGCCTTTGGCTCGAATATGCCCATGTTGTTCACGAGCAAATCGATTTCGGGGAAGGCGTGGATCACGCTGTCACAACCAGCGGCCGTAGCGACATCCGCAGCGAGGCCCTGGATCTCGGCGCGGGCGACGGACTTGCGCAGCTGCGTGACGGCAGCTTCGACCCTCGCGCGCGTGCGGCCGTTGACGATGACTCGCGCGCCCTCGCGCGCTAGAGCTTCGGCGGTGGCGAAGCCGATCCCTGCCGTTGAGCCGGTGACGAGTGCCAGTTTCGAGGTAAGTCCGAGATCCACGAGTGCGTGCCTTCTGGGTGTGTGGTGAGGTTACTGTATCCGAGAGACTGGGTGCCGGGAATGACTATCGCATCCGCCAGCCGCTCGAAGAGGGCGGTCTCGAGGCGCACGACGTCCTGATCCGTCGTGGTCGGGCCGGCAAGCCTGATCTCGACTCGGTCCCGAATGGCGCGCTTCTCGGAATCGCCCGCAAGGATCTGCCAGTCCGCATCCATCACGGCGAGGCCGTTGCCTGTTACATCCAGCCGGGCGACGTGGATCGTGATTTGGTACTCGGTTGATTCGGCCGGCCATTGGTCCGTCACCAGGGCATCCGGAGCGCGCCTGGCGAGGCGCGAAGTCACGAGATCCGTCGCGAGCACAGAAAGCGGGCTCGCCCAGCGGCCGGTAGGGCTGCGTTCCAGGAGGTTGCCGTCTCGCAGCAGGATGTCCTCGGAGTCGACGTCATCCGGCAGGATGAGGCGATCGACCTCGATCACCGTCGCTTCGCCAGGCAGCGGGGTCGCATCTACGCGGACCGGGGGGGCACCCAGAGTGTAGAGTTTCAGCCGCGGCGCGGCGCAGCCGGCAAGCAATAACGCGGCGAGCGCCGTCCATCCCGTCCGTCGGATTGTGGTCATCGCCGTCGCCCCGTGAGGAGCAGGCGCGGGTTCTGCTCGATGTCGGTCGCGAATCCGCGCAGGGAGGCTGAGGCATCCGACAGGTTCCGCAAGGCCTCCTCGAGATCCATCCGCGCCGGCGATTGTGGGTCCGTCAGGCTCTTGGCGTTTCCCAGGGCATCGCGCGCCTCGAGCACCGCCTGATTGGAGGAAACGAGGAGCGCCTGCAGAGCGGCGCCGCGTCCCTCGAGCTCGCTTTGCCCGGTGGCGGTGAGTCGGTCGATACCGCTCAACGTTGCATCCGTCCGGCGTTGCAGCTGGATCAGTGACACTCTTGCCGCATCGAATGCCTGGCCTGCCTGGGTCGAGCTTCGCGTCGCGCTCTCAAGGAGCGGGGGCAGGCTGCGATCGAGTGAGTTGGTGAGCCGCCGTAAGCTCTTAAGAGCGAGATTGGCGTTGGTCGCAACCTGCCGGAGGGGTAGCTCGCTCAACTGCTGTGCGAGAGAGCCGTTGGTTGGCCCGGCCACCGGCACTTCGGGCAAATTTGCGATATCCGGATGAAATCGTGGCGGATCGGATGAGTGGAAGTCGAGGTCGACCTCGGTCTCCCCCGAAATGAGACTCACCGGCATGAGCCTCGCTCTCAATCCTTCGCCCACCCATGTAGCGATCGAGGGCCTCGCTTCCCGGAGATTGCCGGAGAACTCAACCGTGTCGCTTTGGATCTCGATCCGCACCGGGATGTAGGCCCGGCGAGTCTTAGGATCGTAGTCGACACCGATTGCGGTCACGTGGCCCACCGGGACGCCGCGGAAAGTAACGGGCGCCCCCACTGCCAGGCCGCTCACGGGTCCCGCGAAGACGATCTCCGCGCCGGTGTGATGCCGAAACGGATCCATCGCTCCGAAGGAGATGATGGTGAACACGACGAGCGCGGCGCCGCAGAGCACGAAAAGACCTAGAGCAGCCAGCCGGGTACGAGTCATACGGCCTCCCTCACGGGGACGGTAACCGTCTCCCCGCGTCTCATGAATGCCTGGATTCTCCTGTCCTCGGAGCGGTCACGAAGCGCGGTGGGCGAGCCGTGAGCGATTGCCGTGTGGGTGTGCTCATCGAGGAAGATGCCGTCATCGGCGGTCGCGAAGAGGTTGGCGAGGTCGTGACTCACGATGACGATAGTCGTGTGCAGGGCATCGCGCAAATCGAGGATCAGATCATCGAGGTGCCGGGCCGAGACAGGGTCGAGGCCGGAGGAGGGCTCATCGAGGAACAGGATGTCCGGGTCGAGGGCGAGCGCGCGCGCGATGCCGGCGCGCTTCACCATGCCGCCGCTCAGTTGTGCGGGCAGAAGGTCGCACGCCTCCTCGAGCCCCACGAGCGCGAGCTTCAGTTCGACCATGCGCCGAATGGTGCTCCTGTCCATTTGGGTGAGCATTCGCATCGGGAGCGCCACGTTCTCACCGACCGTGAGGGAGCTCCACAGCGCGCCACTCTGGAACAACACGCCGAAACGGCGGCCGATGAGCGCGCGCTGCGCCCAGCTCGAGGCCCAGTAGTCCTGACCTTCCACGAGCATGGCGCCGCTTCGGGGCGCGAGCAGCCCGATCATCGAGCGCAGCGCCGTGCTCTTGCCCGCGCCGCTTCCTCCCATGATCGCGAAGATACTGCCCCGGCGTACGTCGAACGACAGCTGCCGCTGAATGATCTTGCCGCCATAAGAGAGCGTCACCTCACGCAGCGATAGGACGGGTATGCGGTCCGCATGTCGTGCCAAGACGTCCATACGCTTAAAATCCGTAGGCTCCTGCGATCGCGGCGAAGAGGGCATCGAGGGCGATGATCCCGATAATGTTGCTAACGACGGCGCGCGTCGCGGCACCGCCCACGGCGGCGGCGCTACGAGCGGCCTTGAGACCCGTTCGGCAGCTGGTGACACCTATCAGCGCCGCGAAGGCGAAGCTCTTGGCGGCTCCGAAGACGAAATCACCCGTCGGTACTGCGAGGAAGGTCGCGTGCAGATATCCGGCGGCGGTAAAGCCGAGCGTGGTCACGGCGACGGTGAGTCCACCCAAGATCGCCGCGAACGTGCCGAGGAGGTAGAGGATCGGCATCATGAGGCACAAGGATGCGATGGCGGGCAGCAGCACGAAGTCATTGAGCGGGATACCTGCGGTTTGAAGCGCCGCGATTTCGTCGCTTCCCTTCATGCTGGCAATGCGCGCGGCGTAAGCGCCGCCGGTGCGTCCGGCCATCACGATCGCGGTCATGACGCTCGAGATCTCCCGGACCGATGCCACTGCCGTCAAGCTCGGAACGTAACTCTCTGCCCCGAAAGAGCGCAGCTGCGCCGCACCGATGTACGCCAAGACCGCGCCGATCAGGAAATTGACCACGCCGACCACGCCCCAGGCTCGCGGTCCGGCATCGAGCAGGTCGTTCACGAAGTCGACTGCGCGAACCCGTGCGCGTCCGAGCATAAGCCGCCCAGCGCCGATGGCCACGCCAGATGCCAGCATGACACTCGCGCCGGCTTCGACCAGCAAGTCGATCGATCGGATACCGAGCCGCGCCAGAAGCGGCAACGGTGGGGTCGTTGAGGAGGCCAATCTTGCGGAGTGGGAAGGAAGCAGTCGAAGCAGTTGCTTCGCCGACTGAGGCAAAGCCGCATCATCGAGGGCCACACCGGCCGCTGCGGCGGCACGCTTGATATCCCAGAGAAAGGCGACGAGAAGAGTATCCCAGTCCGCGAGTCTGCTCGTGTCAAACGAGAGTCGCTGAACCGCAGCTGCGCGACAGAGCCGCCCAATCTCGGGTGCGCGGGCGTCGCCGCCGCGAGCGAGCCACGTTCCCGAGAGGGCGATCACGCCCTGACCGGCTTGTTGACTGAATTCCCAGGTGGCCATGGCAATAATCGATGCAGTGGATGCAGAGGCCGGCAGCCCGCATCCCTACGTCGCCGCCCGCCATTCATGAGACTGCCTCAGAACTGGTAGCCCAGGCTGAACGTCGTCTCCGCGGAGTTGAGTCCCTGACTGTCGCGGTTGATGAGTCTGCTGAGGTAGCGGTAGCGCGCGTCGAAGTCGACGAAGAAATTCCCCGTCAGGTAGTACTTCCCCCCCAGACCCACGTTCGCGGTGTATCCGTTGCCGTCGGTGAGCGCCACGGGAGTCGTCCCGATGACGCCATACAACGGGTGATCGAGACTGGCCCAGGCGTAGCCGACGCCGGCTTCGGTGTAGGGCATGAGCGTGTGGCCGTCCCAGGTGAATCCCGGCGCGATATTCCACAGAACGTCCAGGTCGACCGTCGTGAGCCCGAGATTGCTTCCCCGGCCAAAGAGGCGCGCGACACGGCTCGGGCTGTAACCGGCCGAGAGTTGCCCGCCCCATTGATCCGTGAAGTCGTAGGTGTAGCGTCCGCCAAATACGGCATCGTCATTGAGAAGTGGATATCGGCCAGTGAGGGGAGTCTCGGTGAGACCATCGCCGAATATCTCGCCGGAGTAGATTTGCAGGTCCTGCGATCCGGCGTGCGACTGCGCGTGCGCCGGGGAGCCGTATAGCGCGGCCGCCCCGAGCGTGGCCAGACCCAACATCGTGATTCGACCGTTCATCCTCATGCTCCTTTCTGCTAGGGCGCTTCCCACGTGGACGGCGCTTGTTGACCAAATCAATGTAGGGATGCGAGCACGCGGCGGCAACGCCCGCTCGGTAGATAGTGCTTTTCCCAAGGGTAAACGTTACGGAACGCAGATAAAAAAACCGGCGGGATGGAACATCCCGCCGGCAAGCGCACCGGCGTACAGGGGGGTCTGTGAGACGCCGGGTTGGGGGAGATAAGGCGATCGCGCGTTACGATCGATCGATCGCTGTGGTGGGGCGTTGTCCGCCTTTGACGGAGCTCGCAGCCGAGGTGCGATTGATGGGCTTGGCGAGCAGATACCGGTCACCGAGCCATTCGATGGCTTTGGCTCTCGCGGCGCTGTAATCGACGACCCAGCTCTGGGCCCGTTCGGCACTGTCAGTGTGTCGCATATCGAGGTGCTCCTCGCTTGAGGATCATCGGCCAGCCGGCCGTATGATCCATAATGGGTTCGATTTCGGGCCGCGAAAGTCGAAGCTCCTCTCCCGGAGGAGGGAGGCTCCCGCTTTCGCAGGGAGCAGATGCGCCTCTTTCAATGCGCCCTGCCTTGCCGTCCTTGCGGCAACACCATTCCAACCAGCTCCTGGCCGTCCTGCCACGAGGCAAGATTCAGCCGCTCGAGGAATTCCTCGAGGGGCATCCAGTTCCAACCTTCCTGCGCATCATCAGCCACTCTCAAGAGAACCATCTCGCCGCCCATGGAAGCCTCCCGGCGCGTCACGCCTCGCTTACTGGGACGTCAGGTCTTGACGATTTCGCTGACTCGTAGGCTAGGTGCCGGGGCCGCGAGGTACAACCCATCGCTGTTTCATGCTGCGTTTCGTCCGAGGAAACCTGCAGATCAACTGCCGTGAAATGTTCCATCAACCGGCCGAGTGTTGTGGCGAGCCGCGGAGGTGACCCTCTCCGGCCGACGGGGAGGAATCCGGGATCTCGCCGCTCGCAATGTCGTACGGGGCGATCGGCCTTACGCCAGGAGACCCAGCCCGTACCGCCGCGACTATCTCGGCCGAGCTAGGCTCCGGGATCGGCTCGCGCTCGTTCCTCTGGGGGGGAGCGTCGAGATCGCGAAGTCGTTCCGCTGAGCCGAGCCTCAGGCGACCGCAGCCGAGGGCTGCTCCTCCTCACAGGGCGCCGCCTCGAGGAAGAAATCGATGAAGGAGCGGATCTTGCGCGGGACGTTCTTGCGGCTGACGTACACCAGGTACAACGTGGATTGCGCGATCGGGCGATCCATGAAGACGGGTGTCAGCTCATGCTCGAACAGAGGGTCTTCGAAGAAGATCCGCGGCAGTGCCGCCAGACCTATTCCGGCGGCGACCGCGTGCGCCACACCGGCCATCGAGCGGTAGCGGGCTACGACGCGCGCCGGAACCTCGGTCTTGCCGTCGGGTCCCCGAAACACCCAGGAATCCTGCGATCCCACCGCGATGCAATCATGCTGCGCGAGGTCATCGGGTGAGTTCGGAGTGCCGCGACGCTTGAGGTATTCGCGCGATCCTGCGAGGAAGAATGACATCGACTTCACCGGCCTTGCGATCAGTCCCCCGGGCAGCAGGCGCGGATCGGGTGATACCCGCAGCGCAAGGTCATAGCCCTCCTCGACCAGATCCACGATCCGGTCCTCGAATGACACATCGACCACGACTTGCGGATACTGTTGCCGATAGCGGGCGAGAATATCCGCCAGGCGCTGGCCGGCGAACCAACTCGGGCAGGTGATCCGAAGCGTCCCCCGGGCCGTGGTTCCCAGGGAGCCGAGCTCGAGCTCGGTCTCCTCGAGGTCATCGAGGATGACCTTGCAGCGCTCGAAATAGACGCGTCCGGGCTCGGTGAGGCTCAGCGTCCGGCTATTGCGATTGAGGAGGCGGACACCGAGGCGCCCCTCGACGCTCATCACATGCTTGCTCACCATTGCGGTCGAGACATCGAGCCGGTCCGCGGCCCCCACGAAGCTCCCCGACTCCACCACCTGGAGGAACATCTTGATGCCGGTCAGCGTGTCCATCGACATAGATTACGCCACCTTTCCGCGCGGCCCCAATCCCCACGGCTCCCCCGGAAGGGAGGCTAGGCTAGCTCCAGGAGAGGGAGCGTTCGCCGCGGCTTGCCGAATGAGCTCGGCACTGCCTCACTCCGTTCGAGCGCGACGCGCCGATCATGGTTCTCCCAACCCCAGTCGTATTTTCGAGTGAAATTGAGCTCCTCGGCCTCGGCGAGCTCCCGCTCGGTGAGGACGACCGACCAGATACCGAAGGCTGCAGGCTCGGCGGCTCGATCCTCGATGCGCTGCCAGCCGTCAAAGCCCAGATGCAGCGTGAAAGGAGCTCGGTCCTCGATGGCGAGCGATTTCCCGGCGGGTAGCCGCGCGACCGGAACCTCATCCCGCCAGTGCCAGATCGCGGAGCGGCTCGGCGCGGCGCTTGTCTTTGCCGAGACGGGCTCACCGTCACGGGCGAGCGGACGATGACCGAAGTGCTGCTCGACCGAGGCGAGCCACTCGACCGGCCGTCCCCGCTCGCGCGCCACGAGGAGCTTCAGGAACTCAGCGTGTGCCCACACGAGCGGCATCGCGCTGCCGGAAGGACGACCCGGCGCGAGCTCGAGAGCGGGGATCGGAGCGGCATCCCAGACTTGCTCGGGCAGCATTCCGCCCGCGCTCGCGCAGCGCCACATCGTCTCAAGGAAAGGCAGCGCGTCCTCGCCCGACTGTAGCGCCAAGTGTCCGCGCTCGCCCACAAGGAGAGGCCACGCGCGCCCGATACCCTGACCATCGAACGCACGCCCGTCGACATGCTCGCCGTATCCATCGCCGTTGTATCGGCGATAGAGCGTCCCGGAGGGGGTCTTCACAGTGAGGATTCGATCGATGACGCGAATCGTGTCCTGCACGCGCGGATCGAGTGCACTGCGGATGCCGAGCCGCACGAGGTACGAGAAATCGAGGCTCACCAGCTCCGAAGCGGTGACCGTCGCGCCGTCCCGATTGCGCAGCTCGACTCGACCGCCATCCACCCCGGCCAGCTGCGGAGGGGCGAGGCGTACGTAGTAGCCGCGCACTTTCAGCGTGCGCGCCAACTCGGTGTTCTCGACATAACACCAGCTCTCGAGCCGCTCGTTCCAGTCATCGGCCAGCTCGAGCGCGTAGTCGCGCTCCTCGGATTTAAGCCACGGACCCGCAGCGACGAGTGCCGCGATCGCCGTTGCGAGGGTGAAGGGACTGACGCCGGGGTTCTCCTCCCAACGGTCCTGCGAGCTCACCGGGCCGCTGCGGGCGAGGAATCCCACGGCGGCGCGCACCATATCCCGAGTACCCGGAAGCTCAGGCTCGCGCAGCTCGGCGAGCTTGGCCGCGAGCAACACAGGCAGCGCCACCTCATCGAGCTGGATGCCGTCCCAGTAGGGCTCGCCGCTCGGGAAGTAGTTCTGCGGCCAGTGTCCGTCGCGCCGCTGCGCGGCAATCAGATGCGAGAGAATGTGCCTGGCGTCGAGCCGCTGGTTGGCGGCGAGCAGCGCGAAGGCGGTGAGGCTGGCGTCGCGGGGCCATACCAGGTGGTACCCGCCGAGGGATTCGGTGCTGTTACCCCAAGGCACCGACAGGCTCGCGACGACCGCCCCCGGGTAGGCGCGATCCTCGTGGATCTTCAGCACCGCCGCCGAGAGCTCCGCCGCATCGCCCAAGGTCTCATCGGGACGCGGCAGGCTCAGCGTCGCTCCCCACCCATGCCAGGCCTCGATGAAGGCGCTGCGCAGCGCATCGAAGTCTGCGGCGAGGGCCGTGCGGGCACGGGTGTGGGCACCGGCCGGGCTGTCGGCGAAACCCAGCGCGAGCACGCCATGGTGCCGGCTCGCCTGGCCGCTGATCGCGATGGTACCGTGGCTCGCCGATTGGAATTGGTAGGTGAGCGCGCTGTGGCGGCTCAAGTCCTGCCAGCCGTCCGAGGCTCCCACGAACCCGCAGCTCAGATGCTCGATCGGGGTGCTCGCCGCCAGACAGAGCGCGAAACTGCCTCCTTGCGCATAGGCCGCCCCGTCATCGAGCCAGGCGCAGTTGTCGCGGCCGCTACTGCCCAAGTGCGGCGCGAGCACGAAGACGACACGGTAGTCGCCGACCAGCGAGAAGCGCACGAGCAGCGCGTCACGCAGGGGATCCGGAAGAATCTCCAGAGTCAGTTGATAATCATCGCCGTGATGCACGATGTTGAGCGCGGGCAGGGCGGGACCCGGGGTGAGGAGGCGGTAGCGGCGCGCGCGCTTCAAATCGATCCAGTGCCCATTGCCCACGAGGTAAAAGCTGAGATCCCGGATCTGTGGCTGGCCGGTCGAGGGCCAGTACACCTCGTTGACGATGCCGTGGCCGATGCTCGCCCAGAGCCTCGAGCCATCGAGCGCCGCAGTCACGAAATCCTTGTCGCTCGATGACCAGGTGGGTGCGATTCCGGGGGCGCCGAAGGCGTGGGTGGCGGCTTCGCTCATGCCGCAATCCGCGCGTGGGGAGTCCATGTTTCCCTCTGAAGCCGAGCATGCCGTGCGCCCTGATGAGCGTGGGACGCGTCGCGCCAGGTTTCGAGCGCGAGCAGGCTGAGATAGGCCAGGCAGAAGAGAGCTGCGAGCGGCAGGGCGATCGCGATCCCGAGCATCACACGCATGGAAAGCCTCCCTTGGGGTTGAAGCGAGCCGGTGTTGTTGGAGTCCATGGGAGGGAGAGTAAGGACGAGAGATGCGGTGAACAACGCTCGCTCAATGGATGGAGCGTTTCGAGCGCGGAAAGGATGGCGGGGAGCAAAAAGAAATCGGCGGGCATGAGAGGCCCGCCAAAGAGAATCAATCGCCTGCGTGGCGCGCAGCTTCCCAGGCGGCAACGTACTCGAGCATGAAATCGATGAAGCTACGGATCTTGAGAGGCACGTACTTGCGACTGAGGTACACCAGATAGAGCGTTGTCTGCCAGATGGGGAAGTCCGGAAGCACCGGCACCAGGACGTCCTTGAATGCGGGCTCTTCGAATAGTGTCAACGGCAGTGGCGCAAGGCCGGTGCCCGCCGCGACGGCGTGCGGCACGCCCGCCATGGATCGGAATCGCTGCACGATGCGCGCCGGCACTTCCTTTCTGCCCTCGGGACCCACGAAGACCCAGCAATCCATGTTTCCCACGGCGATGCAGTCGTGCTTGGCGAGGTCTTGCGGAGACTCGGGGGCTCCGTTTCGCTCGAGGTACTCGCGCGAGGCGGCGACCAGGAACGGCAGTGATCGCACCCGCCGGGCGATGAGTCCCGCCGGGAGCGACTCGAGCCGCGGTGTCACTCGCATCGCCAGATCGTAGCCGTCCTCGACGAGATCGATGAAGCGGTCCTCGAAAGAAACATCGACGACGATCTCGGGGAACCGCGCCCGGTACTCCGCCAGCGCGCGAGCCAGGCGTTGGCTGGCGAACCAGCTCGGACAGGTGACGCGCAGCGTGCCGCGAGGTGCCGACCCCAGCGAGCCGAGCTCGAGCTCGGCCTCCTCGAGGTCATCTAGAATGACCTTGCAACGCTCGAAATACACGCGACCGGGCTCCGTGAGGCTGAGCGTACGGCTGTTGCGATTGAGCAGCCGCACCCCGAGGCGCTGCTCGGCGTTCATCACGTGCTTGCTGACCATGGCGGTGGACACATCGAGCCGGTCGGCGGCGGCGACGAAGCTGCCGGACTCCACCACCTGCAGGAACACCTTGATGCCGGTCAGCGTGTCCATGCGCATAGTTTACGCCACCTCTCGCGGAGTCCCAATCGGGGAGGCCGGAAGCGCCCGGCGAGGGATGTGAGCGCCATCGGGGCGAGAGCCCGTCTTCCCGCCGGACGGACCGGAGAATCGGCGCGGGCGAGACGGGCTGTTTCGAGAAACATTGGCGCTCAAAGCGCCTGCCCCGTTTGACGCTGCAGCTGCGTGCGGGAGAACATGCCGCGAACGAATGTGCCACCCTGTTCGGCATACTCGACGATGACGAAGTGCGAGTCTCCTCGGCGCTGGAAGCGCTCGAGCACATCGCCCACCGTTGCTGATGCGACCCATGGCAGGTCGATCGTGGGAACCGAATCCCAGGGTGTCATGATGTGGCCCACCTCGATCTCATCGTGACGGGTGAAGCCCGAAGGGGCCGTCAGTGCAACCCTCCTTAGGGACGGCAATCGCCGGCGCCGTCCATCGATCGTCGCATCTGCGGGCGCAAGCGAAGTGGATCCATCCAGAAAGGCGATCGAGCCGTAGTCATCGCCCTCAGAGCTCCTGTCAAACATATCGTTTTTCCTCCGTTCACCAGCGAGAGCCGTCGGCTCAAGGCGCGTGCCACGCGCGCAGTCAGCGTAGGTCCGGCTCTTGGACGGAGCAATCGGCACAGAAGATACGGAGCGTTTCTGCAACGGAAACCGCCGCTGGCGATGCTCCCCTAGCCGCCGCTTAATTTCGAAGCGCCGCAAGCCGCTCGAAAAAAGAGTCATTCGCCGGACATCTCGCGCTGCCGATTGGCGAAAGCAGCGCACTCACCTCTGGAGCGGCGTTCGCGCGCGCACCGATCCACAGGCGGCCGGCGGCAGCGCAATGTGCGGCGTATTCGAAGAGCGAGCGCTGCGTGTCAAGAGAGAAGTTGAAAGTGCCGCCCAGGGGATAGGAGGCCGGTATCGCCGCATAGTCAAGTGCAATGCCGCGCTCTCGCAACGCCTGCGCGGTCGCTTCGAGCTGTGCGCGCGTCTCGTGGCTGAGGCCGGCGGCGAGACTGCGGCGAAAGACCGAGAGTGCATTGGCGTGGGTCGGACTGGGGAGGTTGCGCAGCTGGCCATCGACGATCACCCGCACGAGGGTGGGCCGCGCGCCTGCGGGGCTCGGTTGGGGCAAGTCCTGCGGCGAGGGTGCGATGAAAAACGGCAGCGTGACGCCGCCATCGACGTGCGTCTCTGCGCGCATCTTGCCGCGGCTCTGGAACCTCACTACCACCGGCGGAAACATTCCGGGAACGCTCGCGGACGCGAGGAGGATGCTTTGGATGAGCGGCTTGGCGTTCTTGCCGCCGTGGAACGCGATCGAGCCTAAGTCCCAGATCACCGGTTCGCCCGTCGACAGGTCGGTGGTCGCAACCAATAGTAGGCGACCCTTGGCCGCCTGGGTGGCAATGGCGGCGATCATCGCACTGTTAGCGTAGCGTTCGATGAGCCGCCGCAGCGGCGCGCCGCTGTAGAGGCTCGGGCCAAAGAATGCGCCGAGCCCACGGTGTCGCAGGAGGTGGTCGGTCACTCCGGTGGTGAAGATCCGGGTCATCTCGGGGTCCCACGAGGAGCCGAGGAAGGCGAACGGGGCCACCAATGCGCCCGCGCTGACTCCAGTCACTACCGTGTACTGCGGCTGCGTTCCGGCGGGTGCGTCGCCGGCGAGGGCCCCGGCGCCGAAGGCACCGTTTGCGCCGCCGCTCGAGAGCGCCAGTATGCTCAGCGGACGATCGCCAAGCCGGGACTTTAGCCGACGGGCGATCTCGCGCGAAGAGCGCATCTCGAATTCGCCGTTTGCTTCGAGGGTGCGGACGGCGAAGGAGAGTTCCTCGGACGAGGTTTCATCGGCCTTCGACATCGGCAGCGGGGACCCGACCGAGGCGCAGCCTGCCAACACCAATAGGGCGCCAAGGAGCGCCGGGAGAAATCGACCCGTGCGGATGGGCATGGGTTTCAGCCGCGTGGCGATCCTCGCTCTCCGATCCGCGGCGGAGGCGACGGCACTGCGCGACAGGACATGCATGGCAAGGCTCTGAGGATCGATGTTGGTGCAAACTGAGGGCGAGAGGGTAGATCCGACTCCTCCTCTGAACAATCCGTCAGCGAGGCATGCAGGATTTCCCAGAGGGAAACGAGCTTGATGCGCACCTGTGAGAGCGTTTACTCACGCGAAACGCTGCATACCACCCGGCTGCTGCTCCCCGAGCACCATGCCCAAGAGGCCGACGAGTGCGATCAAGGGCGGGGCCGGGGAGCGCACGTGCACGAGGGCGTACGCCACCCCGACGGCCAAGCCCATGAGGAGGGAGATGAGATAGCCGATCATGCGTGTCTCCTCACTATTCCTGCGGCCGCAGCACGATACGGCCGGCGGCCCCTGAGGCGACCTTGCGGTAAGCCGCCGGTGCGTCGCTCAGCTTGCAGGTCTCGCTGATCGGGGCGGCACGGTAGTCGCCGGCAACGAAGCCCGAGGTCAGGGCGTCCAGCACCTCGGCCGATGCCGTCAGATCGCGCTTCAGGGTATCGACGCCGAAGAGCCGGCTCTCATTGTGATAAAAATCGCCCAGATCGAAGCTCACCTCGCGCTGACCGGTGGCGGCAATCTCGATCAACCGCCCCCGGAGGGCGAGACTGTTAAGGGCGCTGCGGAACATGACCCCGCCCACGAGATCAAACACCACATCAACGCCCCTGCCGCCGGTGGCGTTGCGGATCTCGGCCGGCAGGTCCTCGGCACCGATGATCAGCCTTTCCGCGATGGCATGGATCGGCGCATCCGGGTGCGGCAGGCGCTGATCGGCACCGATCACGCGGGCCCCCCGGCGCCGGGCGATCTGGGCGGCCGCGGCACCGACACCGCCCCCGGCACCAATCAGCAATAGGGTCTCTTGCGGCTTAAGGCCCGCCGCTTCGATGCCGCACCACGCGGCCACGTAATTGACGCCGACCGATGCCGCCTGGTCAAAACTGAGAGTGTCGGGCTTACGGCGCAGGCTCGCGACCGGCACGGCGATCAGTTCCGCGTGGGTGCCATCGCGCGTGAAGCCGGCATCACCGCCGGTTCCCCACACCGCGGCACCGATCCACTCCTCCGGGCCCGCTTCCACCACGCCGGCGTAGTCCCGGCCCGGAACGCGCGGCAGGGTCGTTTGCTTCATGGCGCCGGCGACATTCTTGACGTCACTCGGATTGATCGACGCCGCCATCACCCGCACCCGAGCGGTGCTCTCATCGCTAGCCGGCAGGGCGAGCTCCGCCAGCTCGAGAACCGTGGGATCGCCGAAGGCCCCGAATCGTATGGCACGCATGATTGACTCCTGCCGATGGCTCTTTACGTGGGTAGAAGCATGAACGCTGCGAATGGGATCGGAAACCGGGTGCGACGGATGCTATGCTTCCAATTATCGGAAGTATCGGCACTTTCATGCCGGATCGCAGCGGCGACATCGAGCTCTTTTGCACTCTCGTGGAGGCGGGCGGCATTTCTGCCGGCGCGCTGGCCTCGAGCTCCTCGCCCCCCGCCGTCAGTCGTCGACTGTCAGCTCTTGAAGCGCGTCTGGGCGTTCGCTTGGCCGAGCGCAGCGCACGGCGCTTTCGCTTGACCGACGAAGGCGCACTCTACTACCGGCATTGCCGCAGCATCCTGGCGAGCCTGCGCGATGCGGAGGCGGAAGTCTCGGCGCGCGGGATGCCCGAACGGCCGGCCGATCTCGCGCGCCATGAATGCCTGCGCCTCGCCCGCCGAGCGCGTACGACTCTTCTGAGGGCCCCGACGCAGTCGCACAACCCAACATGGGATCACCAGGATTCCGCGAAAGGTCGGGCTTCGACCTCGAAGCTCCAGGCGGTTACGTCCTGGCAGGTGAGATTGAAGGCGGTTTCGGCCACGCCCGAGGGTTTGATGAAGAAGCTATCAGGCTTCTCCGGCATCCTCTGGCGGGTCCTCGGCAGGTCGACCACTCCATCGACGATGATCACCGCAACGTGGATGCCGGCCGGCCAGAGCGAGCGCGCCATGGATTCGGCGAGACTGCGTTGTGCGGCCTTTGCCGGTGCGAACGCGGCCGATCTCGGCCCGCCACGCCGTGAGGCCGTGGCGCCGATGAACACGATCGAGCCGCTCCTCCTCGCTTTCATCTCGGGGATGACCTCGCGTGCACAGAGAAGCGCCCCGTACGCGTTGACGCGCCACGATTGCTCGAACTGCTCGGGGGTGATGTTCTCGACATCGGCAAAGATGCCCGACCCCGCGTTATAGATAAGCGTATCGACCGGTCCGAGATCGGCCCTGATCCGGACAAAGGCTTGCGCCACGGATTCCGGCGATGCGACATCGCACTCGAACCCGCGCGCGCCGTCGATCTCCCGCTCGAGCGGGTCGAGACTCTTGCGGGTCCTCGCCAGCATCGCGACCCTGTAACCGGCTGTCGCGAATCGCCTCGTCAGAGCGGCGCCATTGCCAGGGCCGACGCCTGCCACCACCGCTACCTTCATCTTCGCCGCCATTGTCAACACCTCCAGTCCCAACGCAGTGTTCAGTCACGTGCGCCCGGCGAGCCCTAATGCGCGGCCACGCGCCGGTTACCGCCGGTTCCGGGTCTTACCCACAGCAGCAGCGGCAGCAATGCGAGGAAGATCACACCGAGCGTCTTGAAGTCATGGAGATAGGATAGCAGGGTCGCCTGCTGCACCGCGCCCTGGTAGATGTGGGCGAGCGTCACGGGAGCATTGGGTGTGCTGCCGAGCCCCGCGGCGAGATGGTGCGCGTAGTTGGTATAGGCCGGGTTGATCAGCGCCGAGGCGTTGTTCGTCCTGTTGGCGGGTACGTCGCGGAACGCCAGCACGTTGAGCGGCACTAAGAGGAAACCGAGCGAGGCGGCTTGCGCCATGCGGGCGAGCATCAGCCAGCGGAGGGCGGGGGTTCCGGCAGGGCCGGTCAGTAGCCGACGGAGAATTGTTGCCGGCGGTGCCGGGGCCGCTCAAGCTCATCGACGAGCGCGACGGCGTAATCCTCCAACGATATGCGGCTTTCCCGTCGAGCGTTCGCGACCAGTTCGTCTTTGCCCAGACGGAAGTGGCCCGTTCGCTTCCCTGGCCTGAAATGGGCCGCCGGCGCCACGTAAGTCCAATCGATATTGGAGGCCCGAAGCAGGTTCAGCGCCGTGATGTGCGCGGCGGCAATGGGGTGATACGCTTCGGGCAGGTACCCCGATTCCAGGAGCGTCACGCGCGGTGCCACAAGCAGGCCACCGGCTCCGCCTACGACGATGAGGCGGGTTCGAGTTGCTCGGTCCAGGGCTTCGATCTGACGCTGCGTAACACCAACAATGGCGTCCGGATCGCCTGTCGGGGGAGCGTAGGCGCTCACGACCGCCTCTGTTCCGTCGATTGCCGCCACGATCGAACTCGGATCGGACAGGTCGTCTTGCCTCACACGCAGGCCGGGCGCGGGTGCTGCCAGCTTGGCGGGGTTGCGCACGATAGCCGTGACCTGGTGGCCGCGCGATACGAGCTCTCGGAGGATGCGGCTGCCAGATCTGCCGGTTGCACCATACAAAGCGACCTTCAAAGGATCTCTCCTGCGGGCTCTTGTCCGGTTCGACTGAAGCGCTGAGGGAATGCTCTTCGGTCACGCAAGCAAACCCGAGGCGAAGAAGGTTAGTTTCACTTCTCGGACAGGGCAATCCGCCAAGCAGAGATGGAGCATTTCTGGAGCGGAAACCGTACGCGCCGTGAGCGGCTTTAGCGTTCGCTCGTGAGCGACCTGACTAACTTGCTGTTGAACGCGTAGACAAGGGCGAAGTGACGGGTCTCATTCTTTTGAGGGATCGGGCGCCAGCCAAAAGAGCGACGCCAACAGGAGCCCGAAGCAGGTCGATCGCATCAAGGTCCTTGCGCATCCCAAAGCGATCTGGCGCGGCACCGGCCGCACAGGCAAAGGCGCTGTCGAGCGATTCCGGTGTCCTCGAGGCGACACCGTACTCGTTCAAAACCCGCTTCGAGAGCGAGAAGGGTACCAATCCCGAAGAGCTGATTGCCGCGGCGCATGCCGGCTGCTTCACGATGGCGCTCGCCTTTCAGCTCAAGCGCGGAGGATTTACGCCCACGGAGCTCGCGACGGAGTGCGCCATCACGCTCGAGCCCGAAGGTCAGGGATTTCGGAACAGCCGCTCGGCGCTCACCCTGCGCGCGAAGGTGCCGAACATCGATGCCGAGGCGTTCGCGCGGGTGGCCGGCGATGCAGAGAAGAACTGCCCGGTCTCAAAGCTGCTCAAAGCCGAGATCTCCCTCGAGGCGAAGCTCGTCTGATGACGCCGCAGGCGGCCATTGGGCGGCCTGGGGGAGGGGTGTTAGAGGCCGGACCTAGGAGCGCGCGGGCGCCGACTGGCCACCCGAGATGGCGGGCGGTTGCGCCTGCGCCCCAGGGGCTTCTCCGCCGGCATCTTCACCCGCCAGCGCGCCGAGCGCAGCCCAGTCGAGGCGGTCCCCTCCCTCCTGAAGCAAACGGAGAAAGCGATCGTGCAACAGACTGCCGAGCGGCATGGGGACCCGCAGGCTCTCGGCCGCGGCGAGCGCCAGGCGGATATCCTTGTACGCGAGCGGCGCGGCGAAGGCGGCCGGCTCGTATTTACCCTCGGCGATCAGCGGCCCGTAGATCGTGTACGGCGCGCCATTGAACACGGTCGCGGTCAGGAGCTCGATGTAGGCTCGCCGGTCGATGCCGGCCTTGCCGATGAGGGCGATCGCCTCGCCCATCGCCTCAATGGCGGCGGCGGTGAGAAAATTTCCGCTGAGCTTGACGAGGTTGGCGGCCGCCGGGTCCTTGCCGATCGCAATGGTCTTCTGTCCCAATACCCGAAAGAGCGACTGGCAAGCCTCGATGGTCGCGGCATCGCCCGCCACGACGATGAAGAGTTTGCCTGCCGCCGCCATGGCTGGGCGCCCGAACACCGGAGCGGCAATATAACGCTGACCGGCCTCCGCATGCGCGCGTGCCAGGCGTTGGCAAAGCGCGACACTGATGCTGCTCATTGACACATGGACCGCGCCCTTCGGCAGATGAGCGATGAGACCGCCGTCGCCAAAGGTTATGTTCGATGCGGCCTCATCGTCCGCGAGCATCGTGATCACAACCTCAGCGTCACACACTTCGGCAACACTCCCGGCCTCGCGCGCGCCGAGCTCGAGGAGCGGGCCGGCACGGCCTGAGGTACGGTTGAACACGCGGACCTCGTTTCCGGCCCTCACAAGATTGGCCGCCATGCCGGCTCCCATGCGTCCCAGTCCGATAAATCCGAGTTTCATAAGCTCATCTCCGTTGCGGTGATTGGCGAGGTGCGCGGGAACCGAGTTCGCTTGCGCTGCCGTGAGCGGTGTGGGGCGCTCTCAGCCGGACCACCGGGTCCCGCGCCGATCCTTCCAGGGATCTCCCTCCGCATAGCGTTCAGGATGGAGCGCCTTCGAACGCGGATCTTCTGCCGTGTCGAGCTGCAGGACCATCCATTTGGGATACGGGATGCCCGGATCCGAGGCGGCATCCAGAAGCTGGATGTCTTCATCCGAGAGCCGAAGATCGACGGCGCGGATGTTGTCTTCAAGTTGCTCGACCTTCCGGGCGGCCACGATCACGCTGCTGACGGCGGGCCGGGCCAGCACCCACGACAGCGCCACACGGGCAACGCTGGCATCATGCCGATCCGCCACGTCCTTGAGCGCTTCCACGATGCGGTAACCCACTTCCCTGTCGAAGGGTACGAACGCACCCGCCTCCGCGAATCGGGTGCCGGCGGGAGCAGGGTTGGCGCGGCTGTACTTGCCCGTGAGGAAGCCGCCGGCAAGGGGGCTCCACACCAGGATACCGATGTCGTGGTACTGCGCGAACGATTGAAACTCGTGCTCGAGACCTCGACCGACGAGACTGTAGTACATCTGCGCCGTCACGAATTTCTCGAGTCCCAGGCGCTCCTGCAGCATCACGGCAGTGGCCGCCTGCCACGACATGAAATTGGAAAGCCCGATGTACCGAACCTTCCCCTGGCGCACGACATCGTCGAGCGTGCGCAGTGTCTCCTCGAGCGGCGTGTTGCTGTCCCAGCCATGCACCTGGTAAAGATCGATGTAATCGGTCTGCAGCCGCTTAAGACTTCCCTCCACCTCGCGCATCATGTTCACCCGGGTGGCGCCGCTGCGATTGAGATTGTCGCTCATCGGAAGCCGCGCTTTCGTGGCGATGACGATCTCCGACCGCACGCCCTTGACGGCATTACCGATGAGAGCCTCGCTTTCCCCGAGGCTGTACACGTCCGCGGTATCGATGAAATTGATGCCTCTGTCGAGCGCCACCTTCACCATTCGGGTCGTGTCTTCCTGGCCGAGGTTGCCCATGTTCATCTTGCCGCCGAACTGCATCGTCCCGAGCGCCAGTTCGCTCACGATGAGTCCGGTGTTCCCGAGTTTTCTGTATTTCATCGGCGAGGCTCCGGGTAGTTGGAGGGTATCGTCCTCTTCGGACAACAAGGTTCCAGATGATTGGGTCTCTTGGTGAACAGCGCGAAGAGACTCGGGCAAGCCTTGCCCTAAGCTGATCAGCACGCAGATAAGACCTTGTGCTGACGCTACTCCTGCTCACGCCGACCGTAAAGCACGGGTGCCGTGAAGCGGGCGACTGGGACGGTTCAACGCGGCGGTTGACCGCGATGGCTCGACCCATCGTCGAGGAGCCACGGATTCGCCGCCAAGCCTTCCGCAAGGGAATCGAGCAGAGCGCGGACTGCAGGCACCATCCCGCGCCTCGATGGGAACACGGCATGCACGATGGCCGCTCGAGAGCTCAACGAAGGCGGCAACCGAACCAGGGTACCGTTGGATAAAGCATCCGCGATGAGCAGCGTAGGCAGGCATGCCACGCCGAGCCCACCCATCGCGGCGCGGCGCGGCGTGTAGAGATCGTCGCTGCTGAGGCGTGGCCGGTGGATCAGTTCTGCCGGTTTTCAGGGAACTGGGCAGTCACGACACGAGCCATGATCGACCCCAAGCGAGCTGCCCGCCCTGACTAGAGATTTGCCATACCTCCATCGACGTTCAGCTCGACTCCGGTGATGTAGGAGGCATCGTCAGAGGCGAGAAACGCCACTGCACTTGCGACCTCCTCGGGGCGGCCGATTCGTCGCATCGGGACCCTGGCGGATACGTTGGCCTGGAAGCCCTGAATCTGCTCCTCCGTCAAGCCAGCGCGGCCAAAAATCGGGGTGGCAATCGGCCCCGGCGCAACCGCATTGACGCGAATGTTCCGGCCCTGAAGCTCGGTGGCGGCCGTGCGGGCGAAGGAGCGAACGGCGGCCTTGGTGGCGGCATAGATTCCCATGTTCTCAGTTCCCTTGCTGCTGACGACACTGGTATTGAGGATCACCGACGCCCCTTCGTTAAGATGAGGGAGCGCCTTCTGGAGCGTGAAATACACCCCCTTTACGTTGGTCGCGAACAGCTCGTCAAAAACGGCCGCCTGCGAGGCGGAGTAGGGCGCGAATTTCGCGATGCCAGCGTTCGCAAACAGCACATCGATCTTGCCGAGCTCGGACTCGATCACTGAGAACAGCCGGTCGATGTCTTCGAGCTTCGATACGTCGGACTCGATCGCCACGGTCCCCGCGCCAACGGCGCTCACCGCCGCATCGAGCGTCCTGCGATCCCGACCCGTGATCGCCACTCGTGCGCCTTCCTCATGCAGTCGCTTGGCGCTCGCTAACCCTATGCCGCTGTTGCCGCCGGTCACTACCGCCACTTTGCCTTCAAGCCTTTTCATCGGGAGTCTCCTGCGTTACAATGCCTATAGTTCAGTATTATTGAACTATAGAACCTAGGCCAAGACCGTATTGGCATGAGCTATGACTCATTTCGTGCATCCTGCGACCGAGGACATCACCCTCGCCGGAGTGCTCGGCGCGCTGAGCGATCCGATGCGCCTCAAGATCCTGAAGAAGCTACTTCAGAGACGCGACGGCTGCCTTTCCTGCTCGAGCGCGGCGCCCTGCCCGGAAATGGCGAAATCGACGCTATCACATCATTTCCGGATCTTGCGCGATGCCGGGTTGATCCGCACGACAAAGCAGGGGGTCGAGAATCTCAATCGCGTACGCTGGGATGACATGAACGCGCGCTTCCCGGGGTTGCTGGGCTCTATCATGAAGTTTCAGCCGTGACATGTAAGGAGCTGAAGAGGCCTCGCTGGCGCGTTGCTTCCCGTGAGGAACTGCAAGGTGTCGGAGAATGGGATGGCCCCTGAGAGTGCCCTCGAGGACTTCCCCGCGCGGACCTCGGACAAGATTCGCTATGGAGATACGGATCGGCAAGGGCATGTGAACAACGCCGTATTTGCCACGTTTCTTGAGACTGGGCGAGTCGAGATTCTCCATGGCTCTGGCGATTCGCTCGCCGATCCCGGAAGCGCATTCGTAATCGCGCGGCTCGTCCTCGATTTTCGATCCGAGGTCACCTGGCCGGGCGAGGTCACGATTGGGACCCGTGTGGCGTCAATCGGCCGCAGCTCCGTCAAACTCGAGCAGGCGATATTCCAGAACGGCAAATGCGTTGCAACAGCCGAGACCACGATCGTTCAAATGGACCAAACCACGCGCCGCTCCCGATCTCTATCCCAGCTAGCGCGAGACCGTCTGTGGGCATTTAGCGGTCCCTCTCGCCAATCGAAAGCGTAAGCGCTCGAGGGTACCCTCCGCCTGTGGCTGCTCGAGCGCTGTGTCTGCCCCTCAGGGCACACTGCAGCGACGGTAGCACTAGAGTGCGACGATCGGGCCAACTTCCGTCGAGAGTCATCGAGGCCGGGCGAATCCCAGATCGTTGAAGATACGGTTGCCGCTGGAACCCGGCAAGATACTGACGCTCGATTGTCCGTTGCGCAGGAGGAAATGACTTCGGTGGCGGTCTTAGTTGTACCGCCGAGAAATGCTGCATTTCCGACCGCCATCTTGAGGATGGTCGCCAGGAAAGCTCTAATCATTTCGAGCGTTTCCGTTGTAACTGGAGATTTTCTACACCAATGCCCTTCGCATATTGTCCATCGCGCATGGCCCCGCGCGGTCCGCCAGCGCTCGGTCCCATGAGACGCTTCGCGATACCCGTGGCTCTAATCGTCTTCTTTCCGATCACGTACCCGGCGATCGCACAGAATGCAGCCAGCTCGGGCGCAGGGGGCGCCCGGTTGCAGACCGTCACCGTCACTGCAAGCTCGGTGACCTGTCCGGCATCGGATCACGACCGCGCCCGCGAGCTTGCCGATGCCGCCTTTCGAGATGCTCGGTTTCGGCTGGCCGGAAGCTGTTATCTGGTGGCCGGCGATGCGGCCAGATCAAATCTTGCCTTTCTCAAGGCGGCCGCCGCAGACAGTGCGGCCACAAAGCGCGCACTGGCGCAGAACGCAGCGCGGGTAAAAGCGCAATCGGAACAATGGCGGCAGGCGTTCAGCGAAGCATGGGGACATCCTCGGTGAGGACCATCGAATCCACGCAATCCGCCGTGCAAGCGCGCCAATCCGGAATTCGGCACAACCTGACGGTAGTGACCGGGAACGAGCAGGACTGCCTTGAGTGGCCACGAAATCAATAGACGGTGCCGCGCTCAGGCTCTGCGGGCTCTCTCATGAGATCGTCCGTTCAATCTTCGGGACTCGCCTCGAAGCGCAGCGCCCCTGGGCGGAACCCTCGCGTGCGCACGGCGCCGATGATCACTCCCACGATCATCCAGCTCACGCCGACGATCTTCGCGGCGAGACTCAAGTTGAGCCAGAGTAGCAGACAGGTCACGATTCCGGCCGCGGGCGGCCAGAGGTCGCGCCATCTTTTCGCGGGGCTGCGGGCGTAGTAGCGCGCCAGGGCGGCGGCATTGACACCCATGTACGCCAGCAGCGCCCCGAAATTCAGTATCTCGGCTCCGAGCCAGTAGGAGATCAGAAAGGCCCCGCAGAGCGCGATCAGGCCCACGAGAATCACGTTGTTGCGCGGAATGCGGCGCTTCGGATCCACGGCCCCGAAGAACGCCGGCGGCAGGGCATTGCTGCGGCCCATGCCGTACATGAGTCTCGCCGCGCCCAAATGCGATCCGACGCCGGATCCGATGCCCGCGACGAGAAGGGCGAGATTCATCACCACAAAAAGCCACGCGCGCGGGGTACACTGGAGAGCTCACGACCGAGTCCGCGGTCACGCTCGAGGCCGAAGGGCAGGGGTTCAGGATCGACAGTACCGCTTTTGATGTGAGCGGCTCACGGCCCATAAGCAAGTCCCGGCTCTCCGGCGGGGAATAGCTCCTCGGCGATCCCGCGGCGCGTGAGGGCTTCGAGGAGCAATTCCGGCGGCTCCTGCCGATGCTCATTGGTGAGCTGAAAGACCCCCCAGTGGATCCCGACCGCGCGCGCAGCTTCGAGATCCTCGAGGATCCGCACGGCTTCGTCGGGATCGGTGTGCTGCGCGCTCATGAACCAGCGCGGCGCGTACGCGCCGATGGGGAGCAGCGCCAGGGCGGGCCTGCCGACCCGGCGGCGCATCTCGCGAAAGATGCGCCCATCACCGTAACCGGTGTCACCGGCAAAGTAGACGCTGCCGGCCACCGTGCTCAGCACGAAACCGCCCCAGAGCGCCATGCGCCGATCGCGCCCCGTGCGCGAGGACCAATGATAGGCGGGGACGATCGTCACTTCGGCACCGTTGCCGATGTCGATGCGGCTCCACCAGTCGCGAGCCGCCACCCGGATGCCGGCAATGGCCCGCCGCAAAATCGCATCGTTTCCCAACGTCGTCACGATGAGAGGAGAGTGCTCGTGGTGGAGCCGGCGCAGGCTCGCCATGTCCATATGATCGTAATGGTTGTGGCTGAGCAGCACGGCGTCGATCTTGGGCAAGGCCTCGAATGCGATTCCGGGCGCCCACACCCGCCGGGGACCCAAGAACGGGAGCGGGCTCGCCCGTTGCGACCATACGGGATCGGTGAGGACGTTGATGCCGCCCGCCTGAATGAGCACACTCGCATGACCGACGATCGTCACTCGCAACCCGCTGACGCGTGCGTCCGGAACGATCTGCCGCACCGGAACCGAGTGCGGCCACACGGCGGCCCTTTCCTTCAGCTTCCAGCGCAAGAGGTCGCGAAAGCCGCGATCGGTTTCGGAATGACCCGGGTTGAAGAAGCGCAGGCCGTCGAAATGATCGCTTGGCGATCCTGAATAGTACGGATTGACCGATCGAGACATGTCTAGTGCACGGCCACCGACCGGCCGCCGCCCTTCCCGGGCCTCACCCAGAGTAGGAGCGGGAGCAAGGCGAGGAAGGTGAGACCCAGCACTTTGAAGTCATCGAGGTACGACAGTAAGGTCGCCTGCTGCACCGCGTTCTGATAGACGGCCGCGAGCGTCACTTGAGAGTTCGGCGTGCTGCCGAGTGCGGCAGCCAAGTGATGCGCGTAATTGCTGTAGGCGGGGTTCATGCCCTGCAGGAGCTCGACGATGCGGCTCTGGTGGAACTGCTCCCGCCGCGTGAGCAGGGTCGAGGCGACGGAGATGCCGATGCTGCCGCCGAAGTTTCGCGCCAAGTTGATGAGCGCCGAGGCGTTGTCGGTCTTGCCGGGCGGGACATCGCGGAAGGCGAGCGTGTTGATGGGGATGAAGAGGAAGGCGAGCGCGGCCGCCTGCATCACGCGCGCGAGCACCAGCCAATCGAACGAGATGCCGAGATAGAAGTTCGTCATCCAAAGCAGGCTCAAGCCCCCGACCACGAGGCCCACCGCGATGAGCAGGCGCAGGTCCACTTTGTTCATCGCGCGTCCGACGAGCGGCAGCAGCGCGATCATGGCGATCCCGCCCGCCGTGAGCACCATGCCCGCATCCACCGCCCGATAGCCCATGAGGCTCTGCGTGTAGGCGGGGATGAGATAGGTGCTGCCGAGCAGCATGAATCCGAGCATGAGCATGAGGCCAAACGACACGGCGAAGTCGCGCTCGAGGAGCAGTCGCACATCGACCAGCGGCTCGCGCGCCTTGAGCTCCCGCCAGATAAGGAGCACGAAGGCGATGGCCGAAGCCAGCACGAGCACGGTGATGAGGGGGGAGGAGAACCAATCATCCTGCTGGCCGCGATCGAGCACGACCTGAAAACACCCCAAGCTCAAGCCCACGAATCCGAAGCCCGTCCAGTCCATGGACGATTGCGGGCGGGAATCCCGGCCCGGCGCGCGCTCATGGATCAAGGCGCTCACGAGGCCGAAGACCGCGATGCCGACCGGAACGTTGATGAGGAAAATCCAACGCCAATCGTAACTGTCGGTGATCCACCCGCCGAGGGTGGGACCGATCGTCGGCGCCACGACGGCGGCGATGCCGTAGATCGCCGTCGCCATGCCCCGTTTCTCGGCCGGGAAGCTGTCGGTGAGGATGGCCTGACCCATCGGCTGCAGGCCGCCGCCGAAGGCGCCCTGTGCGGCGCGCAGGATTACCAGCGTCGCGAGGCTCGGCGCGAGGCCACAAAGGAGCGAGGCCACGGTGAAACCCAAAATGCACACGAGAAAAAAGCGCTTGCGACCGAAGCGGGCGGAGAGCCAGCCCGAGATCGGCATGACCGCCGCGTTGGTGACAAGATAGCTCGTCAGCACCCAGGTGGACTCGTCCTGACTCGAGGAGAGGGCGCCTGCGATATGAGGCAGCGAGACGTTGGCGATGGAGATATCCATGATCTCCATGAAGGCCGCCAGCGCGACCACCGGCGCGATGATCCACGAGCCCATCGCGCTCGCCTCCCGCGTAGCGCTCGTCACGGCCTGTTTCCGGCGGTCGTGCGGGCGTAAAGGGTCTTACTGCTTGCCGGCAGATTCGCGGCAATGACGGCGTTGATCGCCTCGGTGGCGCCCGATTCCTGATCCTCATAAACGCCGGTGCGCTGCGCCGCCGGCCAGGCGGGAAGGCGGGAGAGGGCGGAGCCACTCTCATGGCGCACGTTGACATCGATATCCGCGGAAAGACCGAGGAAGAGCGGATGTTGCGCGAGCTCGCCGGGCTCGAGGCCTATGCGCACCGGCAGGCGCTGCACGATCTTGATCCAGTTGCCCGAGGCATTCTGCGTGGGCAGCACCGCGAGTGCGCTGCCGGTGCCCGCGGTGAGGCCGAGCACCTTGCCCCGATAGCGAACATGCGAGCCATACATATCCACGGTCACCGCAACGGGCTGGCCGATGCGCAGGTCTCCCAGCTGGCTCTCCTTGAAGTTGGCATCGACCCACATCGAGCGCTCCGGCACGAGCGCGAGCATCTCGCTCGAGGGCGTCACCTGCTCGCCGAGCTCGACGGAGCGGCGCACGACGTAACCTGAGACGGGCGCCACCACTTGCGTGCGCGCCAACGCGAGCCACGCCGCGCGCAGGTTGGCCTCGGCCCCAAGTACCCGGGGGTGGGTCCGCGGCGTCGTTCCCGCGATCGCATCGCGCGTGCTGGCGAGGGTCGCCTGCGCTTGCTCAAGGGCGGCGCGGGCGCTGCGCACCGCGTTCTCATCGTGCTCGAGATCCTCAAGGGATACGCCGTGGACCGCCGTGAGCGAGCGGTCGCGCGCGAGGTCTTCGCTCGACTGGCTCAATTGAGTCTGCTCGGCGTTGACGAGGGCGACATCGCGGCGCTCCTCGGCAAAGAGCTGGGCCACATCGCGCACCGTCTCGGCGAGAGTGGATTTCGCCTGCGCGAGGGCGATCTGCGCATCGTGCGGATCGAGCTCAATCAGCACCTGCCCGCGCTTGACGTACTGCGTCTCATCGGTATTGATCGCGACCACGGTGCCGCTGATCTGGGGACTGAGCAGCACGAGATTGCCATTCACGTAGGCATCGTCGGTGGTGGCGTGATACCTCATGAAAAGGAGGTAATAGCCTCCGATGAGGATGGCGCCAAGGGTGGCCGCCAGCAGAAGCAGTCCGCGACGCAACCAGGTGCGCGCGGGCGCGGATGGCTTTGCGGCTTGCGGCTCAGTCATGGGTGTTGCTCCCTGAGAGATTCGGACGGTTGCGATTGGGTATGAGCGCGGAGTGCGAGGCGGTCGCGCTCGCGAGTGCAGGTTCGGAGTCATTCCACCAGCCACCGCCCAGCGCGCGAAACAGCGCCGCGGTATCGGTGAAGCGCTCAGCGTTGGCCTGCACCTGGGTGAGGGCGGCGCTCTGGTATTGCTGCTCGGCGGTCAGCACCTGAAGCTCCGTGTACTTGCCCGCACGGTACTCGGCCGCCGCGAGCTCCCGGTTCGCGCGCGCGGCTTGAAGCGCCCGGTTGTGCGCGCTGTAGCTGTCGGCATCGTGTTGTAGCGCCTGTAAGGCATCGGCCACTTCGACGAACGCCGTGATGACGGTGCCGTGGTAGCTCGAAAGCGCCTGGGCGTAGCGCTCCTTGGCCTCAGCCTCCCGCGCGGCGAGCGTGCCGCCGTGAAAGAGGGGCGCCGCGAGCCCGAGGCCGGCCGACCACACGCCGCCCGGTTCGGTGAACAAATCGTTGAGCGCGCTGGCCTGCTGGGCATAGTCGGCGGAGAGCGTCAGTTGCGGCAGCCGCGCGGCCGTCGCCACGCCGATCTCGGCGCTTGCCGCGTGCAGGTTCTCCTCGGCCGCGAGGATGTCGGGGCGCTGTTGCACGAGCCTGGAGGGTAGTGAGACCGGCAGTTGGTGCGGCAGCGTGAAGTCCGCGAGCGTCAGGTCAGGGATCTTGAACGCATCGGGTGTTTGCCCGGTGAGCTGCGCGAGCGCATAGCGATAGGTATCGCGCTGCTGCTCGAGGCGAGGGTGCGTCGCACGCACGTTCTCGAGCTGCGTTTGCGCCTGCAGGGTATCGCTGTGGATGACCTTGCCCGCCTGCTCGAGCTCCACGGTGAGCTCGTACTGCGCCTGAAGCTCGCTCACGAGCGAGCGGGTAACCTTGATCTGCGCGCGCACGGCGGCGTAGTCGAAGGCCGTGACGACGACCTCATCGACGAGCGTCACATAAGTATCCCGGAGCTGATCGCGCGCGGCGGCGGTCTGCGCCCGCTGCGATTCGATCGAGCGGCGTATCTCGCCGAAGGGATCGAGGTCGTAGGCGAGCGAGGGCCCGATCTCGTAACGATTGCCGGTGACGCTCAGCGCGCGCACCGGCTCGTAGAGCTCGCTGCCGTTCACGTGCCCGCGGCCGACCTGACCGGTGGCATCGATCTGGGGGAGGGCAGTGCCCGAGACCGCCCGCAGCTCATCCTGTGCCGCGGCGAGACCGTGGCGAGCGCCATCGAGATCGGGGTTATGGGCGAGAGCCTCGCGCACGAGGTGATCGAGCGCGTCGGAGCGGAACAGCTGGTACCAGTCGCCCGCCACGCCACCTCCGTACGCGAAGCTCTGCATCGTGTCTGTTGCGGGCACGGCGTGCGCATAGGCGATCCGGGGAACATCGGGACGCACGAAATTGGGGCCGACGGTGCAGCCGGCGAGAAGGGCAGCTCCGACGCTCACGAGCAGCGTTCGAGACCAGCCGATACCTTTTTGCCGCCTCGAGCGGGATACACCGGGGGTGCGGGTGCCCCCGTGGCGATGCTGGTACAGCCAGAGTGAGATCGCGATGAGGCTCCCTCCGGGCAGAACGAGCTCGAGAGCCGCATAGGGGCCGAAGGTCTTGAGCAGTCCCGCACCCCGTGAAATCCAGGCGGAAGGCCTGACCGGTGCATGTACCGAAATCATCAGGCACCTCCCGAAATCGGGCGCCGCTTGGTGCGTGGCTTGGGCGCTTGTGGCGCGGGCCGTGCGCGGGCCTCAGCCTCCGATTCCTGCAGCTTGAGCAGCATCCGCTTCATCAATCCGACGAGAGTCTCGAGCTCGCGCTCGGTATAGGGCGCCGTCACCTCATTCAGCAGGTCGGCCACCACGCGCTTGCCGCCCTGCAGGCGACGCCGACCCTCGGACGTCAGCGCGATCTCGACCGCGCGCCGATCGTGCTTGCAGCGCTCGCGCCGCACGAGGCCGTCCTTCTCGAGGCCATCGACGATGCGGGTGAGCGCGCCCATGTCATAGCCGGTCTCCTCGCTCAGCGTCGTTGCCGAAACGTGCTCGAACCGGGCCAGGTTCGCGAGCACGAGCCACTGCGTGAACGAGACGGGTTCGGTCCCGAAGCGCCGTTCGGCGATCCTCGTCATCAGCACGCCGCAGCGCTTCACCAGGAAACCGACGCTCGTGCCGGGTTCGAGCGTCTCGATCGTGTAATGGGGCTCGGTCATACTTGCTCCTGCAATATTTGTCTAAACAATACTTGATCAGGCAACTATTGTCAAGGGCAATTCGGGCGGTCGGAACGAGATGCGACATCAGGCCTGGCTGCAGCGGGTACGGCCGTTCGAGTTCGAGGCAGATGAGGTCGAATTAGAGGTAGAGGAGGACGAGGATGACACGCAAATCTCTGCGCGAGGAAATGCGGGCGGTGGTGCGCGGTGAACGAAAGGCATCGCCTCTTCCCGCAGCGCCCCTGCTCGCCGCTCTGTGACGAGAGGGGAGGATTCGGGTGTGAAAACGCCTTTCCGATTCTCTTGGGCGCTTCCATTCCGTAACGACCACCCACCGCACGACGTCAGCCCTTCGAGGTAGCACTCGTGGGCAAGCGAATTCTCGTCCTCTACGGCTCCTATCGGAGCGACCGCAAAGGAATCCGATTGGCGAATTTCGTCGTGCGCAGACTACGCGCGCAGGCTCGCGACAGTGAGGCTCTCCTCAGCGACTCGCGCGCACGTGAGTCGGCGTTGCTGGATGCGTTGCGTGCGCTCGGTGCAGGGCCGAAAGTCTCGATGGAGCAATAGCTTGCCGGCTCTTCTCCGGAATCGGCTTTCGATCCCTGGCGTGATTGATGTCGACGCATATCCGAGCGGAGGTTGCATGTCCGGGCACCGAACCTTGGCGGTGCTGGTCCCGATCCGAGGCTCTGCCGTCAATGCACCAGAGCCCAGAGTCACCACAGCCGCCGAGCCGACGGGTTGAGATGCCTTGACAGGCCCTGATTGGCTCTGGTTGGACGCCGATTCCGTGCGAAACCGGGTGACTCTTCGACTCTGGTTCACACGTACAGAATGGGACTGCTTCTTCACGCTACACATCAGCGAGAGGCGCACGTCTCGACGAGAGAGCACTGGCTCCTCGTACAACCCGATAGGCTAGATTCTGTTGACG
>JBAUOO010000233.1:0-17121 GCA_049579785.1 Steroidobacteraceae bacterium
GTCGCCAAAAGCCCACGAAGCTGCTCGGGTTCGCGCAGATAGGCATCGTGTCCGTGGATCGAGGAGATCTCCTGCAGATTGGCGGCGGCCATCCGCGCAACCAGAGCCCGCACGTCGCTTAGCGGCACCAGCTGGTCCTCTCGAGAGGCCACCGCGAGCGTCGGGACGAAGACCCGACCGACATCGACGTTGTGCAGATCGAGCGACTCGGAAAGACATAGGAAGGCCTCGGCGCGAAAATCCGCCGCCCCCCCTCCTTGAGGGAACAGGTAACGCTCGACGGGGAAGACGAATTGCTCGCCGCTCAGGCTTGGGGTCACCGGGAAGCGCGCGGCGAATTCCTCGGAGCTTCGATAAAGCGACAGTGCGACCGCCCGTGCGAGCATCAGCCCTTCCTGCGGGCGACCGCAATCGATGGCGAACCGCACCATGTGCCGCTGGATGCTATGCCATGCGATCGCCATCGGGTGCGGGCGGTCCGCGGCGGAGACAATGAACAGGGAGGCGACTTTCTCCGGGTTTCGCTCGGCGAAAGCGAGCGCGACCATTCCGCCATAGGAGCCCCCGATGAGCGCCCCCAACGATCGAATCTTCAGATGCTCGAGCAGCCGACCCAGAGCATCGGCCTGATCGTAGGTTGAGATGCTCGGAAAGGGAACGCCCGGCTCGGGACCGGTCGTATCGGCGCTGCCTCCCAAATAATCAAAGCTCAGGATCCGGAACCGCGAGGAGTCAAGAGGACGTCTAGGACCGACGACCTCGCTCCAACAGCCTCTGTGGGCATGCTCGGGATCAAAGAGCCGTCGATCGCACCAGATCCCTCCCATGGCGCATACCAGTGGGGCATCCGCCGGGCCTGTGAGCCGCCAAGCGATGCAAGCGCCGTTCAATCGACCCCGGTGATGGAGGATCCATTCGCCGGGCACTTCAAGCACCCCCTCGCTGACCTGGGCCTTCGCTTGCGCGAGGTCCCCCGCAAAAGGGGGTTTCGGCATGACGGCGGTGGGTTCGTTCGAGTCATCCGCCATAAGGGGTCTCCGGATCCGTTGGTGGATCATCTTGGGCTGAAGAATCTCGAAGGGCAAATCCTCGCGTGACAGGTGAGACGGGCGTTACCGGCTGCTTAGGCCCAAAGCATCCGCCCCTCGCCGTAAAGATAGGCGGCATCGCTGTCCAGCATCTGAACGCGGAACGTCGGCGTCGCGATGCCAGCCGAACGACCGCTTCGCACAAGGATGGGCACACCAGAACGTGGATGAAAGCCGCACTCCTCGAGGCACGCCGAGAGCATCGGGTCGCTGCCCCAGGTTGCGAGTTCCGCGATTGCCTTCCTCTGCCCCGCCTGGTGCACCGCGCATTGGATAAGGGCACACCAATCCGCGAGGGCATCGGAATCCACCCAACAATCCACCAGGCGCGCTTGGCAGGAGACGAACGCCAGGATGAAATACCCCCGCGCACGACCGGCATGCTCGAGCACAAAGAGCTCCATGGGAACGATCGGGCAGCTCAGTGCGTAGCCCAACAGAGCCTCATTTCGCTCGAAGGCGGTCACCGCACCTCCCGATCTGGAAAGAAAGGGCGCGAGCGCATGGAGTTGGTCCACCGAAACCCGGCGTGCCCGCCACTGATCGCGGTCGGGACGAGGTGCCGTGATACACCATACGGCGCTCCGAGCTAGGCGGGGTAACAGTCTCCAGCTCCTCGGTTGCGAAGCGTCACTCAGCAGCTTCAGTGGACGGAGCGTGCGGACGTACTGGGTTACCGAGCCGCATCTGCGAAAGCCGAGGACCGGCAGGAGCTTGAGCGTCGCGTCACTACCCCCGAAACCGATGAGAGCGTCGCCGAGCGCCGCCAAGCGCCTCAACAGCATCACGCCCGTTCCGGGCTCGCCCACTCGGGCAGCCCAGTCAATAAGATACACGACCCTGATATGACGACCTTCAACCTCACAACTCAACGGGATGACGGCCGCATGGGCCACGATCGCTCCGCCGTCGCAAAGCACGTACGAGCGCGACCCGCTCCAGTCCCTGCGCTCCTGCCAGTACTTCCAATGCAGGTCCTGCGGCTCCACGTTCGGCCGCAAGCCGGCGTCCGCCATCAAGGCGACGATTTCCGGGCCGTCCTCGGGTGTCGTCGCTCGCACCGAGTAACGGCCGGCAACTCCGATCGGGTCAGATGTCATCTGCTATCAGGTCGAAAGACTTTACAGTCCTACCGCGAATCCGCCTTGCGGCCGAACGCGCTTTGCTCTATTTTGATCCGCGAACATTAAAGCAGCGCGCTCCGCCGAGCACCAGGACCGCGGCGAACTTTCCCCCCGGTTTCGGCGTCAGACGAACCTTGAAGCGCTGCGAGAGCCGCCTCGAGCATCTGCTTGATGCGGCGCAACACGAACCCAGTGAGCTCTTCGGCAAACAAACCTCGAGTCGGCCTGTGGATGGGCGGGGCCTATCTCGGCTCGCTCGCGATTGCGGCTCTCGTTCTCGCGGCGTTCGGCGCTGGACAGCACGGCACGATACTCGGGCTGCAGCTGACGGCGCGCTGGTCGTACGGCTTCTTCATACTGGCTTACGTCGGCGGGCCGCTCGCCACCCTCTTCGGACCTGCCTTCCAGCCTCTTGCGCGCCGCGGCCGCGAGCTCGGGCTCGCATTCGCCTCGGCCCACCTGACGCACCTTTGCCTGGTGATGTGGATTTACCATATCTCGCCCAAGCCACCCGTGCCTACGTCCTCGGCGATCTACTTCGGCATCGCCGCCCTCCTCACCTACCTGTTGGCGCTCTTCTCGATACCTGCCTTGCTGGCGAAGCTGCCCGCATTTCTCTGGTGGGGCCTGCGCACGCTGGGAATGGACTACATCGCGCTCGCCTTTCTGCGGGATTTTCACCACTCAGCCCTGAGCGGCGGCCTGCTGCATCTTATCGGCTACCTGCCGTTCCTCGCGCTCGGGCTGGTGGCCGGGCTCATTCGAATCGCAGCCTACGCCAAGAAGGCGCGACGCAAGTGGACCCGGTCGGCACCCACGACGGTGCCCGGCGGATCGAGCCTCGCGCGAGCATCCAGCGATGGCGCACCGCGCTGACGAGGGTGCAAATCCGCGTCGGCCTCTGATCAGCCGTCGGAACCTTCTTATCGCCGGCGCCGCAGTGGGCGGCGGCCTCCTCGTCGGCTTCGGCCCCGAGCTCGGAGAGCTCGAGTCGCGCCTGGTTCATGCGCGCGCGCTGGGGGACCCGGGTTGGATCCGGATCAGCTCCGACGGCTCGGTGCGCCTGCTGTGCAGCCGCAGCGAGATGGGCCAGGGGGTGTGGTCGGCCCTCGCCCAGATTGTCAACGAGGAGCTGGAAGCCGATCCCGCGAAGATCCGCGTCGAGGTGGCGCCCATCTGGCGGGCTTATTCGAGGCCGATGGGATTCTTCACCGGCGGCAGCACGTCGGTGGAAAGTATGTTCACACCGATGCGCTCGATCGGCGCGGCAGCGCGGATGATGCTGATCGAAGCCGCCGCCTCGAGATGGGGCGTGGACGTGACTGACTGCCGCGCCTCCCGCGGCTTTGTCATTCATCCCGCCTCGGGCCATCGCGCCGGCTACGGTGAGCTCGCCGCGGCGGCTGCGAGGCTGCGCCCGCCTGCCGATCCACCGCTCAAGCCCCGCGCGGCGTGGAGCTCGATCGGCCAGCCGCTCGCGCGCTTGGGAGCGCGGTCGAAGGTGAATGGATCTGCCCGCTACGGCCTCGATGTGCGCCTCCCGGAGATGCTCATGGCGGCAGTGTCGCAAAGCCCGTGGCCCGGCACCCGTCTCGAATCTCTCGATGAGCAGGCGGCACTTCGCCAGCCGGGGGTGGTGCGCGTCGTCGCATTGGAAGACACGGTCGGGGTGCTGGCGAAGAATTATTGGAGCGCATGGCGCGGGCTGCAAAGCGCTGCCCTCAAGTGGCGCGCTCCCGATCACGCTCCTGACACCGAGGAGCTGCGCTCTGAACTGCATCGGCGCGTCGAATCGAGCAGCCATGAGCCGGGCCAGTCCCACTCGCGGGTGGTACGCGCCACCTACGAGGTGCCCCTCCTCATGCACGCGCAACTCGAGCCGCTCAATGCGACGGCCCGCGTGCACCGCCTGGGGGCCGAGATCTGGGCGCCCACCCAAGCGCCGCACGTGATGCAATTGAAGATCGCCCGAGCGCTGCTCCTCTTACCGCCGGCGGTCAGCGTTCATGCCACGCGGATCGGCGGTGGCTTCGGGCGACGACTCTTCACCGACGAGGGCGTCGCCGCCGCGCGGATCGCGCGCGAAGCCGGCGTCGCCGTCAAGGCCATCTGGCCGCGCGAAGAGGACAGCGTGCAAGATCGCTTCCGTCCCATGGCGGTCGCGCGGCTCGAGTCGAGCCTCGATGCCACGGGGGCGCCTGACAATCTCTCGGTGCGCATCGCGAGTCTCGGTGATCAGCCGCGCACCGCGGGACTCGATCCCACGCCCTATCGCCTGGAGGGCAGCCGTGTAGAGTACCTCGGCGTGAGCTCGCCCATTCGCGTCGGCTTTTGGCGGTCGGTCGACGCCTCGCAGAACGTATTCTTCCGCGAGTCCTTTCTCGATGAGTGCGCCCACGCCGCCGGCGCCGATCCGCTCGAGTATCGCCTGCGGCTTCTAGGGAGCGACCGTCCGAGGGGCCAAAGAGTGCTCAGCGTGTTGGCGGAGAGCAGCGGTTGGAAAGGCTCGCGCGCGGCAAATCGGTCTCTCGGACTCGCCTATCACGAGGGATTCGGCTCGATCTCGGCGCAGGCTGTCGAGATCTCGGTCAACGGCTCAGGAGCGGTGCACATCGAGCGGATCGTGGTCGTCGTCGACTGCGGAACGGCAGTCAATCCGGCGAACATCCGCGCGCAACTCGAGGGAGGCACGCTCTTCGCCCTCAGCGCCGCCTTGCGGGAGGAAGTCATCTTCGAGCGGGGTCGTCAGTTGCAGCGCAACTTCGACACCTACTCGGTGCTTCGGCTGGCGGATGCTCCCGCGATCGAGGTCAAGGTTCTCGAGACGCCTGACGCCCCGATCGGCGGCATGGGCGAGGTCGGCGTTCCTCCGCTCGCCCCTGCCCTGGCGAACGCGTTGTTCGCCGCGACCGGCATTCGTGTTCGGCGCCTTCCGCTCGCGCACGCCGACATTCGCTGGATCTGAACGAGGTGCAGGTTTGCCGCGCTCTCGCCCGTCAGCTGATTGTCTTGCTCCCGACGTTCGACTGGGGACTCTCGAGCCCGGTATTCGTGTACGCCGTGACGGCGAAATACCAGGTGCCCGCGCTGAGATTGGTCACCGTGTAAGTCAACGTGCTCGGGTTCGCGATGTCGATCTCAGTGCTCAGCGAGCTCGCGTTGGTGCCGTAGTAGATGTGGTAACCGGCGAGATCGGTCAGCGCCGAGCCGTTGCTATTGGTGGTCGGGGCAGTCCAGGTGAGCGTCGCACTGCCCGTAGTCGGCGGCGACGACCCCGAACCACTGCCACTCCCCGAGCCGCTGCCACTCCCTGAGCCGCTGCCGCTCCCTGAGCCAGTGCCGCTCCCTGAGCCAGTGCCGCTCCCCGAGCCAGTGCCGCTCCCCGAGCCACTGCCACTCCCCGAACCGCTGCCACTCCCTGAGCCACTGCCACTGCCCGAGGAAGTGCCACTACCCGAGGAAGTGCCGCTGCCCGAGGAAGTGCCGCTGCCCGAGGAGGTGCCGCTGCCCGAGGAGGTGCCGCTGCCCGCGGAAGTGCCGCTGCCCGAGGAGGTGCCCGTGGAGCCCGAAGTCGTTCCGGAGCTCCCCGTCGCGCTGGACGGATTGCCCGTTGCGCTCGCGGAAGGCGAGCTCGAGGCTGAACCATGGTTGCAGCCTGAGAGGATCAGCACGGCGGCGGCAACGCCGCACAGCGTCTTCAGTGGCCCCATGCAGATCTCCTCCCCGGCGTGGGCCTACGGAATGTTTCATTTGGTCCGCGGCGGCAAGCGACTGTCGGCCAGCGGTACCGGATGCTCGACAGCAAGTGTCATGCCAGGGAATCACGATCTGTTGTGATTCAACATGTTGGGTGTTTTGGTCCCGCAGTCCAGCCTCTGGCGGGAGCCATTGCGTCTCCGAATGGAGACCCGATACGTCAAACGGACTGCGTTGATGCGGATAAGTGTTTGAAACAGCAGCAGGAACCGGTTGTCCCCAATCGCAGACGCATCTCTGATCGGACATTGGTTGAGTCAAGGCCGCGGCCATCGGGGTCGGATGGACCCGACGTTTGATCGCCATCAAACATCTCTGGAAACCGCGCTAATTTGAGGACGCAAGCCAATAGCTGACTGTGCGCCACGATGAACAGCGCGCGATCGAACGATGGGATGCGCAGCATGCAGACCACCGTAGTCGAAGCGCGACAAGCCTTGCGCCACGCATCCGCCGGCGACGTCGACCGGTTTTAAGCGGCTTGTCCCATGGTCCGCCCGGCCCAATCGCGTCCATGCGATATGTAATGAGGAAAACCGCGTTGCCAAGGTGTCGGGCCGACTCAGCGCTGATTGAGGACACTCTCCATCCACGAAGCAACCTCGGCGGACTCCGCCGAGCGCTGCGCCCTCAGGCCCTCGATCGCCCCCCGGACATTGCCCTCGCCGTGGTTCTGGCCGAGCTTCAATTTGACCTGCACGTCCTCCGCCGACAGCTCAAACCCAACGATAGCGTTCAGCCGCGAGCGCCCCGCCTCCCCCGTGTCTTCGAGCCGCCACGGCGCCTCGGCTCCCGCCTCGTACTGCGCCGCGAGCGCCGTGACGATCCGCTCGAGCTCTTCGGTCTCATGAATGATCCGCACCGGCCCATAGACGTGCGCCACCGCGTAGTTCCACGTCGGCACGTTCTTCTCGGGCTCCAGGTACCAGCGCGGGGAAATGTAGGCATGCGGGCCGTGAAAGATGAAGAGCACCCGCTGCCCTTCGATGTCCCGCCATTGCGGATTGGCGCGCGCCCAGTGCCCGGTGAGGGTCACCTTGTCTTCGACCCGGCGATACAACACCGGCAGGTGGGAGGCAAAGGGTGCCTGATCCTTCTGCGACACCAGCGTGCCGAAAGCATTGTGGGCGGCCAGCCGATCGAGCGCGCGCAGGTCTTCGGCTTTGAATGCTTCGGGTAGGTACATCGAGGCGCTGCTACCACCCCTGCTCGCGGCGCACCGCAGCGGAAAATCTGTCGCACCATGCCGGCAGAGCAGCGCTCACGCGCTTCGCCATGTCGACCAGTTCCCCTAATCTATCCGCGCGCAGCGACAGATCGTAGGCGTGACGAACGAGATGACGGAAGCGGCGTAGCTCCGATAATTGCGGCAGCGCCTCGGGCGGTAGAAACGCCGGGCGCAGCCCCGGAAGATCGAGTGCGAGCCGCTGCAGCAGCTTCTCGTGATAGTTGCCGCTCTTCTCGAGATGATTCTCGAAGCCTTCGCAGATTCGCTCGAGCATCCGCTCGAGCACGGTGTAGAACCGATTCATCTCATACGCGCAGGCTTCCAGTCGGCCTGTTTCCGACTGCGCGATCCATTGAGCGGCGTTGCCCGCCGCGCCGGCAAGCACCGCGCAGTCCGCGGCAAGCTCGCGCATGAGAACAGTCAGGCCTATAGCGTCCATTTCTCCCCCTCGCTCTCGATTCTCGCGCGCAGCCTGGTCTCGCGGAGACTCAACACATCGACGCCGCGATCGATGCGCAACGCCACTTGGTGTTGCAGCCAGGCCTCGGACATTCCGGGTGGCAGGGATTGCACCGCGATATCGACATCGGAGTCCTCACGGAATCTTCCCGGCTTGAGTATCGATCCGAAGACCCAGACTTCGCTGCCCGGCGGCAGCAGCTCTGCAAGGGCTGCCCGCAGACGATCACGTGCCCCCGCCCGTGCGGCTTCCCGCCGCCCGGCACGCTCGGAGTTCATTCTTTCAAGCAGCGTGGCCATAGGTCACTTTCGGCATGATTGTAGCGGCTTCAAAGTTTCGCAGCGCGCACCGGGGGGGAATCACCCCCACGCCCGACTCGGCAGCTCCTGCCGCGTCCTGGCAAGAGCGGCGATGCGCGAGCCTCGATCGTAAGGGACTCAGAGAAATCCAAAGAAACGTCAACCCGCTCAACTTCCGCCAGCTTCATGCGTCCTACCCAGTGAGGATTGAGGCACACACGACTGCGTTGTGGTCCCGGTGTGCCGGCCGCGCTCGGGACTTCCCCTCCCTGAGACCCGAGCAGCGCCGGCAACTCTCGCTGGCCCCATGGGCCAAAATGCGAGCACCGTCGGAAGCCTGCCGCCTTGGCTTGGCCAAGGCGGTTTTTTTTTGGCCACGGCTTGGGCCCGCTCACATCACCCGCCACCACGGCACCGCGAGGATGCGCTCATCGAGCCAGAAGCTCTCCTTGCCGCCGTGCAGCACGAGTCCGCCGCGCGCGCGACGCGGATGCTCGGCGAGGAAGGCCTTGAGCCCTCGTGCGTCGTTGAGGGACGGGCTGGAAGTGCTCTTGACCTCGACTCCCACGAGTTCACGGGCTCGCTCGAGCACAAAATCGACCTCGAATCCCGAGGCGGTCCGCCAGAACGTGACGGCGGTCCGTGGAGCCTGCGCATCGCGCCAAGCCAGCAGGTCGCAGAGAACGAGGTTCTCGAAATGCGGCCCGGCCGGTTCGGCGTCCGCTCCCCCATGGGCCAAATGCAGCGCCAGCGCCGGGTCGTTCCAGTAGAGCTTGGGGGTCTTGATGAGCCGCTTGGTGCGGTTCACCGCGTAGGGCTCGAGCCGCACGATCTGATAGCTGGTCTCGCGAAGATTCAGATACCGGTGCACGGTCATGGCCGGCAGCCGCACATCGCGGCCGAGCTCGCTCTGGTTGAGTAGACTCCCGATCCTGAGGGCCGCGGCTTGCATCAGGCGCTGAAAGTCGGCGAGGTCGGCAATGGCCGCCAGATCTCGAAGGTCCCGCTCGAGATACGTCGTGATGTAGCCGTCGAACCACAGAGCGCGGTCGGACGCCGAGGCGCCGATCTCGCTCAGGGCGATCTCCGGGAATCCGCCCCGAGCCGCGTGCCTCTGCCACGACGCTGCGGGACTGTCCGTCGACCTCACCGCCTCGAGCCATCGCGCCGCATCCTCCTCGAAGAAGCGATCCCACGAGCCCGTGCCCGCCAACCCGAGCTGCTCGCGGCGAGTCATCGGCCACAGGCGCAGATAGTAGGCCCGCCCGGAAAGCGAGTCGCTCACGCGCTTCATCATGAGCAGATTTGCCGAGCCGGTGAGAACGAACTGTCCGCGCACGAAAGCCGCGGGATTCTCGCGGGCGCGCCTGAGGACCGGCGCATCATCGAGGGAGAGGTACGGCCGGTCCGCGAGCGCCGGATGGTGCTCGACGAAGGTACTCTTGCCGGCCTGGCGCGGTCCGGTAACGGCAACGACGCGCAGGGTGCGCATCTTAACCGTTGATGGTGGATTATCCACCAGCACGTGTTAAACCATCCAAGGGGCGCCAGAGCGCTCGTGACCTCAAGCCGCCTGAGCGGCGGGCGTCGCTTCCCTCGCGTGCTGCAGCGCCGGCAGATGCATCGCGACCTCGAGCCCTCCCTCGCGGGCGTTATGCGCCTCGATGCTGCCGCGGTGCACGGCGATGGCGCGCGCCGCGATCGCAAGCCCCAGCCCATCGCCCCCGCCGGCGCGGTCGCGCGCGGCATCGACCCGATAGAAGGGCTCGAAGATGAGCTTCAGGTCCTTCTCCGGAACGCCCGGTCCATGATCGCGCACCGTGACCTCGATCGCTTCCTCGGCGCCCGCGGGGCTACCCTCCCGCGGCGCGCTGCGCGAGCCCCTGACCTCGACCACCGACCCCGGGGCGCTGTAGCGCACGGCGTTACGGATCACGTTCTCGAAGGCGCTGCGTAGCAGCTCCGGATCCCCCGCGACCTGCAACCCAACCTCGGCGTGCAGCGTCACCGTGCAGCTTCGAGCCTCCGCCTCGATGGCGACGTCCTCGGCGATGGTTTCGAGGAGCTTATCGACCGCCACCGGAATGCCCTGGAATGCGCTTGCCGGGCGCTCGAGCCGCACCAGCTTGAGAATCCGCGCAATGAGCTGCTCGAGGCGATCGGCTTCGGCCGCGATCCGCGTCAGCTGCCGCTCCACGGCCGCATCCGGCCGCCGCGCGAGGGAGAGTGCGAGCTGCAGGCGCGTCAACGGCGAGCGCAGCTCGTGCGAGACATCGCGCAGGAGTTGTTGCTTCGACTCGAGCAGGATCTGCACCCGCTCGGCCATGGCATCGAAATCGGCCGCCAGCAGCGCAAGATCATCCTGACGCCCCTTGAAGCTCGGCAGCATGCGAACGCTTAAGTTCCCGGCCGCCATCTGCCGGGTGGCCTGACGCAGCCGATCGATGGGACCGACGAGATGGCGCGTCAGAAAGAAGCAGATCACCGTGCTCACCAACAAGGCGATGGCGAGCGTCGCGGCGGCGACCGCGGGCAGCTGCAGCTCGCCGAAAAGCAACGGATGCTCGTGCAGGGGTCCGACGATGACGTGGTAGGTCGTGCCATCCGGAGAGACCAGCACGAGCGCGCCGCCGACCGGAGCGATGGCGCCGGTGCGCACCGTCTTTTTACCGAGCTTCGTCCGCCCCACCAGCGGCGCCAGAATGTAGTGCGGGAGCTTGCGATTGAGCATGTCCTTGCCGTCCGGCCCCACCACGTAGGTGCGCGAGAACGCCGGGTTGTCGGTGATATCGTCCAGCCACTCGCGCAGCGCCGCCGGCCCGCCGTTCTCGAACGCGACGGCGGCCTCGGCGAAGAGCTGTCCGCGCTGCACCCACGGCTCCTCGTCGCGGCGCTGGATCGAGGCGCTCACGGCGACGATCACCGTCCCCACCAGGATGAGGACGATGGCGAGCCAGAATTGCCTGAAAATCCGCCAGTAGAGCGAGTGCATGGAATGCGTTGAAAACCGCTACTTTTGCGTCAGCGCGTATCCGGAACCGCGCACACTCAGCACCGAGATCTGGTCCGTCAGCTTGACGAGCTTACGCCGCAAATTGCTCACGTGGGTATCGAGGCTGCGGTCCGTCGGCAGCAGACGCCGGCCGAGCGCCTGCTGCATCAGCTCCTCGCGCCCGACGGTGCGGGTATCGGCCCGCACCAGAAGCTCGAGGATCCGAAGCTCCGCGGCCGTGAGCTCGAGGTCGGTGCCCTCGACCTCCGCGCGCCGGGCCCGCAGATCGAGCTTGAGCGGCCCCCAGGTGAGGGCGCCGGTGGCCGGCTGCTGAGGATCGACCGCCATGCGCCGCAGCACCGCCCGCACCCGCGCGACGAGCTCGCGCGCGCTGAAGGGCTTGGGCAGATAGTCATCGGCCCCGAGCTCGAGCCCGATGACCCGGTCGACCTCCTCCCCCCGGGCGGTGAGCATGATGACCGGGATCCGGCTCACCGCGCGCAGGCGCCTCAGCACCTCGAATCCCGAGAGCTCCGGCAGCATGACATCGAGCACGACCAGATCGAGGCCGCCGCGGCCCACCCGCTCGATGGCCGCCGTCCCCGTGCCGACCGCCTCGGTGGTAAAGCCCTCCGGGCCCAAGTACTCGAGCAGCATCGAGCAGAGCTCCTGATCGTCATCGACGATCAGCAGATGCGCGCGGGCATCGGCCGCCTCGGGATGTCCGCTCAAGTGGGATTCTCGAGGCTGAAGACCTGGCGCTGATCATCGTACGCGAACACCTCCGCATACCGGCCCCAGCTGATGATGGTGCGCAGCGTCCCTTCGGCCGCATCCTCGGCCATGTAGTCCTCGAGCTCATCGAAGAAGCGGCTCTTCGGGGCGGTGTGGCTGCTGCGCTCATCGAGCACCCGGCGGATGTGCGCCGCGAGCGGCACGTAAGTGAGGAGGTGGCGCGCGAAGAGGTGCTTGCGCTCATCGGCCTCCGAGCGCGCGAACGCGAGTCCCGCCTCGGTGAGTCGGATATCGCCCCCCTCGACCTCGGCGAAGCGCAGCATCTGCAACGCCTCGCCGACCCGGAAGAGGTCATCGAGCTCCATGTGCAGATCCTCGGCGATCACCGGCAGGTCCGCCTTGCCGCCGTAGGGCGGCTCGCTCACCGCCTCGGTGAGGCCCTGTAGCAGCGTCGAGGAGACGTGGATCAGGGTCGTGCCGATGCCCGTCCCGGCGAAGCGCTCGGTCTTCGGCCCGGCGCGCGCCTCACCGCGCGGTTTCGCCGTCATCTCCACATACACCCGCTCGACCAGCGCGCGAAAGCGCGGATCGGGGGGCGAGCGCGGGTGGGGCAAATCGACCGGGATGTCGCTCACGACCCGCCCGGGATGAGTCGAGAAAATGAGCAGGCGATCGCACATCTGCACCGCCTCCTCGATGTTATGAGTGACGAGCAGTACCGATCGGATGGGCAGCTGCCCCTCGCCCCACAGGTCGAGGAAATCGCTGCGCAGGGTCTCGGCGGTGAGCACATCGAGCGCCGAGAACGGCTCGTCCATGAGCAGGATGCTCGGATGCACGACGAGCGCGCGCGCGAACCCGACGCGCTGGCGCATGCCGCCCGAGAGCTCGCGCGGATACGCCGACTCGAAGCCATCGAGGCCGATGAGATCGATCGCCTGGAGCGAGCGCTTGCGGATCTCCACCTCCGGCAGGCGCAGCGCCTCGAGCCCGAGCTGCACGTTCTCGAGCACGGTGAGCCAGGGAAAGAGCGCGAAGCTCTGAAACACCATGGCGATGCCGTGCGCGGGCCCCGCGACCGGGGCGCCGTGGTAGTCCACCACCCCGCTCGTCGCGCAATCGAGGCCGGCAATGAGCCGAAGGAGCGTGGATTTGCCCGATCCCGAGCGCCCGAGGAGCCCGACGATCTCCCCCGGCCGCAGTGTCAGGTTGACGTTCTCGAGCACGACGAGCTCATCGCCATCGGGCTTGCGAAAGGACTTGCACACCCCCTGCACGGCGAGGAGCGGCGCGAGATTGAGCGCGAGCGCGTTGGCGTTCATACGGTTCGATGCGGTCTCGATGTCAGTCTAACTCACCCGGAACTTGCGCTCGGCGCGCGCATAGAGCGGCCGCCAGAAGAGGCGGTTCAGCACCACCACGAAGAGGGCCATCACCGCGATGCCGAGCACCTGGCGCGGGAAGTCCCCGGCGCTCGTGGCATCGGCGATGTAGGCGCCCAAGCCCGCGGCGGTGAGATGCTTGCTACCCCAGTCTGCGACCTCCGCGACGATGCTGGCGTTCCACGAGCCGCCCGAGGCGGTGATGGCCCCGGTCACGTAGAACGGGAACACCGCCGGCAGCGCGATCCGCCGCCACCAGAGCCACCCTCGCACTCCGAGGTTCTCCCCGGCGTACTTGAGGTCGACGGAGAGCGAGGAGGCCCCGACGATGACGTTGAAGAGAATGTACCACTGGGTGCCCAGAACCATCAGCGGGCTCAGCCAGATGTTCGGGTCGAGCTTGAGCACCACGATGGCGGAAACGACGATGGGGAAGAACAGGTTGGCCGGGAACGCGGCCAGGAACTGGGCGATCGGCTGCACCGTGCGCGCGAGGCGCGGGCGCATTCCGATATACACGCCGATGGGCACCCACACGAGGCTCGCAAGCGCAATGAGCACGACAACGCGAATTAGCGTCAGAGCGCCGAGTCCGACAACTTTCCCGACTTCCTCTATCGGAATATGGTCCAGCACGAAAAGTCCGATACGCCACACGGCAAGCGCGACGATTACCGCAACGGCCGAATACCACGCCACCTCCCCCAGGAGCGCGCTCGAGGCGGAGCCCTCGGCATGCGGCGGGCGCTGCCGGCGCGCGCGGCCGCGGCTAAATCGCAGATCGATCACGGAGCCGAACACACGCCGGCCGAAGGCGATGAGACGCGAGCGTCGCATCATGGTGAGCGCCCAGGAGCGCGTTGGCGTCAGGCCCGCCTCCTGCTCGAGCCGGAACCAGTCGGCGCTCGCGGTGAGCGGCCGGAAGAGGAGCTGGTCGTAGATGAGGATGACCACGAACATGGCCGCGATCGCCCAGCCGATGGCGGTGAGGCTGCGCGCCTGGATGGCGCGCGCGATGTAGGAGCCGACCCCGGGCAGGGTGACCGTGGTGTTCCCGACACTCATCGCCTCCGCCGCCACCACGAAGAACCAGCCGCCCGACATCGACATCATCATGTTCCAGATGAGCGCCGGCATGGCGAAGGGGACTTCCAGCCGCCAGAAGCGCATCCAGGGACCCAGGTGAAAGGCGCGCGCGGCCTCATCCAACTCATCGGGAATGCTGCGCAGCGAATGAATGAAGCTGAAGGCCATGTTCCACGCCTGGCTGGTGAAGACGAGGAAGATGGCGGCGAGCTCGGCGCCGGCGACGCGCCCCGGCGTGAGCGAAAGGAAGAAGACGATGGTGATGGAGAAGCCGAGGATCGGGATCGACTGCAGAATGTCGAGCAGCGGTATGAGCACGCTCGCCGCGCGCTGGCTCTTGGCGGCAAGCGTGCCATAGGTGAAAGTGAAAAGAAGCGACGCCCCCATGGCGATCAGCATCCGCAGCGCCGTCTGCGCCGCATACCCCGGGAGGTGGCGCGGATCGAGTGAGATCGGCTGCGCCTCCAGATGCGCGAGCGAGCCGGTGAGCCCGTGGGCGGCATCGCCGAGATAGGCGAAGAAGGCGAAAACCAGGACGAACGCGATGATGTCCCAGCGGCCGGGGACGTAGCGGTTCTTCAGGACCGAGATCGGGAGCTCGAGGCGCATCCGGTCAAGTGTGCCCGATGCCTGTGACATTTGCAGGTCCGTCCGCGTGTTGGAACCACGTCGGACGGTTTGACACTAGAATGCCGCCATGAGCTCTCTGACCGCCCAGCCTGCGCGCATCGCTCGCGGCATCCTCCTCGGCGTCTGCCTCGCGCTCCTCTCCGCCCCGACGGCGTTCGCCTGGAACGACTTCGGCCACAGGGTTGCGGCCGCTGGATCGCGGGGGTGCCCGCCGCCCGGCGCGAGGAGGTCGCGTTCATCGAGGCGGCGGTCTGGGCCGATGCCATCAAGGGAGATGGCACACACGTGTTCGACGGCGAGCGCCCCAAGGGACCCGACGCCGCTCGCAACATCGGCTATGCGGATCCGCTCGAGCATCGCTACTGGCATTTCATCGACCAGCCGTTCTCGACCGATCACACCCGCCTCTTGCCGCCCGCCCGACCCAACATCGAGACCGAGCTCGTGGCGCTTCAGCGCACGCTGCGCTCGAGCACGGCGAGTGCGGCGCTGAAGTCCTACGACTTGGTCTGGATCGAGCATCTGGTGGGTGATGCGCACCAGCCGCTTCATGCCGTGTCGCGCTTCACCCGCACTCAACCTAAGGGCGATGCCGGCGGCAACTTTGTCGCCCTGTGCCAGCCTCCCTGCCGCCGCAACCTCCACAGCTTCTGGGACGATGTGCTCGGCAAGAGCCGCAGCCCCGCGGCTGCGATCCGCTATGCCGCCCGCCTGCCGACGCCCGATCGGAATCTAGCGGGGATCGGCTCTCCCCGGCGCTGGCTCAAGGAGAGCCAGCGTCTCGCCGAGCGCTATGCCTACGCGCCGCCGATTGGAGGCGGGCGGGGGCCGTATCGGCTCGATGCCCTCTATCGGCGCCAGGCCCTCGAGGTGGCGCGCCAGCAGATCGCGCTAGCCGGGGCGCGCCTCGCGCTCATCCTCAATCGCGATCTCGCGCCCCATCCCTGAGAGCCGCCGTGGCGGCTGGCGCACCCGGCGATGCGGTACCATGCTCGCATGAAAATCACGACGCTGACACTCGTTCTCGCCACTGCGGCCGCCGCGGTCGCCCTCTCCCCGATCACGACACTGCCCGCCCATGCCGCCGACTCGACGGTGAAGAAGGATTTCAAGGATTTCGGCCACGGCGTCGCCAAGGGGGCGAAGGATGTCGGCCACGTGGTGGCCCGCGACTCGCGACAGTTCGGCAGGACGATGTCCCGCGATACGCGACCGCAGCGGATGGCCATCAAGCGCAAATCCAAGATTGCGGGACATGAGATTGCCCGTCACTCGAAGGCGGCGGGCCGAAAGATTGCCCACGAATCCCGCAAGGCCGGGCACGCGATCTCCCGCGATGCGCACAAGGTGAAAGCGTTCATCGAGCGTCCGCCTCCGGGCCGTCCGGCCGCGCCTTGACACCGAGATGACTGGCGGATGAGACCCTGATGACAACGGCGCAGGAAGCGGACGTCATCGTGATCGGCGGCGGCCCCGCGGGCGCCACCGCGGCGGCGCTCCTCGCCGAGGAGGGCCATCGGGTGGTGCTGCTCGAGAGGCTCCACCATCCGCGCTTTCACATTGGCGAGTCGCTCTTGCCCGCGAGCCTGCCGCTGCTTGAGCGCCTCGGGGTCGCGGCGCAGATCCAGGCCATTGGCTTAGCCAAGCACGGCGCGGAATTCTTCTCCCCGACCCACGAGCGGTGGCAGCGGTTCGATTTCGCCGACAGCTGGAACAAGAGGCTCGCGCACGCCTATGAGGTGCGCCGCTCGAGCTTCGATGCGATCCTCCTCGAGCGCGCGCGCACGCTCGGCGCGCAGGTCATCGAGGGCTGCCGCGCGCGGGAGGTCGAGTTCCCGGGTGAGCACGGCGTCGAGGTGCTCGCGCAGCGCGAGGATGGCGCGCGCCAATGCTGGCGCGCCCGCTATCTCATCGACGCCTCCGGCCGCGACACCCTCGTGGGAACGCGCCTCGGCACCAAGCGCCGCAACCGACATCACAACAGCGCGGCGATGTATGCGCATTTTCGCGCGGCGTGGCGCAGCGAGGATCCTCACCGGGCCGGCGACATCTCGATCTTCTGGTTCGAGCACGGTTGGTTTTGGTTCATCCCGCTCGCCGACGGCATCACGAGCGTGGGCGCCGTGGTCTGGCCCTACTACATGAGGCGCCGCGCGCTGCCGCTCCCGGAGTTCTTCCTTAAGACGATCGCCCTCTCCCCGCCGCTCGCCCAGCGCCTCGAGTCCGCCACGCTCGCGACCGAGGTCGAGGCCACCGGCAACTACGCGTACACCTGCCGGCGCGCCCATGGCGATCGGTTCCTGCTCGTCGGCGACGCCTACGCCTTCGTCGATCCGGTGTT
>JBAUOO010000234.1:0-10368 GCA_049579785.1 Steroidobacteraceae bacterium
TCTCAAAACTGCGATTTTGACAACAAATAACTTTAACATTGCCGACGTGCGCAACAAGATTCTTAAAGAGTTCGACGCTGCCGTGACAAGCGATCAGCGAGGTACGCTGCTCGCAATCTTTAAAGCCGTAACGGACTTTGTGGAGCGGAACCTAGTCCGGCCTGACCAATCACAGTTGCTAGAAGATTTTAGAAAAGCGCGCGATCAGGACTACAAGATCTTTATCGTGCAGGAGTGCACCGTCGGGCTCGACACACCCGTCGTTGGCGGCGACATCTCCGTGGACGTGCTGCTGTCTGTGACCAACCGAGAGATCGCAGCCGGCCGCATGACCGAGGATCATTCGCTGCGAAAGCAAGCGGTGGAAGGCGCCGCGGCTCCGCACTTCTCGCACGCCGAGCTCCTCGCGAAGCACGCCAAGTTGAAGGATGAGGCGGAAAAGTCCAGGGCCGCGCCAGCACCCAAAACGGTCGGCGAGAAACTCAAGAGCCTATTCCGGGGGAGTTGATCATGATGCACGGCCTGTGCGGCAGCACCTGACGCTCGATCGTCATGACTTGTGCGGCAACTCACGGACGCTATCGCTTTAGGTACCTAGGTGTTCTCTGTTCAGTGTTAATCCAAGGATGGGACAAGGATGGGGGGTAACAGGCAGTCCGCACTGTGATTGCGAACACGGTACGTTCCGGAACGCAGAGACACTGCTTCGATTAGCTGGGCAAGAAGGATCTGCGGATTTCCACGCTTGAGCGCGTAGCCCGAGGCCTCGAGGAGCCGGTCTGGGCCATTCTGAGAGAGGCGGAAGAGTTGTAGAACCAGTTGACGAGGTACCGTGTGATGGTGCATCGTCTGTAAACCATACCGACGAGACCCGCAGAGGAATCCCGTGTCTCGACACAATCTGATCCTTGCGCTTGCAGTACTGGCACTGCTCTTCCCGACTTCACGACGCATCGTTATCGAGACGGTGCGCGCCGTCTCGGCGCCGATCGTCGCTGTTCTCTTCCTGCTGGCCATGCGTGTGCGCTAGCCGACATCTGCCGCGATCGACTGGGTCGTGGCACCAAGTCAGCGCTTCGCCTAGGTGTTAGGCCCAGACTGGCGGCGGACGCTCAATATTCATCAGGGAGCGCCTGGGGCTGCTCACTGTCCGCGCCAGCAGGCTGTCACGGCCCGTGAAATGCGTGGACTCCGACTTCACCTCGATTGGCCCCTTGAACGCTGAGTATCGCGTCTTCGTTCCATGCTCCTTTCGGTTGCGATCTGAATCGCGGGCGAGAACCGCAAGCGAAGGAGCTCTCCGATGAAACTCTTGACCGATGCACAGCGCCGTGAGCTCACCGCGAACGGTGAGCGATCCGCCGCCGGCGAGCAGATTGGACCTGCCCCGATCGTCAAGCTCTTCACGCCCGACGCCGGGGCTACGTGGCTCCTCACCGAGCTCGACCCGAGTGACCCTGATTGCGCCTTCGGGCTCTGCGACTTCGGCGTCGGGTTCCCCCGAGCTCGGCTACGTGAGCCTCGCGGAGCTTGCAGGCGTTCGAGGACAGCTCGGCCGTCCCGTAGAGCGCGATCTCTCCTTCGCCGCTGGGCGTCCTCTGTCGGCCTACGCGGCAGAGGCTCGGTGCTGCGGGCGCATCGTCACATAGCTCACTTGCGGGCTTGAGCCGGCGCGCGCAGAAGCTGTTGCGCGCCGGCATCTTCTTAACGGCCTCCCGGTTCGCGGGACCTACTTGCCGGCCAGCCATCGGGATGAGCGGAACTCCCCTTGCGGGCGGGCGCACCGATCGGCTGGCATGCATCAGTCAGCCGCTTCACCGCCTCGACGAATGAGACTCCGAGGAGGTGCATCGCAAGGTCGATCGCGCTCCCGCCGCCCCGCCGCTCTCGGGTATCGAACCACTTGCTGCCCGTCGTCAGGATCTCGAAATTCCCACGTTCCGTGAGGACGTGCCACCGGCGACTCTCTCGATTCTTCCGGGGTACGTACGTCGGGTCGGCTTTCAAGTGAATCGCGATCCGCCGCAAGACGTGCACGCTCAGCATTCCTCGGAGCTCGGCGAGCATGGCTTCATCGAAGAAGTTGCGATTGGGCACTCCGATGACGTTCCGCCAGCCGCGCCGTGGAGAGGAGGGAGAAACCTCGAGGCGATCGGTTTCTCCCTGCTCATCGCCACCTTGTGCGCTGACACTTCTCCCGCCGGGCGGCACTGCGCCCGCGAGCGACCTCAGCACTTCGGAGAACGACGCGATGGAGAAGTCAGTTGAGCCGGCAGCCGATCGATACCTCACGAACGCGGAAGCCGCCGCGGTTCTCAAGCTCTCACCCCGAACGCTCGAGAAGCTTCGAGTGAACGGCGGAGGACCGCGCTTTCGCAAGTTCGGTAGTCGCGTGATCTATGCGCGCGAGGACCTCGACGCCTGGGCGAACGAGCGCATCTGCGAGAGCACATCCGACGCCCACTACATCGCTATCCGATGACCCAGAGGCTTCCCCCGAAGTCGAACCCATGCTCGGCAGAGAGTCACCGCAGCCAGAGCGCGATCAGCTCGAGGCCTTTCGAGCCCTCACCGCCGAGCTCGCACCGCGGGATCTGCAGGACCTCATGTCGTACCCCTTCTTCTCGCTCACCAAGGCGAAGCGCACGCGACCGATCGACTACCACGCGGGCGACATCACGATCTGCGTCGAAGGGACGTCCGAGCACGGGATCGCCACAATCTGGGATGCTGACGTGCTCATCTGGGCCGCCTCGCAGATCGTTGAGGCACGCGATGCTGGGATTGCGACCTCGCGGCTGCTCGTCGCGACGCCCTACGAGATCCTCACCTTCACCGGTCGGGGCACCGGTGGCCGCGAATACCGCGGTCTCAAGGCGGCACTCGAACGGCTGCAATCAACGACCGTTGCGACATCCATCCGCCAGCCCTCGAGCCGCCGGCTCCACCGCTTCTCCTGGGTCAACGAGTGGAAGGAGCGCGCGACGGGGGAGGGCCGAGCGCTCGGCTTCGAGCTCATCGTGCCGGACTGGTTCTACGCGACCGTCCTCGACTCGAGCCTCATCCTCACGCTCGATCCAGCCTACTTCGCCCTCACGGGCGGAATCGAGCGCTGGCTCTATCGCCTTGCCCGCAAGCACGCCGGCAAGCAGCCCGACGGTTGGCGATTCGAGTTCCGGCACCTTCATGCGCGCTCGGGAAGCCTCGCCAGGTACTGCGACTTCGCCGTCGACCTGCGCCGCATCGCGCGTACCGGGATGCTCCCGGGCTACCGATTGGCGATCGAGCGCTCACGCCGCGGCGCCGAAGTGCTGCACGTGCGCGCTGCATCTGCCGAGCGGATCGGCCGCACGGTGGCTGCGCTCGCGACGCGATTTCGGATTGGGGACAAGCTGTGAATAGACACGTGTTATCAGGCGTACGCCCTATCGTGTTATCAGGCGTACGACTATCGTGTTTTCAGGCGTATCGGCAGGCGCAAGTCGTTGATGCTGCGAGCCGCTCTCGCTGCGTAACTCTTATAACGTACAGATCCTTCGGATCTCAAATAACGGGGGAGGGCTTCTCTTGTTCAGTGGATAGGCCGGTATCGGCGATCTCGTGATGCATGCCGCCGGGTTGGTGCTCCATGATCAAAGCGCCTGTCCATCGATGGCGATCTCGCGGGACGGACAGTGGATCTGTGAGTTCTCGCTATCCGGACATCCACTCGGTCGCAGTCCCGCTGGCGGAGGAGAGTCCATCGTCGATCCGTTGCGGGCGTACTGCGGCCCACCGACCGTCGGGCGTGCCGCATTTGCTGATCCTCGCGTGGGCCGCAGCGTTGGTGTGTATCGGCGCGCCGTGGATCCATGCGCCCGTTCGACTCGTGTACAACTCGAGTCCGAGCGTGGCCCGCGGCTGGTATCTCATGGTGCCGGCGAGTCGTCTCGAGGACGGCATGCTCGTCGTCGCGGGCATTCCCGCCGCCGCCGCACGGATCGCCGCTGAGCGTGATTACCTTCCGATCACGGTTCCGGTCGTCAAGCGCATCGCGGCGCAAGACGGCGAGCACGTGTGCGAGCACTCCCGGATTCTTTCGATCGACGGAAGGCCTGTCGCTCGTGCGCTCGTTGCCGATTCGGCCGGTCGTCCTCTCCCGGCGTGGTCCGGGTGCCGCAATCTTGCGACCGGTGAATATCTGCTGCTGGGTGACGGGAGACCGGACTCCTACGACAGCCGATACTTTGGCGCGGTGACGGCGAGCGCCATCCTCGGGCGGGCCATCCCCTTGTGGACCTGGCGATGAGGCGAAAGCCATTCGGCGCGGGATGTGCGCTGGCGACCGTCACCGTCTTGCTTGCCGGCGACGCTCTTGCCGCCGATCTGCCAGTCTTTTGCGGTACCCAGCCGTGGCAGGCGATCGTTCGCGAAGCCGCTGAGCGCTTCGATCTCCCACGCGCGTGGCTGGATGCCGTGATGTCGGCAGAGAGCGCCGGTTGTGCGATCGTGAATGGCAAGCCGACAACGTCGACTGCTGGCGCGATGGGCCTCATGCAGCTCATGCCCTCAACCTGGTTGCAGTACCGGGCCCGACTTCGCCTCGGCGATGATCCCTTTGACGCGCACGACAACATCATTGCCGGAGCGGCATATCTCCATGACCTCTACCGGCGCTACGGAGAGGATGGGTTTCTCGCCGCCTATCAGGCTGGTCCCGAGCGATACGAGGAATTCCTGCGCGACGGACGACCGCTACCTCGTGCGACGATTGAATACATCGCGCGCGTCCAGGGGGTCATCCAGCAGGGCGATCCGCGCTCGTTCACTGCGCCATTGTCGATTGGTCCCGCGGCGAGCTCCATCTTCGTCATCCTTACCACGAAGCGGTCGAGTGCGGGTGCAGCGCCCAACCAGCAGTTCGACACGCGACTCTTCGTACCGCTGTCGCCCAATCCACGGACAGCGCAATCGTCGGGTCGATGATCTTCGAAGTGTTCATCACGAGGAGGCCGCCAGGAGTGACCAACAGCGCGCAGGTCGGCAAGAGCATCAGGAAGACGCGGAAGCAAGATAAAAGGCCGCGGCACGGACGCGCCGCCAAGCGCTTGTCTGCACATCGGTTTGCGCGGCACGGCCGCGCAGGAGGAGAGTGCTGCCACCCACCACAAGTGACTGTAAGCGAAAGGACTTTCGGGTGCCGTGTACGCCACGGTGCGCTCGGCCGCGAAGGGTGTCAGCGATGAAGCGAAATCGCGATGGCCGATTTCGGCCGCGAGTGGGACCGCCCCGAGCCCGCGGGGACGCGAGCAGCCAACGGTTCATTGGCCGCGTCGTACGCGCCGCCTCTCGATCAGGGAAGTCATCGGGCCACCGTGCAACGCGCGCTCGGCCCGGGGCACGGCTCGGGCGCGGTTACGCGGCCGCACGGTTAGCCGCTCGAGCCCTCGGGCCGCGCTCGCGGCGGGTGATCGTGAAGGTCCGCATCGTCCAGCATGCTGAGGTCTGGCCCGCTTCGCTCAAAGAGAATCTCAACTACATCGAGCGCGACGGCGTGCAGCCTGATGGCAGCCCCGGGCGCCTCGAGGCGGCAGATCGCGAAGAGATTGACGCTGAGTCCTTTGCCCGCCGGATCGAGCCCGACCGACATCACTTCAAGATCATTGTCTCGCCGGAGGATGGCACCCAGATCGGCGACCTCAAGTCCTACACCCGCGAGCTCATGGCGCAGGTCGAGCGCGATCTCGGGACGAATCTCGAGTGGGTAGCGACCGACCATTGGGATACCGACAATCCGCACATCCACATCCTGCTGCGAGGCAAGGATGAGGCCGGCGAGGACCTCGTGATCGACCGGGACTATGTCGCTCACGGCATGCGCCATCGCGCTGCGGAGCTCACCACGCGCTGGCTCGGGCCGCGGACGGAACGGGAGATTCGCGAGAGCTTGATGCGTGAGGTGCAGCAGGAGCGGTGGACGAGTCTCGATCGGACTCTCCAGCGGAGCGCCCAGCGCGGTAGTCTGGACCTGGCCGACCTCTCGTCCGCTGTCCAGGATCGAGAGCACCGAGCGCTCCTGATTGGGCGTTTGCAGCGTCTCAGCGAGCTGGGCCTCGCCGAACGCCTCGCGCCGAACCGCTGGCAGCTCTCGCCGGAGTTCGAGTCGCTCCTCCGCGCCATGGGCGAGCGGGGCGATATCATTCGCCGGATGCAGCGCGCATTCGGCGCTGAGCGCCGCGAGCTTGCCACCTTCGGCAATGCCGAGCTTCCCGAGTCTGTCACTGGGCGCCTGGTAGCCAAGGGCATTGTCGATCCCCTCTACGGTCGCGGATATTTGATCGTGGACGGAATCGACGGTCGCGCCCATCACGCGACCGTGCCCGCTCGAGTCGATCTCGGCGAACTTCCGGTCGGCGCCATCATCACCGTGAGCAATGGACCGAAGCCGCGCACATCAGACCGAACGATCGCGGAGCTGGCACGCGATAGCATTTACAGGACTGCCGAGCACCTTGACACGGAGCGAGCCGGTGTTCGGCGACGACACGATCCCGAGGCCTTCGTCGCGGCGCACGTGCGAAGGCTCGAAGCCCTTCGCCGGGCGGGAATCGTCGAGCGGTTGGAGGAGGGCGTCTGGCGAGTGCCCAAGAACTTAGTCGAGCGCGGGCGAGCTTATGACGCTCGCCGTGCCGCTGGTGTCCAGCTGGAGGTCCGATCCTACCTTCCGATCGAACGTCAAGTGCGTGCGATCGGCGCCACCTGGCTGGATCGCCTGCTGGTCGACAGGCGTGACGACCTGTCGCGGACGGGCTTCGGCTCCGAGGTGCGGGCAGCGCTTGCGGACCGCGAGGGATTCCTCGTGGGTGTGGGACTCGCGGAGCGCCGAAATCAGCGGGTCATCCTCGCACGGAATCTGCTCGCGACGCTGAGGAGCCGCGACCTGGAGAGCGCGGCTGCGAAGATCCAGGCGGAAACCAGGCTCACGTACCGGCCAATAGTGGAAGGCGAGCCCGTTTCTGGCGTGTTCCGGCGGTCCGTAATCTCGGCGAGTGGGCGATTCGCGATGCTGGACGACGGTGTGGGGTTCAGTTTGGTTCCGTGGCGGCCCATCGTCGAGGGGCGTATCGGTCAAGTCATCGCGGCCGTCGCGCGAGGTGACCACGTTTCATGGGATCTCTCGCAGCGGCGTGGCGTGGTTCGTTAGTGTCGCGTGGTCGCGTCAGCCCACGTTGCAGTAGCGCGCGAATCCCGAGCAGTGTCCCACGGACCGCAAACGGACCCGGAGAGGTCATCGCTGCCTCTCCATTGCAGTCGGCCAGAACCGAGTACAGCTGACATTTCAGTGGCTGCTTCGAGGTGCGTCTCGAAAGGGCCGCGCGCACCCTGAGCAGTCATTCGTGACCGAATGCCTATCGCGTTGCGAGCGCCCGCACTGACGGCGATGTCGCCAAATAGTTGACGCCAGCCACGCCGTCAGCATCTGGTGGCCGCGCGAACGCAGTTCGTCACACTTTCCGCAGCCCTGGCGTACTGAGGCGAGATGATGCGTTACACTCATCTCTTCGGAAACGTCAGGAATCTTCCATGAAGCTCGTGCTAATCCAAATTGTCGCGGTGCTCGCTCTCGTCGGCTGTGCCTCAGAGTACCAGATACAACCATTGTCGGGTTCACAACACACGATGGTTTTGAACAAACAAGGTGGGGTTTACATCACCGTCCCGGCAGACGGGAAGTACCAGGATATCAACTATCCAGGATCCGGACAGCTCATAGCGCAGGCCCTGGCCGCGGAGTTCTCAAAGTATGCGCGAACGGTTCAAACCGCACCTTCGCAATCGCAGGATGCTGGCCTGAGCGAAGCGCGGCGGGCCGGCAGTCAGTATCTTGTGGTTCCAGTCATCACGCATTGGGAACAGCGAGCGACTGAGTGGTCGGGCAGGCCAAGCAGAATGTCATTCCGCATCACAGTCTTCGATGTAGCCAGTGGCAAGCAACTACTGTCAGAAGGCATCGAGGGCCGCACTTCCAAGGTGAGATTCACTTCGACGAGTCCTGATGAGTTGCTTCAAAAGCCGATAGCGGAGATCGTTGACAGTCTTTACGAAAGCGATCAGTAGCCGCCATGGCGCTGGCGATGACGGCTCCGAGTCGTGCGCGGCGGGCATCGAGGTGGATTCTCCACCTCGGGGGCTAAGCGAGTAAAACAACCCCGCCTAAGCGGCGGGGAATTGAACGATGCGACGCGCAGGTTCGCCGGCATCGATCTGGGACGGAAGGGGCCCAACGGCTCGAGATCTTGACGCAGCGCCCTGGTGATCGCGGCCGGTAATCGCCAAGAGCCCCTACGCCGAGAATCGATACCTCCAGCGATCCGCTGCAGACCCCAATGACATTTGTGAGCAACGGAGAAGCACGCCGGCCTGGGCAGCAATATCTGCTGCAGTCAGCCGGCCCTTGATATCCGCTTCTGACCCGCTTAGGTCTGTCCGGTCTTTGGCAGTCTACCTCGATCTGGAGCCGACGGATCCTGGTCGACAGCCCAGTTCACGACGATGTGCGGCCCCGACCCCAAGCCGCCACTCGGCTAGCCCGAAGGCGGTCCTTCATGATGGCAAAGCGCACATTGACCATCAACACAATGCCGGGCATCAGGCGCAGCCGTAGGTGGCTACTTGCATGCCATTGTTAGGCCTTCCTGCATCTCCGCAAGCGGCCGAAAACAAGGCGTAACGTTGTGATTCGGCGCGAGAGAAAGAATCAAAAGCAACTCCAGTGCGAGACGATCGGTTTCGCCGCCGATATTCAGGAATCGGAGCGTCGTCCACTTATTCCACCAGACCGTGTCGTAGTGGCGAGAAGTCTCGTAGTTCGCACGCTCCTTCAGCGACGCACCAGTTTGACCGACGTAGAGGGCATTGCCGTTCCGATCAAAGAAGACGTATACCGCCCCATGTCTGGAGTCGCTGAGTCCTCCTCGCCTGTCCCAGTCGCCATGCGAGCGGCTGCAGGCCCTCCCAAGGAACCAACGTTTCGCCTTCTCCGCTGTGGCATACAGGTCCGCGACAGGTGAGGCGGTCTTTGGCTTGACGGTGATGGAAGGCCAACATTTGGCACGAGCGGGAGCCATTAGGCGGTCCTAGCAGGGCTAGGCGTCACGGTACTTCTGCCTGAGTGTCTCTCGATGCCGCTCGTATTGTACGATAAATGTTGCCGCGCGTTTGTGCAGGAGACGATAGTTTTCGACTGCTCGATCAAGCATGCGAAGGCACTCACGTTCCAGTCCGATGGTCAGCGGCGCGCCGCACGACAGATGTTTGAGTTCGTTCCTCGTTTTGTTCTTCACGTTCTTGAACACTTTGTCGCCAGGATCATTTCCCCAAAGTGCGACGTGCAGTCGACGCGCTCCTTCGGCACGGCGGTTCAATGCCGGCGTCGAACCGGCCGCGGCTGCAAGTTTCCCCAGAATCTCTTCAGCCGCTCCAGCCAGTGTGATGACGGAGATGTGTTCGCGTTCTTCCATGAACAGCGCGATCGAAAGCCGCAGCTGCGAGGTCGCGACTTGAAGCTTTGTAAGCACGACGGTGTTAGCCATGCCGTTTAGTTGGTAATCGGCGGACGGTAACGTGCGGACGTGTTCAAGATACCGGACGAGGATTTGCGTATGTAACTCGCCACTCTAATCTTGCTTTCATTTTGGACCGTCCATCTATCATGGGCAAGAGCCCGTCAGATGGCGGAGGGTCCGTCGTATTAAACTATATCTCCTGCGGTGAGATAAGTGAAAGCTCTTCAGGAGCGTCCGGCTTTGATCGGATCACCCCAGACTGTAGATTCATAGCTACTTGGGTCGATCGGCTAGGGCAGACTCCGTGGCATGCTGGAGGGAGATCACCGATTCCATATCCTTTGGGAGCAGATCGGCGGGCCTACGATCCATTGCGCAAGCTCCTTCCTCACTACCCGATGCCCAATGGATTCACGGAGGAATGGGTCAAGTTGGCAAATGCCCTGAAGACGGTTCGCATGCGGAACGGAACCGACCTTTCCGCGCGTGCCCTTTGAGGAATCGTACCTATTAGACGGCGAGCGGTGCGCGCCGGCGCGCGCTCAACTTCGACCAAGCTTCCATCGATTCCATGCCGAGCATCATCGTTGCAAAGATCGACTTTGACCTGACCTGATAGGTCCGAAATCCTTCTCGCCCGCGCCAGCGAACACCTCGCCGGCACTGGAAGCGGAGGGATTTCGGTTTGACCCCCACCAAAGTTCTCATCGGGCAGATCCTGATCGTCTTCGGGATCGTGCTCGCTGGCACGTGGTACGCGACAGAGTGGACCGCAGCGGCACTCGGCTACCAGATCCGGCTCGGGGCACCCTGGCTTCTGTTC
>JBAUOO010000235.1:0-5554 GCA_049579785.1 Steroidobacteraceae bacterium
GTCGCTTCGTTTTCATCGTGGGTCTGCCGCGCTCGGGCACGACATTGCTCGAGCGCATCCTGACGGGCCTGCCCGGCGTCCGCTCGAACGGAGAGACCGACAACTTCGAGCGTGCCCTCATGGCGGCGTCGCCCGCGAAGCACTCGAGGGCGGATCAGGGCGTCCGGGATGTCTGCGCCCCAGCGGCCGTGCTCGACTGGGATACGGTCGCGATCGCCTATGCCCGGGCCGCCGCCACCGGCGCCGCTCGCGAGGTCATCATCGAGAAGCTGCCGCTCAATTACCTTCATCTGGGGGCCATCCATCGCGCCCTGCCGCAGGCGCGGCTCGTGCTCATCACTCGCTCGCCGCTCGATGTCTGCTTCGCGATGTACCGGACGCTGTTCGGCGACGCTTATCAGTTCACCTATGACTTTGAGGATCTGGCGCGCTACCACGCGGCCTACTCGAGGCTGATCGCGCACTGGCGTGAGACGCTCGGGGAATCGCTCCATGAAATCGGCTACGAGGACCTGGTCAGTGATCCGATCCAAGCGGCAGCGCCGCTCGCTTGGGCCTGCGGCCTCGAATGGCGTGACGCGGCGGTCGCGCTCGAGAGGAACACCACCGTTTGCCTCACCCAGAGCGCGGCGCAGGTTCGCAGGCCGATCCACCGATCATCGATCGGGCACTGGCGACACTATCGCACGCACCTCGAGCCGCTGATCGAGGCGTTGCGCCATCACGGTGCGAGCCCGACGGAGCTGGACTCATGATGTCACGCATTTTATCGGGAGCTTTTCTCGGCCTCGTGGGGCTTTCGGTCCAGGCCCGGGCGGTGCCGCAGATCGCCGCATACTACGATGGCGGCATGCCGGTCGCGCAGATACCGGCCGCGAAGATCAATGATCTGATTTACGCCTTCGGCGAGCCGAACGATGCGGGAGAATGCACGCCGCCGACGTCCGCACAGGTCGGGACGTTCGCCGCGCTGCGCAAGCTGCGCCGCCAGCATCCGGCTCTCAAGCTCATCGTCTCGATCGGCGGCTGGGATGCGGCGCCGCAATACTCTGACATTGCACTCACGGACCGCGCCCGCAGCCGGTTCGCCGCCAGCTGCATTCAGGCTTACCTGCGGGCGCAGGGATTCGATGGGATCGACCTCGATTGGGAATTTCCGGTGCAGGGTGGGATGAACCGCTCCCGCCCGCAGGATCGGGCCGATGCCACCGCGCTGGTGCGGGAGTTTCGCCGGCAGCTCGATGCGCTCGGCCGCAAGCAGCATCGCCACTACCTCCTCACCATGGCCACCCCGGCCGGGACCTGGCAGCAGGGCGGCGCCTACTCGGTGAGCGACAGCTATGATCTTGCGGCGCTTGCGCGCTCGGTGGACTGGCTGAACGTCATGACCTACGACATGAACAACATCTTCAGCCCCGTGAGCGGATTCAACACCCCGCTCGATGCCGATCCACACGATCCGGTGGCCGATCCGCAGCGCTCCCGCGACAACCTGGCGAGCGCGGTGCGCTACTACGAGTCCCATGGGGTCCCGCCCGGGAAGATCATGTTGGGTGTCGCCTTCTATGGCCGCGGCTTCACGGGCGTGTCGGCGCGCAACGGCGGCCTGTACTCGAAGTACACCGGCGGCTTCGCGGAGACGCCGTGGAAAGCCATCGAGTCGCAGTTTCTCACGAGCCCGGACTGGGTGCGGCATTGGAGCGCCACGGCCCAGGCCCCCTGGCTGTACAACGCCAGCCAGCACGTCTTCTTCACCTACGATGATCCCATCTCGCTCGGCGTCAAAGCCGAGTTCGCGCGCCGGGCGCGCCTTCGCGGGGTGATGATCTGGGTGCTGGGTGAGGATGATCCGGGAAACTGTCTGTTGAACGCGCTCATCTCGCCCCTCGCCCCGCAAGGCTCGCCACATGCACGCCACTGAGCCGCGGCGCCGTCTCATCCTGCTCGCGCCGCTTTCAGGCTGGAGCACGCCACTCGATGAGATCCCGGACCCGGTCTTCGCCGGCCGGATGTTGGGCGAGGGGCTCGCGGTGGACCCGACGGGTGCGACGGTGCACGCCCCCTGCGACGGTGAGATCATCGCCCTCCCTGAATCCAAGCATGCGGTCACGCTGCGCGGTGACGGCGGCGCGGAGATCCTCATCCATGTCGGCATCGATACGGTGGGGCTCGGGGGCGAGGGCTTCGAAGCGCACGTCGCGCCGGGGCGGAGAGTGGCGGCGGGCGAGCGGCTCATCAGCTTCGATCTGGAGCTCATCGCCCGGCGGGCGAAGAGTCTGCTGACCCCGATCCTGCTCATGGAGGGTTGCGGATTCGCCGTGGTACGGCGCATCGAGAATCGCGAGATCGCGGCCGGCGATGTCCTCATGGAGATTGCCCCGATCGAGGAAGCCAGCGTGCGCGGTGGCACTGATGAGCCGGCTTCCGGCGAAAAAGTGCGGCCGGTGCGAGTCGCGCTCGAGCATGGCATCCACGCCCGGCCGGCCGCGCAGATCGTCAGCGCGCTGAAGCCACTGGCAGGCGAAGTCAACCTTGCTGCGCAAGGCCGCACCGCCAATGCACGCAGTGTCGTGGCGTTGATGAAGCTCGGGGCTCGCAAAGGGGATGAGGTGGAGGTTCGCGCGATCGGCCGGGATGCGGAGCGCGCCATCGAGGCGGTCGCGGCGCTCCTTGCCGGCCCGCACGCCCCGGCCAGCGGTCCGTCGGGGACGATCGAGCGCACCCTTTCGAAGCGAACTTCGGTACGGCCCGCGCCGGCCAGTGCCGCCCTGGGCGCGCAGGCCATTGCCGCGCTGCCGGGCGTCATTGCCAGTCGGGGACTCGCGGTCGGACGGGCGGTGCGGCTCACCGTACGCGAGATCGAGGTGACCCGGATGGGCGCAGGGCTCGCGCACGAGAGCTTGCAGCTCGAGCGCGCCCGGGCTCAGGTGCGGACCCGGATGGAAGCGGCGCGCGCCTCAGCGGCGGCAACGGCGCGTGAGATCGTCGAGGCGCATCTTGAGCTGCTCGAGGACCCGGAGCTCATCGAGAAGGCGCTGGCACTCATCGCCGAGGGCGCGAGTGCCGCGTTTGCCTGGCGGCAGGCGATCCGCGGGAACATCGAAGCGCTGCGCGCACTCGATGATCCACGCATGGCCGAGCGCGTCGATGACCTGCTCGACCTGGAGAGGCAGGTGCTGCTTTCCATGAGCGGCGAGGTTGGCGCCGCGATTCAGCAGTTGCCGCCCGATGCGATCGTGCTCGCCGAGGAGCTGCTGCCGTCGCAACTCGTCGCCCTGGATGCCACGCGCCTTGCGGGCATTGCTCTTGCGGCGGGCGGTGCGACCTCGCACGTGTCGATTCTGGCGGCGGCGATGGGCATACCGGCGCTGGTCGCTCTCGGGCCCGGCGTGAGAGGGATTGCCGAGGGGACGGCGCTGCTGCTCGATGCCGACGCCGGCCTGCTGCATGTCGATCCGGGAGCGGAGCGACTCGCCGCGACGCGCCGGCAGCTCGAGCTCCGGGCCGCGCGGCGCGCGGCGGAGCGCGAAGCCGCGCAAGAGGATTGCTACACGGCCGACGGCACGCGCATCGAGGTATTTGCCAACGTCGGATCGCTGGCGGACGCGCAGGCCGCTGCGCGCAACGGCGCGGAGGGCTGCGGCCTGCTGCGCACCGAGTTCCTCTTTCTCGAGCGTGAGACGCCCCCGAGCGAGGCCGAGCAGCGTGCCGAGTACCAACGGCTCGCGGAGGCTTTGGCCGGCAGGGCTCTCACCGTGCGCACACTCGACATCGGTGGTGACAAGCCCATTGCCTACCTGCCGATGCCCGCCGAGGAAAATCCGGCACTCGGCCTGCGCGGAGTGCGCACGAGCCTCTGGCGGCCCGATCTGCTGCGCGAGCAGCTGCGGGCCATCCTCGGTGTGCGCCCCTACGGCCAGTGCCGCATTCTTCTGCCCATGATCACCGACGTGGCGGAGATCCGCTCCGTGCGGGTCATGATCGAGGAGGCGCGCGCTGAGATCGGCCGACACGAGTCGATCGAGCTCGGGGTCATGATCGAGACACCGGCCTCCGCGCTGATGGCGGACTCCATCGCCGCGGAAGCCGATTTCTTCTCGATCGGCACCAACGATCTCACCCAGTACACACTTGCGATGGACCGGGGCCATCCGGAGCTCGCCGCGCGCCTCGATGCCCTGCATCCGGCGGTGCTGCGGCTGATCGCACGCACCACGGAAGCCGCGCACGCCCACGAGCGGCAGGTGGCGGTGTGCGGCGGCTTGGCCTCCGACCCGCTGGCGGCACCGATCCTGATCGGCCTCGGGGTGCATGAGCTCTCGGCCGTGCCCTCGGTCATTCCCCGGCTGAAGGCGCTCATCCGCAAGCTGACTCTGGCAGACTGCGCCGACATCGCGCGCCAGGCACTCGAGCAGAGCTCCGCCGAGGCGGTCCGGGCGCTCGCGGTGCGGCTCGCCGCGCAAGAGAGCGAGCCCGAGTCGGTGTAATCATGAAACAATTCCTCGCCCAGTTGCAGCGAATCGGCGGCGCCCTGATGCTGCCGATCGCGGTGCTGCCGGTCGCAGCGCTGCTGCTTCGCTTCGGCCAGCCGGATCTGCTCAACCTGCCCGTCATGCAGGCGGCGGGGCAGGCGATCTTCGACAATCTCGGCCTGCTCTTCGCGGTGGGTGTCGCGATCGGAATCGCGCGCGAGAACCACGGAGCCGCCGGGCTTGCGGCCGTGGTGGCATATCTCGTGACCACCCGTGGCGCGGAGGTTTTCATCACGCCGCCGGGGGCGCTCCTGGCGCTCGCGGGGCAGGCTCGCGATCTCGCGGTCGAAGCTTTCAAGTCGAACGAGCTCAGGACCCTCACCGTACCGGTCGGCATCCTCTGCGGGCTGCTCGGCGGCGCGCTCTATAACCGTTTCTACCGCATCAGTCTGCCAAGCTATCTCGCCTTCTTCGGCGGCCGGCGGTTCGTGCCCATCGTGAGCGGGGTCGCGGCCCTCGGGCTCGCGGCCCTCTTCGGACTCGAATGGCAGCGGCTCGAGCAGGGCATGGATACCTTGAGCCGCGCCGTGCTCGCCGCGGGACCCTGGGGGCTCTTTGCCTATGGGGTACTCAACCGCATCCTGATCATCACCGGTCTGCATCACGTCATCAACAGTATCGCCTGGTTCGTCTTGGGCAATTACCACGGCCACACCGGCGATCTCAATCGCTTCTTCGCCGGTGACCCGACCGCGGGCAAGTTCATGGCGGGGTTCTTTCCGGTGATGATGTTCGGCCTGCCGGCGGCATGCCTTGCGATGTATCACACCGCACTGCCCGAGAGGAAGCGCGCGGTTGCCGGCCTGCTCGCGTCCATCGCGCTCACTTCGTTCCTCACCGGCGTGACCGAGCCGGTCGAGTTCTCCTTCATGTTCCTTGCACCTGCGCTTTACGCCGTGCACGCGCTGCTCACCGGCTTCGCTTTCATCATCATGAACGCGCTCGATGTGCGGCTCGGGTTCGGTTTCTCGGCGGGGCTCTTCGATTACATCCTCAACTATAAATTCGCCACCCATCCGCTG
>JBAUOO010000236.1:0-24788 GCA_049579785.1 Steroidobacteraceae bacterium
CCTGGTGCTCGGAGCGGCGACATCCGCCGACCGCTCCGGCGCCTTCTGGCTGGCAGGCGGTGTGGCGGTGTCCTTCACGGCAGCTGGTCTTTTTCTCGCGACAGTGGGCTTCGCGATCGGTCTCGACCAGCAGGTATTCCGAGCGGCATCGGCTGTCCTGCTCGTGCTCGTCGGCGTAGCGCTCCTCAGCAGCACGCTTCAGGCTCGTCTCGGCATCGCGGTCCGCGGCCTCGGAGAGGCCGGTGACCGCATTATCCGTAGCCTCGCACTGACCCATGCCAGAGGCCAATTGCTCGTCGGCCTCTTGCTGGGATTGATTTGGAGCCCTTGTGTGGGTCCTACGCTTGGGGCCGCCTCCTTGCTCGCCGCTCAACGCAAGGATCTTGGGAGCGTCGCGACTGTCATGTTCGCGTTCGGCGTGGGCACGATCTTGCCAATGCTGACGGTCGCCTTGCTGACTCGCCAGGGATTACTTCGTTGGCGTACGCGCATGCTCAGCGCCGGTCGAGTCGGCAAGGTGGCCATGGGCATGAGCGCGCTCGCGATCGGTGCGTTGATCCTGACCGGAGCCGACCGCAGCCTCGAGGCGCACTGGGTGAGCGCCTCGCCCGCTTGGCTCACGAATCTCACGACCCGTTTCTGATGCGCTCAGGTTCTCAATTCATCGTCTCTCGCGAAGACGTGGGCGGCGTATTCGATAAACAGTCGGATCCGCTCGGGCACGTAGCGCCGCGCCAGATAAAGCGCGTGGATCGGCAGGCCGGGGAGGAGCCAGCTCTTGAGAATTTCGCGCAGTTGACCGGCGGCCAGAGCGTCCGTAAAGAGAAAATTCGGAGCCATGGCGATACCGAACCCACTCAGCGCCATGGTCGTGACGACCTCGGGTGAATTACCGCGCACACGGCCCCTCACCTTGACGGGCATGCCCTCGAAGGGCCATGTCGCCCCTGTCGCGAGCAGCGTGTAGAGGATACAGTCATGGGCGCGCAGATCCGCGGGGCTCTTCGGCGTCCCGCGCTCCTTAAGGTACCGCGGAGATGCCACGCAGATGCGCCGTGCCGTTCCGATGCGCTTGGCGTGCAACCCGATATCCGCAAGTTCCCCGATGCGCACGGCGACATCGATGCCATCCTCCACCAGGTCGACGAACCGATCGTGCACCGAGAACTCGAGCGTCAGCTGCGGGTACTGCTGCATGAATGAGGCCGCAAGCGGCAGGAGTTTCAGACGGGCGAAGACCGGCGGGCAGGCGATGCGCAAGGCGCCCTGTGGCTGGCCGGCCCCCTTTAACTGCGACTCGACTTCAGTGACTTCCTGAACGATGCGGCGCGCTTCGACGTAAAGCCGTTCGCCTTCCTCCGTCATCGAGAGCTTGCGGGTCGAACGGCGCAGCAGCCGCACGCCCAACTGAGACTCGAGGGCGGCGATCTGCTTGCTCACGCGCGGCTGCGACGTGCCGAGCTCGCGCGCGACCGCCGAGAAGCTACCGGTCTCGATAACTCGGACATAGGTTTGCCAGAGGGTCAGTCTGTCGATACTCATTCCGATTCCGGCATGGGTGATATCCGCAGCGGCCATCTTATCTCTTGCTTCGGGAATAGGCATTGTGGACTCCGCAGACTGTAACGCCACGACCCGATCCTCGGAGGTTGAGATGAGCCTTAAGCAACAGCTGTCCCGCGAACGCGACCACTGGGCCCTGGCGCTCGATACGCCCACCGCTGCAGTCATGAACCGGGCCACTGATGCCCTGCGGGCGCCGGAGATTCTCAGGCAGGCTTTGCAGGAAGGCGCGCGCGCACCGAACTTCCGGCTGCCGAATGCGCAGAGCGGTTCCATCGAGCTCAACGCGCTGCTGCGGCATGGGCCGGTCGTGCTCGTCTTCTACCGCGGGTCGTGGTGTCCGTACTGCAATCTCGCGCTACGCGCCTACCAGAAATCGCTGCCGCGGCTTAAGGCGCTGGGCGCGAGCCTCGTGGCCGTCTCCCCACAAACGCCTGAGCACTCGCTCATCACCGCCGCGAAGAATGAGCTCAGTTACCCGGTTCTCTCCGACCTGGGGCTCCATGTCGCGCGCGCCTACGGACTCGCCTTTGATCTGCCGCCCGAGCTCGTGGCGCTTTACCGGCGCGAGTGGAAGAACGATCTCGTCAAGTGGAACGGGGAGGGCGGCTGGTCGCTGCCGATACCGGCCACTTACTTGATTGGCCAGGACGCTCGCATCGTCTTGGCGCACGTCGATCCTGACTACCGTGGCCGATTGGAGCCCGATGTCGTCCTCGAGCGCCTGAGCACGCTCAGTGAGCAGCGAACCTGATTTGCCTTCGAAGCACCACAACGGAGATTCATCATGCAACTGAAGAACAAGGTAGCCGTCATTACCGGTGGCAGTAGCGGCATCGGTCTCGCGACGGCCAAGCGCTTTGTCGAGGAAGGCGCCTACGTCTACATCATGGGCCGGCGTCAGGCCGAGCTCGACAAGGCCAAGGCGGCCATCGGAAAGAATGTGACTAGCGTAAAGGGTGATGTCGCTGAACTCGCCGATCTGGATCGCTTGTATCAGATCATCGCGGCAGACAAAGGCGTCGTCGATATCGTTTTCGCCAACGCTGGCTTCGTCGAGCAGCGGACCGTCGATCAGATCACGCCGGAGCACTACGAGAAGACCTTCAACATCAACGTCCGCGGTGTCATATTCACCGTGCAGAAGGCACTGCCGCTCATGAGGCAGGGCGGCTCCATCATCCTCAACGCCTCGATCGTCGCCGATTTGGGTCTGCCGGGACACGGCACCTATGGGGCGACCAAGGCCGCATTGCGCTCACTGGCCAAGACCTGGACCGTAGAGCTCAAGGACCGCGGTATCCGGATCAACACGGTGAGCCCCGGCGCGACCGATACGCCGATCATCGACGGCCAGTTCGCCACCAAGGAGCAGGCGAAGCGCGCAAAAGAGGTCTTCTCCAGCAAGACTCCGCTCGGCCGCCTCGGGCGTCCGGAGGAGCTGGCCGCTGCGGCTTTGTTCCTGGCCTCGGACAGCAGCAGCTACATCACCGGCATCGACCTGCCGGTCGACGGTGGCTTCGCGCAGGTCTAGTCCGGCGCCGCACAAATGATTTAACGTGGAGAGCTTCATCATGACCATCAATTCCTTCACGCTACATGACACGAGCACTGCTCCCGCCGCCTCGGCGAAGATCCTGAAGAGCGTTGAGAAGGCCTGGGGCTTCGTGCCGAACCTGCACCGCGTGCTCGCCGAGAGCCCGGCCGCTCTCGAGGCCTATGCCACGCTCTGGGGCATCGCCGAGAAGACGAGCTTCACCCCCATCGAGCGCAACGTCGCCTATCTCGCGATCATTTACGAAAACGAGTGCGTCTACTGCATGGCCGGGCACACCAACCTTTCGCGGATGGCCAAAGTCAGCGACGAGACGATCGCCGCCTTACGGGAAGGTCGTCCCATCTCGGACCCCAAGCTCGAGGCGTTGCGCCGCTTCGCGGCCCTCGTGACCCGCAACCGCGGTGTGGTGAGTGAGGCTGATGTCAATGCCTTCAAAGCTGCAGGCTATGACAATCAGTCGATCCTTGATGTGCTGGTGCTGGCGGCGACCAAGCTCATCTCCAACTACACCAACCATCTGGCGCAGACGCCCCTTGATTCCTTCATGAGCGGGGCGGAGTGGACGGCCCCCGGCAAGCTCAAGGCCGCCTGAGCACCGTCTCATTGCGCCATCGGAGTACCCCAAATCGTGTCGAACCGGACGTATCTCATTACCGGTGCCAGCAAGGGCATCGGCCGCGCCCTATCGGAACGCCTGGCGCGCCAAGGACATTCCGTGGTCGGTATTGCCCGCAACGCCAGTGCCGCGGAGTTTCCTGGGACGCTGGTGCCGGCCGACCTTGGCGAGTGCGCGGCGACAGAGCGGGTACTCGCTGAGCTCACTGCCCGATTCCGGTTCGACGGCTTGGTCAACAATGTCGCCACGGTACTGCCGCAGCCACTCGGGCAGATTGACCTGCATTCGTTCGACGAGACGCTGAGCATCAATCTGCACCCGGCTCTGCTTGCGGCGCAAGCGCTGCTACCCGGCATGCGCAAGCGCGGCTGGGGTCGGATCGTCAACATTTCCAGCCTGACCGTGCTCGGCTTTCTCGAACGCACCGCCTATGCGGCGGCCAAGAGTGCGCTCGTGAGCTTCACGCGCTCCTGGAGCCTGGAGCTCGCAACTACGGGCATTACGGTCAATGCCGTGTCGCCGGGACCGACGGAGACAGAATTGTTCCGGAAGAACAATCCCCCCGGCAGTCTCGGCGAGCGGCGCTACCTGTCCGCCATACCGCTGGGACGTCTCGGCAGGCCCGAGGAGGTGGCGGCCGCCATCGCGTTTCTCTTGTCGGAGGACGCAAGTTTCATGACGGGACAGACGCTATTTGTCGACGGAGGGGCTTCCGTCGGACGGCTGCCGGTTTGACGGTTTAAGACCTTCAGACAGTGTGACTCAGGAATGCCAGGCTGGATCGTTTGCGTCGTTTGGCTCAAGTGCGCCGAGCAGTCTCCTTACCGTAGACTGGGCGCAGGTGTCACTCAGGAGCGGAATGTGCAGGTCCCGGTCTTCACCCCTTTGGGGTCGTATGAGGAATTGGCGCCGGAGACGATGAAGGATCGAGCGGCGGAGTTCTATCAATTCCTCAATCGTCGTCGCACGGTACGCCACTTTTCCGATCGGCCCGTATCACGCGAGATAATCGAGGACTGCATCCGCTGCGCCGGCACCGCTCCCAGTGGTGCGCACCAGCAACCGTGGCACTTTGTCGCGGTCTCCGACCTGGCGGTCAAGCGGAGGATTCGCGAGGGTGCCGAAGCGGAAGAGCGGGAGTTTTACGCCCATCGCGCGCCGGCGGAGTGGCTCTCCAAGCCCGATGGGATTCCTCAATGAAATTCTAGGGCGACCGAAAGCGACGGAGCGGCCATTCATGATCGTCGGGGCCGGGTATCCTGCAAGCGACGCCACGGTGCCCCGCTTGACCCGCAAGCCCCTCGAAGAGATCGCGAGCTTTATAACTCAGGCGGAAAGACCCGGAGTACTACGTGACCGATGATGGCGCTCTCGAGGACTTTCCCGCGCGTGCCTCGCCCGGGGTTCGCTGCGGTGAGTGCTGCGGCCGTGATTGGAGAGAGTGAGGCGATTCGGACAATGCAAACCCGCAATAACGGTGGTGCACGACTTGTCGTGACGAGCGCATCGGGTGCGAATGGCAACGGATGTGGGGCATTGCTTGCCTTCGATCGGGCCGGAGCGCCACTTGGAGCCTTCTCTACTCGATTGCCGTTGAATGGGGCAAGCACGTGAATAGAAAGGTTTACGTCGATACGACGCGCCCACCTTATGTCGAGGAGATTTCGGTCGGCGAGCACCGGCTCCTGGCGGATGAGCCGCAAGGGGCTGGCGGTACGGACGCGGGGCCGGATCCCTACGAGCTGCTCCTCGCCGCGCTTGGGTCATGCACCTGCATCACCGTGCGAATGTATGCGGCCCGCAAGCGCTGGCCGCTCGAGGCCGTGCATGTCGCGCTGACACACGCGAAGGTCCATTCCGAGGACTGCGCGGGGTGCGACACCGCGGCCAGATCAATGGATCAGATCGAGATGCAGATCACCCTCACGGGTGCATTGTCCGCCGACCAGCGCGAGAGGCTGCTCGAGATTGCCGGTAAGTGCCCGGTCCATCGCACGCTCACCTCCACGGTGAGGATCAATACGCGTGTGGTGCAACGCCTCGAGAGCGGCGCGGAAGCATGAAACGGGAAATAGGGGGCCGGTATGGCGGGTTCGGGGCGGGCCCTGCTCAACGGGGCGGCTGCACTCCATTGCCCGACTCCTCGCGCGTAAGCCACGGATTGGCGGCGAAGCCTTCCGACAGGGCATCAAGGAGCGCGCGGACCGCGGGCACCATCCCACGTCTTGAGGGGAACACGGCATGCACGACTCCCGCTCGGGAGCTTAATGAGGGCAGGAGCCGGATCAGGGCGCCGCTCGTCAAGTCTTCCGTGATGAAGAGTGTTGGCAGGCACGCCACACCGAGTCCTCGAGTGGCGGCGCGGCGCAGGGTGTAAAGGTCATCGGTGCTGAGCCGTGGGCTGTGATGGAGTTCTGCCGGTTTCGAGTCCGCGTCGATGAAACGCCATACGTGCTCACGCCCGACGGTCGTCATCGAGAGCGTCGGCATCCGCCCGATGTCGGTGAGCGCTTGCGGCTCTCCATGAGCGGCGAGGAGCGTGGGACTTGCCACGAGGATCAACTCCGAGAGAGCGAACGAGCGCATCGCGAGGTCCGAATCCTCGAGCGGAGGTGTGCGGACCCGTATCGCGAGATCGACTCCCTCATCGACGACATCGACCCTGCGGTTGGTCGCATCGAGGGCAATGTGAACCTGCGGATGCGCGCTGAGATAGCGCGCCAAGATGTCGGCGACGCCCCCTTGCAGGAGTCCCGTCGGGCAGCTCACGCGAACCAGCCCTCGGGGCGAAGCCAGAGTCTGGCCGATCGCATCCTTCGCGGCCTCCGCTTCCGCGATCAGCGCCACACAGTGGCGGTGCAACGTTTTTCCCGCATCCGTGAGCGAGAGCCTCCGCGTGGTGCGGTTGAGCAGTCGCACCCCGAGCTCCTTTTCCAGCGCGCCGATGCGGCGACTCAGCTTCGAGGTCTGCACGCCGAGCGCCTGCGCAGCGGCGGTATAGCCGCCGAACTCCACCACCTGGGCGAAGAAGTAGAGGTTATTCAGGTCTTGGAAGGGATCCACGGGCGGGCGCATTCCGTCAATTCTAAGGGACCAATTATTCTAAATCCGACAATAGTCCTGTGCAAATGCCTGCATTAATAAATGACTATTGCAGAGCTAATCTCTCCGAAACGGTCTACATGAGCCGGCTACGGCCGGTGAGGTGAGGAAGCGATGTCGCTGCAAGTTCGAGCCTGGGAAACCTTAGGAGGTGGCGATCACGGCTGGCTCAAGGCCCGGCACCACTTCGCGATCGATGAGCAAGGCAACCCCGCGCATACGCGGCTCGGCAGTCTCCTCATCTGGAACGACGATGAGATCGCCCCGCACCGCGGCTTTCCGCTGCACGCGCATCGGGACATGGAGATCGTCACCTACGTCCGTGAAGGCGTGCTGCACCATCAAGACAACTCCGGCGGTCGCGGCGAGATCCGCGCGGGAAGCGTGCAGGCCTTTAGCGCCGGCCGTGGAATCCGCCATTCGGAATACAACGGCGGTGATGCGCCCCTGAGACTCTTTCAGATCTGGCTCACGCCCCGCCGGCGCGGCATCGAGCCCCGCTGGGCGAGCAAACCCTTCCCTAACGCGCAGCGCGCCGGGCGCTTGCTGCCCCTCGCGAGCGGATTTCCCGAGGACTTGGACGCGTTGCCGATCGATACGGACGCGCGCGTGCTCGGCGCGACGCTTAAGGCCCAAGAGCGCATCGCCTATTCCTTCGGAGTGAGGCGATTCGGCTATCTCGTACCCGCCCGGGGAAGCGTCCTCGTGAATGGCCAGCCCGTCGGCGAGCGTGATGGCCTCGCAATCACCCGCGAACTCGAAATCGAAATCACCGCCCTCGAAGCCGCCGAAATCCTTCTGGTCGACGCGGCATGACAGATTCAAACAACTCACTGGAGAAGAGACCATGCAAGACTTTAAACGCTATCTGCCGCTCCTCGGGAGGGCGCTGATCGCCCTGCCATTCATTTTCAGCGGTTTCTTCAAGCTCGTCTCATACCACGCCACCGTGGGTTATATCGCGAGCGTCGGGCTTCCGCTGCCACAACTCGGATGGCTCATTGCCATCACCGTGGAACTGGGGTTCGCGACGCTGCTCGTACTCGGCTACCGCGTCCGCCCTGTTGCGGTCCTATTGGCGCTTTACTGCCTGGCAACCGCCATCTTCTTCCACCGCAACTTCGCCGATCAGAATCAGATGATCAACTTCCTGAAGAACATCATGATCCTGGGTGGGCTCCTGCAGGTCGTCTATTTCGGCGCCGGGCCCCTGAGTTTGGATGCTCGCGCGACGACTCGGACGGTCAAAGGAACGCTTCGGGGAGAGCTGACATGAGCCAGGTACTCTTGGTCACCTCGAGCCCGCGGCTCGAATCCCATTCGACCCGCGTCGCGCGAAAGCTGGCGGAGAAGTTGGCGAGTGAGCCCGGATCGAACCTCACTGTACGGGATCTTACGAGCGAGCCTCTGCCGCACATCGATGACAGCTTCGCAGTCGCCCGCAACATACCGCGGGATGTCTTGACGAGCGCGCAGAAATCGGTGTTATCGCTCTCCGATGAGTTGTTGCGCGAGCTCTTTGCCGCCGACACCATCATCATCGCGGCCGGCATGATCAACTTCGGCATCCCCTCGAGCCTCAAGGCGTACGTTGATCATGTGGTCCGGCCGGGCATCACTTTCCGTTATGGCGAGAAGGGTCCCGAAGGCCTCCTCAAGGGCAAGAAGGCGTACCTCGTTCTTGCGCGCGGTGGAGTCTACAGCCAGGGACCGATGCAGGCCTTTAACTTCCAGGACACCTATTTGAAGGTGGCCCTGGGATTCATCGGTATCACCGATGTGGAACTTATCGTCGTGGAGGGCCTCGCATTCGGGCCCGAAGCCGCCGAGAAGGCCGTGAGCAGCGCGCTCGCGCAAGTGGAAACGATTGCGGCCTAGGCCTCAGGTGATCGGCGCCACGTTGCGGCGATTTCGCTGCAGCGTGGCGACCGGACTCTCCCCAAAGGCGGCTCGATAGTAGCCGCTGAAGCGGGGGAGGGGCAGAAAGCCGTTCTCCAGCGCGACGGCGGTCACGGACGTCTGCTCGCCCGCCGCCAATAACTGCTTGCGCACGCGCTGAAGGCGAATCTCCCGCAATCGGGTCCGGCGGCGCCGACGTCCCGCAATGTTTACCGGTGAGAAACGCAGCATAACTCCCCCGCGCTTGTGTCCCGCCGCTTCTTTCTTCTAAAGTGTAGGCGAGAGAGAACGTGTGAGCATCGGTGCGGTGATGAATCGATCGGAGCGTGCCTTGAAGGCCCTTGCCTGGATGTGCCTTTCGGTGAGCTTTCTGGTAGCGGCTGCCGACGCCGCGTACGCTGGCAACTATGCCGATAGCATCGCCCTCTTTAAGGAGGCGGGAGCGAGCGCGGGTTTCTTCGACTCGAGCTATGCCTGTGCCCTCTTCCCCACGGTTGGCAAGGGCGGGTTCTTTGTCGGCGGGGCGCGTGGCAAGGGCAGGGTGTACGCGCGAAGCCGCTACATCGGCGATACCACGCTGACCCAGATCAGCCTCGGCTTTCAGGCTGGGGGCGAGGCCTACAGCGAGATCATCTTCTTTCAGACGCCGTTGGATCTTAGGCGCTTCCAATCGGGAAAGTTCGCCCTCGGCGCGCACGTGAGCGCCATTGCGATCACCGCAAGCGCTTCGGCGAGCGCCAGCACGGCAGGCACGGGCGCGAGCGCGAGCGGAACCGAGAACAACGCGGTGACTGCCGGCCACTATCAGGACGGCATAGCGGTGTTCACGATCGCGAAGGGCGGGCTCATGTACGAGGCGGCCGTGGCCGGCCAGAAGTTCTCCTACCACCCGCGAAAATAGAGAATGCCTGGTCGGCAGCCGCTGCGCATCCGGCTATTGGACGGTCACGCTCGCAGCTCCCGGGCACGCATCGGATGTCGTCTGCAATTGCGCGCCGGCCAGTCGCCTTTCGGTCACCACGTTTCGGAACGTGGTCCAGAGCCGATTCCTGTTCGCACAACGAGCCCCGTAATTGAATAAACTGCGCATGTTCGAGAATTTGAAGTCGAGCGGCCCTCGATACTCGTAGCTCGTCGGGAGATAGGTGAAGCGAAACTGCATGTGGTAACTGTGCGCGAAGTCCGCGGTGACGACGAGCGCTCTGCGCGAGGCACTCATCATCGCGGCTGAAAAGCTGCGAGAGAGGATCGCCGCAGGTCTTTGAACGGTCGTCTTTGGATCGGTGTCGAGCTGCCCATTGACGATGACGTACACCTCAGCCCCTTTGAGGTCGGGCAACGACTCGGGTATCTCCTCCATGATCTCGGAGGCGATGAAGAGCGGCAAAGTCGTACTGCCGTCGACGTGCATCTCATCGTACGACTTACCGCCGCCTTCCACCGGTATGAGAACCGGCGGGAATACCCCTGGAATGCTGGCCGAGGCCACGAGAACGCTGCAGAAAAGATGACGCGCGGCCGTGCCGCCGTGCTCGGCGATCTCCCCCATGTTCCAGATCACCGTCTCTTCGTTGTCGACATCCGTCGTCGCGACCAATAGCAAACGACCCTTGTCCGCCCGAGCGGCTACGGCGCGAATCATGCGCGCGGTACAGAAGTGATTGACGAGGTCGATGAGCGGAGTGCTGAGATAAAATCCCGGGTGGAATAGAAAGCCGATCCCCCGCGGCTTCAGCAGATGATCGGTCCGGTGGCTGTCGAAGGCCTCCTTGAGTTGCGGATCCCAGTTGGGGCCTAAGAATGCAAAGGGCGCTAGCAGCGCGCCGGCACTCACCCCGGTTACGACCTGAAAGTCAGGTCGCTGACCTGATTGGCTAAGACCATAGAGCGCACCGGCGCCAAAGGCGCCGCCGGAACCCCCACCGGAAAGCGCGAGAATGCGCAGCGGCCCGGCGCCTGCGGAGGTCCGAGCCGCGCGGACCTGTTGCGCAAGGTGTGTTTTGAAGTATTCCCGATCGTCGCTCAGGGTTCGCACATCGGCTGGGAAGCCAGGCGGTGCGACGCGAGTAAAGACTGTGGGCGGCGCGGGCCTACGCGGCGTGATCGCGCAGGCCGCGGGGAGAAACGCGAGGAGGAGCACGCCCGCCGCTCGCCAATAGCCTCGCCCAGGGGGACTAGAGGCGGGGTACTGAGCACGGTGAGTGTTAGTCGGATCCTCGTGCGTTACTTCGGACATCGGTCATCGTCCGCCGGCCGCTTCACCAATGCTCGGCAAAGGGCCGCGCTTCGACCTCGAAGCTCCAGGCGCTCGGGTCCTGGCAAGAGAGCTGAAAGGCGGTTTCCGCGACCGCCGACGGCTTGATGAAATGACTGTCGGGTTTTTCAGGCATCGCTGTTCGAGTTCTCGGTAGATCGACCGCTCCGTCCACAATGATCAAGGCGACATGGATGCCCGAGGGCCAGAGCGATCGCGCCATCGACTCGGCGAGGCTTCGCTGGGCCGCTTTGGCCGGAGCAAAAGCGGCGGTCCGCGGTACTCCGCGACGCGATGCCGTGGCGCCGGTGAATATGATGCAACCGTGCGCGCCCGCCTTCATCGCCGGGATCACCTCGCGCGCGCAGAGCAGTGCCCCGTACGCATTCACCCGCCAGGATGCCTCGAACTGCTCGGGCGTGATGTTCTCGACATCCGCGAATACCCCGGAGCCCGCGTTGTAGAGCAGTACCTCGACCTCCCCGAGTGCGGTCCTGATCGCGGCAAAGGCATGTGCCACGGAATCCGGAGAACCGACGTCGCACGGATAGCCGCGGGCGCCCTCGATCTCGCGCTCGAGCGCATCGAGCGTATCCTGATGTCGCGCCAACATCGCGACGGTATAGCCTGCCTTGGCGAAGCGCCGCGCAAGAGCCGCTCCGATTCCGGGGCCCACTCCAGCCACAACGGCCACCTTTTTGCGCTCGGTCATCGTTCGCCTCACCAGCATCGCTCCCGAGGAGCCTCATCCTGTCGCAGTTTGCGCCTTTCGGGTGACCGAGGACATTGCCCTTGCCTCGTTTCCTGCCGTGAAACGCTTCATCTACTCGTAGTGGATTGCCCGCAAGGTGTAGCTGAGCCTAATTTCGCACCTTTAGTGCTCGCGAAGGTGACTCGGAGGTGGCTGTCCTTGCGCGTGATGCTGGGCATGACGTTGGCTCTAGTGATCGCGATCGCCCTTTCAGGGGTGTCGCTCGTCATGGTCGCGATCCAATTCGCCCGCGAGCAGGAATGAGTACCTGGCGGTTGACCGGAGTAACATCGTCCCCGCTTCCGCCCTATTTATTGCGAAGGTAAGAGGAGAACTCCCCGTGATCCGTAAAGCCAAGGCAGTGTGGCGTGGCACCGGCCGCGCCGGCAAAGGCGAGCTGTCGAGCGATTCCGGTGTCCTCGCCGCCACTCCGTATTCGTTCAAGAGCCGCTTCGAGAGCGAGAAGGGTACAAACCCCGAGGAGCTCATCGCGGCCGCGCACGCGGGCTGCTTCACCATGGCACTCGCCTTCCAGCTCGAGCGCGCGGGGTACACTCCCACAGAGCTCACGACCGAGTCCGCGGTCACGCTCGAGGCCGAAGGGCAGGGGTTCAGGATCAGCCGCTCGGCGCTTACGCTGCGCGCGAAGATTCCGAACCTCGATGCCGGAACATTCGCGCGGCTTGCGGGCGATGCGGAGAAGAACTGCCCGGTCTCGAAGGTTTTGAACGCTGAGATCACCCTCGATGCCAAGCTCATCTGAGGACGCTCGACGGTACCGCTTTGGATGGGAGCGGCTCACGGCTCATAAGCAAGTCCCGGCTCTCCCGCGGGGAACAGCTCCTCGGCGATCCCGCGGCGCGTGAGGGCTTCGAGGAGCAATTCCGGCGGCTCCTGCCGATGCTCATTTGTGAGCTGAAAGACGCCCCAGTGAATTCCGACTGCGCGGGCCGCTTCGAGGTCTTCGAGGATCCGCACCGCTTCGTTGGGATCGGTGTGCTGCGCGCTCATGAACCAGCGCGGCGCGTACGCACCGATGGGGAGCAGCGCCAGGTCGGGCCTGCCGACCCTGCGGCGCAATGTCCTTCTCTGGCTGCGGACAAAATCGCCCTGAAGAACTACCGCCAGGTTACCCATTTGGGGTGACTTCCGGGCTTGATTGCGAGGGAACTGCAACCGCCGATCGAGTCGCGTCAAGCGATCAGAGGTCGAAGATCCCGCGCTCGAGTGCGATGGTTACCGGGTGTGTTCGACATGAGTGCTCAGTGCAGGCACTGAAATCATCGCCAAGTAGCCGTCGTTGGAGTCTCCCAGTAGACTGAACGAATCTCGCCTTTGCGTAGCACCCAGGGCGCTACTCGGATTTGGAGAGTGAAGTGAAAGCAGTTCGATTGCACGAATACGGTGGTCCTGAAAACCTGAAATATGAGGACAATGTTCCCGAGCCGGCGTTGAGCGACGACTCTGTGCTCGTGGAAGCCGCGGCGACCAGCGTAAACCCGATTGATTGGAAAGTACGATCGGGTGCGCGGCAAAAGGATTCGCCCCTAAAGCTACCGGCCATTCTCGGCAGAGACGTGAGCGGGGTGGTCCGGGCGGTGGGGCGCAACATTGGCACCTTCAAGGCGGGCGATCGCGTGTTGGCATTAGCCCGGGAGACCTATGCTGAGCTGGTAGCGGTGGACGGGTCCACCCTCACCCATCTGCCTGACGGGTTGAACCTGGTCGATTCCGCAGCCCTACCGCTTATAGCGTTGACGGGTGATCAGCTCGTACGGCTGGCGGCTCGGGCGCAACGTGGCCAGACGCTGCTCGTGACCGGGGCGGTGGGAAGCGTCGGACGGGCCGCGGTGCACACCGCCAAGAAACTCGGCGTCAACGTGATTGCGGGCGTGCGCGCTCGGCAGCTGACGGAAGCGCGGACGCTGGGTGTCTTTGATGCTGTAGCGATTGACGACGATTCCGCGATTGCGGGACTTGCGATGCTGGACGGCGTTGCCGATACGGTGGGGGGCGAGAGGGCCGCGAAACTATTTGGCAAAGTAAAGAATGGCGGAAATTTCGGCTATGCCTCGGTCTTCCCAGATGAGATGTCAAAACGGAATCCGACGGTCACTGTCACTCGGGTGCTCGCGCGTCCCGATGCCTCGAAAGTCCGCGAGTTTGCCGATGACGTCCGAGACGGGAAATTCGTACTGCCCATCAGTCACCGGATGCCCCTGCGCGATGCGGGCGAGGCGCACGCATTGGCGCAACGAGGTGGCTTAGGAAAGATCGTACTGGTGTGCCGGTAGGATGGCTTCTGCTGGACCTCTGCGAAGCCGCGAAAGAGGGGCAGAGGCCGGCCGAAGCTCATAATGTGGAATCGCCGCGAATCAGCTCTCGGTTCTGAACCGCGGGGGGAAACCCGACGTACGAACGTGCATCCGAGGTCGAACACCAAGACTTCACCGTCAGTGTCCGCCTCGATCTCAACTGATTTTACGTCTTCTACGGCCGCGCCGTCACCCTCCCGCATCTCGGTGCCGTTGAGCCGAACAATGCCGCGAGCGACCTGGACCCATAGGCCACGGCCGGGCTCGACTGCGTGCATGACCTTTTCGCCCGAGCGAAGGCTGGCAAGGAACAACCGCGCATCCTGGTGCAGCTTGACTGCGCCACCCCGGGCATCGGCAGCAGCGACGAGTCGCAATCGACCGCTTCGCTCCTCGATTGGGAATTCCTTCTGCTCGTAGCTCGGAGGCAAGTTCCGCTGATCCGGGATGATCCAGATCTGCAGGAAATGCACCGGGTCGGTCTTTGACGGATTGAATTCGCTGTGAGTGATTCCCCTCCCGGCACTCATGCACTGAACCTCGCCGGGCCGAATTCTGGCGCCGTTACCGAGACTGTCTTTGTGCTCGAGTGTCCCCTCGAGCACATAGGAAATGATGTCCATGTCGCGGTGACTGTGGAGTGGAAATCCGGCCCCGGGTATGACCCGGTCTTCGTTGACGACGCGTAGGCTCCGGAAGCCTATGTGCTGCGGATCCCGATACTCGGCAAACGAAAAGGTATGGCGGCTGTCCAGCCAACCCGTGCGGCTCGTGCCGCGTGCCATGCGATCGCGAAAGCTGATCACGGGAATCTCCGCATGCGTGACACGTGCATTGTGCGCGGCGCCCGCAGCAGCGTCCACCCGGCGGCGGCGGCGAAGACGAGCACGTTGACGGCAATCGCCGCGATCAGTACGCCATAAACGATCCAGAGCGCCGAGCCGAGCATCTGGATGCCGCGCAGCACGGCGGGGCGCCTGAAAAAATACGAGCCGACGAACACGGCAGGGCGCCGGGCGGCGCAATCCGATGGGCTTGCGGCGGTGAGTCGTTGAGCTAGCCGAAAAATGCCTTCGCACTATGGGACATGTTGCGACTGCGGCGATCGTGGACGCCATTGAGCAGCTTCGTGTCCGGCTCGAGGCGCTCGCGTTAAACGGGACTCACACCGAGCTGCACTGACACGTGGCAAGTCAGTCCGGAAAGCTATTGGGGCGCAACGCCCGGAGAAATTCCTCGCAGGGCATGTACAGGACGCCGTCTCGGGTCAGTCGATCTTCTCCCCGATAGAGAAGGTAACGTCGACTCTGGGGATAGTCTTCCGCGAAGTGTCGGAGCGAGGTGAGATCGCTCGAGTCCGCTCTTCTTGCATTCTTCACCTCGAGAGCGTAGATCCCTGACTCGCCGTATAGCACGAAATCGACTTCGTTGCGGGATCGAGTCTGCCAGTAATGCAACGTGTGCTTGCCGTGTGAGTAGTCGCACCAGGCGTGCAGATGCTGGGCGACCAAACCCTCGAGGGCAAGGCCTTCGATCTCGGTGGATGAGTCGAGAGGGCCCGCGGGTCGGTTGGCGCGAAAGACACCGGTATCGAAGAAGTAGAATTTCGGGTGTGCGGCGAGCTCGCGCCGGGCGCGCCGCGTGAAGACCTCCAGTCGGAATCCGAGCCGCAAGTCTTCGAGGATTTGCAGGTAGCCCTCTACGGTCTTGCGGCTCACCTGCGCTTCGCGCGACACGTTAGCAAGGTTGAGCACGGAAGCATGACTGAAACTCATGGCCTGCAGAAACCGTGCGAAGGCGCCGATGTTTCGCACGAGACTTTCCTGTTGCACCTCCTCCTGTAGATAGAGAGCGTTGTAGGCCTCGAGGACCGCGAGGGGATCGTCGCCCGCCCAGACGACCGGTAGCATTCCCTGCCGAAGCGCAGTGGCAAGCTTGAATCGTGGACCTAGCTCCACGGCCATATAGGGGTGCATGAGCTTCTGCGTCGCGCGTCCGCCGAGCAGATTGACTCCTTCGCGGCGAAGCTTCCGGGCACTCGAGCCGGTAAGGACAAACTGCTGCCCAGTCTTTCGCTCGATCAGCAGGTGCACCACTTCCAGCAGGGTCGGCAGCTTTTGGATTTCGTCAACGAGGATTTGTTTTGCCCCGGAGTTTGCTCCGACCACTTCGATGAGGTATTCGGGGGCGGCGGTATAGCGGCGCAGAACCGCCGGGTTGAGCAGATCGACGCGCAGGGCATCCGGGTACTGATGTGTGCACCAGGATGTCTTGCCCGTCCCGCGCGGGCCGAGAAGAAAGTAGTGATCGCGCCCGGCAGAAAGTAGGCGAGGAATGAAGGCCACAGATATTTGCAAAATGGCGATACGGTCGCCGAATTGAGTCTCATTATGGCGACTCAACCGCCATTCTGCAATGGCATCGGGAACGTCAAGTCGACCTCGAAGAAGGAGGCCCAGGCGGGCTTGGAGTTCCGGCCGATTTGAATTTCCCTCACCCCGCCCCGATCAAGCCCTGCTAGGATGACGCCGCGGCCAGGTTAAGAATAAAAGTAATGATCCGGCCGCGTATCATCATCCGAAGCGTCGGAGTACGCTCTCGGAAGTCAATCACAATTTGGTTCTGGTGCCGGGAGAGTACCGGTAAGAGCGTGAAATTTCCTCTCGGCTCAGCCACTTGGGTTGTCTGGGCGGGTGAGTTACCCTCAAAGTTACCCAGCGGGGCCAGCCGACGGCTTGGTACGCCCTGATAGGCCCTGATCGGTCGCCCGCCGGACTTGGTCCGGTAAAATGGCTGCCCAGGGGAGTTCTGAGGCTTATGTCTCCCTTGATCGAAGACAACCTAGAGGAAATCGGCCGACTGTGCCGCCATTACGGCGTGCGCAAGCTCGAGCTATTTGGCTCGATCCTGCGCCAGGATTTCGACCCCGAGCACAGCGACGTCGACCTGCTCGTGGAATTCGAGCCGCGCGTCGCGAACAGCTTCGCCAATTTCCTGGACCTCAAGGAGGCCCTCGAGCGCGTTTTGGGGCGGCGCGTAGACCTGGTCGAGCTTCGCGCAATCCGAAACCGTCGTCTGCGGCATCATATCGCGCAGAGCAAGTCGGCTATCTATGCCGCAGCGTGATCCTGGCGTCCACCTCGAGGACATCGAGTATTGCGCCGCTGCGGCGCTTCGCTTAGTCGAGTTGCTACTCCAGAAACTTGCGGAGGGTGAGACGATTGAGCCAATTCTCCAGGCTCATCCGCGGCTGACCCGCCCGGCAATCCTGGCGGCCATCGATTTTGGCGCTCAGGCTCTGCGGGCTCTCTCGAGGCCGTAAGTAGCCGTTTTGGGATACTTTGGACACCTCGCGCGCGGTATTCCTCAGTTACGCCTCGCAGGACGCCGGGGCCGCTAAAAGGATTTCCGATGCCCTGCGCGCAGCCGGCATCGAGGTCTGGTTCGATCAGAGTGAGCTGCGCGGCGGAGATGCCTGGGACCAGAAGATAAGGCGTGAGCTTCGCGACTGCGCACTCTTCATACCCATCGTTTCCGCGAATACGGCGGCGCGGCAGGAAGGTTACTTTCGGCTCGAATGGGATCTTGCGGATCAGCGCAGGCACATGATCGCGCCCAACCACGCTTTCATTGTGCCGGTATGCGTGGACGCCACTCCCGAAAACTGCGCGGACGTGCCGGAGTCGTTTCAGCGGGTGCAGTGGACGCGGTTACCCGGCGGCGAAACGTCGGCTGCGTTTGTGGAGCGCATCCAGCGTCTGCTGTCGGGCGAGGCTCCTGCCAGATCCGATGTAGCGCGAACTCTCGGAATCGCGAGGGCGGCGCCGGCCTCACGCAGGCCAAAGCGGTGGCGGATGGTATTCGTGTACGGAGCCATCGCGGCCGGCGCGCTACTGGTGCTGGGTTATTTCGGGCTCGCACGACTGGTCGGACCGAACACCAACATCAGGGGCAATGCGTCTATCGCCGTGCTCCCGCTCGCGAACGAGAGCGGCGAGGCGAGCCAGCAGTACTTTTCCGATGGGATCTCGGAGGATCTTATCACGGCGCTCTCGCAGTTCCCGGGGCTGAAGGTGATCGGGCGCACCTCGGCATTTCAGTTCAGAGATTCCAAGGAGGACAGTCACAGCATTGGGGCGAAGCTCGGTGTGGCGCATGTGCTCGAGGGGAGCGTGCGGCGCGCAGGCGAGATGGTGCGGGTGAACGCCGAGCTCATCGACACCGCTGACGGGAGCACGCAGTGGTCGGAGCGTTACGATCGCCCCTACAGGAATCTCTTTGCGTTGCAGGATGAGATCACGCGAGCGGTGACGGGGGCGCTGCGGGCGAAGCTCCTGCCGGGGGAGTATGCCGCCGCGCAGAGCGAGCGGCCCCCGAGTGGGAGCCTCGAGGCCTACAATGCCCTGCTACAGGGTCGCTTCTATTCTTTCCGGGAAACGGAAGCGGATTGGCGCAAGGCGATCGAGTTCTATAGGCATGCGGTAGAGCTCGATCCACAATACGCGCTCGCCTGGAGCGGCTTGTCGCGGAGCTGGACCGACCTCGGCGCGAATTTTCTCGAGGGCGCGCCGGCGCAGGATGCATATTCCAAGGCGCGCGAAGCGGTCAATCGCGCGCTCTCCCTCTCGCCTGACCTTGCGGCCGCGCACGTTGCACGAGGATTTCTTCTTCGAAACGCGGACTTCGACTGGCGCGGAGCAGAAGCGGAATTTCGCCGTGCGACGGAACTCGCGCCGAATGATGGGGACGCGAAGTCCGAACTCGGAAACCAGCTTGCGACGTACGGTGAGCTGGAAATGGCGATCGAGCTCACGCGACAGTCGCTTGCGACCGATCCGTTGCGCGCCGACGGCTACCTAGGGCTCGCCATTTTGCTCGCGGCCTACAACCGTCCCGGTGACGCCGAGCAGGCCATCCGTAGGGCGATCGAGCTGCAGCCCAATGCGGCGTTCTATCATGTGTGGCTCGCCATCATCGAGGTTCAGCATGGCGATGCACGTGCAGCGCTCGAAGCCGCGCAGCGGGAGCCTTCCGGGGAATCGCGGGACCAAGCGCTTGCCTTCGCACGGCAGATCGGCACTGATAGGAGCGCGGCCGATGCGGCGCTTCGAACACTGATCGAGAAGGACGCGAGCAGTGTTGCCTACCAGATCGCAGAGGTCTATGCGCTGCGTAACGATGCCGATGCGACTTTCGAGTGGCTGGATCGAGCCTGGAGCAACCGCGATCCGGGTATCCAACTTCTCCTTACCGACCCCTTCATCCTGCGCTACAAGCACGATCCGCGCTTTGCGGCGTTCTGCCACAAAGTTGGGCTTCCAGTGCCCGGGGAGGCTGGGACGCGCAACTCTGTCTGACCAAGTGCCTCAAGGCACGTCCGCTTCGCGCCGCCTGAGTGTCAGCTTCCTGGATGCGTGACCGACCGCTCGGGGTCTCGGGAGCGGGCGGTGAAGGCCGGAGTACGTGCTTCCTCGATTTGGTCAGACCTCGTCGGCGACGATTTGACGCAGTACCTTTCTGTGACCCGCGCGATCGACGCCGACGGCAAGTAGCCGGACCCAGCGCATAGTAGTGGAGTGGGATCTCGCACAGGTTCTTGATTTCGCTGCGCGCAATCTCGACGATCAGATCCTTCCGTTGGAAACCGCGTGACCCGACTGCTGCTCGACCGATGTAGACGGACGGCCGACGTTTTCTCCCGCACCTAGGCGTCCGACACGAAGAATGCAGCAAAGACTGCGCTTAGGACAGAGTCAGCACGAAGACTATTTCCAGGCACTTTGCGCGCTCGCGATGCTGCGCGCCTCGGCCAATTCAGCTCGACCAGGGCGATCAGCGTGGGTGCACACTGTAAGCAGGGAAACGGCGTATCGCCGTGCAGATTGAGTATTTCCCGCCAACCTTGCCGCCTTCGCTGCACCGTATAGCGAACGGAAGCGGTTCGGTTCCTTCTGCAGCGTCGCCACGAATTCTCGAAGAGTATCGCCGGGACGATTCAATTCGAGCAACATCTCTCCCAATAATTCCGTCGCTGGCGCAATCGGGCCAGGCGTGAGGACGCTCTTTTCCGTGCCGTTCTCGAGCTCGATCGCTTCGTGCATCGTGGCCAAGGCATTGTCGGGATTATGCTCCGCCAGCGCCGTCCAAGCGAGGACGTCTGTCCGCTGAATTTCGACCTGCAAAGCCCAGTAGGGCTCGTTACCCCGAGCTAGTCGCTGATGAATCACCGCAAGTTGCTGCGCGGCATTTCGGGCCGCCGCGGTTTCACCCAAGCGGGCCGCACCCATTCCCCGCGCAAACCAGGTGATGGCATCAGTGTAGGGATAACCCGTGTCGCGAACCTGCAACCTGCTCGCCGCCGCCCAATCACCGCGCTCCAGCGCGTAGCGTGCGGGCATTGCCGCCATGGCGAAATAAGCCGCCGATATCGGAGCCGCTCCAATAGGGACCATGTCCGGATCAAAACGAGACTCGATCCCGGGGAGGGCCTGCAGGACCCGGGCCGCGGCCACATCGCGGCCACTCTGCAGGTAGGCATAAACGAGGTAATCACTCGCGTGAAGCTCTTCAGTGACGTTGCCTTCGCGGCGCGCGGCGGCCGCGGATGCCACGTTCGAACGGATCGATTCGTGCCACAATCCAAGTCGGGTGAAGATGTGGGAAGGCATGTGCAGAGCGTGGGGGGAATCTGGAGCGATTTTCGCGTAGGCGCGAGCGGCCGCCAGGGCGCGCGGCGCAAGTGGCGGAAAATCGTAGCTATGAATGATGTAGTGAGCCACCCCGGGATGCCACGGCTCCTTGCGAAACAAATTCTCCAGAATCGCGCCCGCCTTGAGCTGTCTGGCGTATGTCTTATCGGACAGATCAGCCGACATCGCGAGCGAAAGCGCGTAGAAGACCGAGGCTTCGGTGTCCCTCGGATAGCGCGCCGCAACCTCCGACATCGCATCGCAGTAGGCGTTCAGCCGGCTCTGCTGGCTCGTAGATTCGAATCTGTCGTAAAGTCGGGCAGCAACGGCAATGTAGTCCCTCTCGCGCTGCGTGGCCGCCTCCGCGGCCCTGATGGCCTCTTGGCCCCGCTCTAGAGCCGCGAACGGTTTTAGCCCGGGAGCGAACGGGTTTCCCCAGCTGCTGAGCGCGATGCCCCAGTCGGCCATTGCGCAGCCCGGGTCGGCGGCAAGGACCGCACGGAATGCCGCGGTCGCGGGGCCAAACTCAAACGAGTGGAGCAACGCGACGGCGTGCTCAAAAGTTCCTTGTGCGCCGGGCAAGCACGAGGTCTCGAAGTGGACGGTGCCGAGCCTAGCATCGGCTCCCAGCACAGGGAGACCCTGTTGTGCTTCCGAAGTCAACGTCCAGAAGCACAGCAAGCAGGCCACCAAAGTGCCCAACGCGAGCTGATTGCGTGACATCCCAGCTCCGTCGATCGCGCGGCGCGCGAACCAACGCAAAAGCATACATCAAACCGAGCAGCGAGGATGCAGCTTCCTTAGCCCCTCTCGCCTCGCTGCGCTCGGTTACGTTGCAGGAAAGGGCTCGCCGCCACGTCGGCGAGACGACTCTGTGCTCAAAAACCACAGCCTCCGAGCGCCGTTGCGCCACTCGTCCCGTGACCACGTTTTCGGTTCGGGTTTGTCGGGCCGTATGCCGTACGCCTGTTCGCGGGTGTCAGAGGCAATTTTCGCATCCGACTTCTGGTGCTTGCGTTGGTGCCGCTTGCCGGCATGGTCCCGTGCGGCCACCCCTGCGCTCGCCTAGCTGCTGGGTCGCGTTTCGCCCTTTTGCGTGGGAGGGTTGAGTACGACCAACTACGGTCCTGCGACGGGGCAAACTCGCGCTCCCGGACGGAGGTTCAGTGAAGAGATCCCCGCCTTCGCTGAGTACTTACAGTTCCAATCCTTGGGCTAACTCAACAGTTTCCCGAAGAAGTCACCAGAATTGTCAAGTGAGCATTGCAAACGTTCTGACTCTGTGCAAGCGTCAAGCAAGCGCCGATCGACCATAACTAGACCAAGGTCGGTTCCTCGCCGGGAACAATGCTGATCCTTCGGGTAAGGCACCGGTCTTCATTGTTCGCCACGCCGATGCCGAAGGCTCTCCACGCGCTTACCAAAGGCGATGGCTGGCCTCTCACTACTCCGACTATCGCCAGGGGAATAGCCATGAAAGTCTCGATGCGACCTTTGCTGGCCGCGCTCGTGCTGAGCGTTGCCGGTCTCGCAATGGCGAACAGCGCACAGGCCGGCTGCGGGTTCGTGCCGTCACAGCTCAAACCGAACGCCTGGAACCCTCCGGCGCAAGCGCCCCCGACGCTGCAGTCGGCAGTCTATCGGCCAGAGACGGCGGGACGACTCTTGCTGATGAGTGATGAGGGGGCCTGGCCCGGCGGGGCGGGTATCGTCGGCATGTGGCGCTTCCAGATGGTCGCAAATGGGGTGGTGCAGGACGACGGTTACGAGCAGTGGCATTCCGATGGCACCGAGATCGAGAATTCCGGTTTGCATGCGCCGATCGGCGGCGATTGGTGCCTTGGTGTTTGGCAGCAGGTCGGACCCGGGACGTACCGGCTCAACCATTTCCCCCTTGCCTGGGCTGCGACCGGGCAGAGTCCTGCCAACGCGATCCAACTCACCGAGACGGTGAAACTTACCGATCAGAATCACCTGACGGGCACGTTCACGCTCAAAGTGTACGTATGGACCAGCACGGACTCTCTCAATGTTGGACCACCGAGCATACCCGTGGCGACGCTAACCGGAACGCTCACCGCAACACGTGTCACGATCAATTCCACCGTGCCCGGTAGCACGGAATAGAGACGTACCCGCAGCCGGCAAGGCTCAGAGAGTGCCTGCGTTGTGAACCGGCATTGAAAGTTGATCAGGGAACGGCGTCCAATCGAGAACAGCTGCTTACAGCACCAGTACTTGATTGAACGCGGGAAGTGGCATTTGTCCCTGGTCATCGTTCGATGCCGGTTCCGTACAAAGCCTGGTTAAACCCATGGCGCCTGTTCACGCACTTGAGACTAAATAGCGACACGGGGGCAGATGTTCACGCGGGCATATAAGCATGAGCGCCTCATGGACGCGTCCGAGCACTGTGTAGAAGCGGTAGCCCGGTCCGGGAGTACGGAGGACCAGTCGGTTGCTTGCCGCATCCTCGAGCGGCCGGCCACGTATCAACGATGGGTATCGGATCACGACCACCTCATGAGGAGTGTGTCGGAGCACGGGAAGCTCGAGCGACAGGTGCTCGCCCTGAGACGTTCCACGTTCGGTCTCGTTCACCGCAAGGCTCTATTTGGGTATCTGCGTGATCAACACGTCGTGGGCGCACGCCGCCACCGCCTGTTCGCATTGTTTTACGGGCCCCGGGATTACGTCGGCAGCGTGGTAGCCGAGCACGGCACCTATCTACGCTCCAATTCGAGTTACCTCTGCAGCCGCTTTCTCGCCGACGAGCTGATGCAGGACGGCGCAATGCAAGCGCCGCTAGAGCGTTACGAGGAGGAGTACAAGGACTACTTCCGGATCTTCTGCGACATCGCCCTGGCCGAAACGCCGCAGGAGAAGGAGACAACGATGCCATTTCTCGCGCTGCAGCCATTTCTCAAGCATCGCTTGTGTGGGGCCAAGCAAGCGATCCTCGAATTGCCCCGCCAGCCAGGCGGCGACTGGCAAGACCTGTGGCCTCGGCGCCCGACTGGAGACACGGTGAAGCTTCGCGTCACCTTTCGCGCCCTGTCTGCCATGCGACCTCGTGCATAAGGCCATAACGAAAGGGTCGGGAGCTTTCACTCAGCCGGTGAGACCGCTGGATCCGGTAAACCGTAAGGGCCGTGGGCATGGGATTCTATCTGGCCCGGCGATATGCCGGGCCAGAACTGCTTACGCAGAAGCCGTCAGTCTCAATCCCGACAAGCAAACCTACGCGCTGCGCGGACTTGCGCTCCTCGGGCTCGGGGATCTCGCGGGGGCGCGTGCCGCGTGCGAGAGCACGCGTGACTTCTGGCAAAGTCAGTCTGGCGATGGTGTACGAGAAGCTCGGCTGGCATGCCGATGCGGAAGCCGAGCTCGCGAAAATGAAGGCGCAGCTGGGCGATGCCGCCGACTACCTGTACACCGACATCTATGCCCAGTGGGGCGATCGCGCGAAGGCACTCGAGTGGTTTGACACCGCGATGCGCCTGCGCGACCCGGGTTTGGCGGAACTGAAGACTGATCCACTCGTGGATCCCCTGCGCCAGGAGCCGCGCTTTCAGGCTTTCAGGTGATCCTGCGGGAGTTGAATTTCCCGAGGGACTGAGGCGGCAGCGACACGCCGCGGCAACCTGCTTGGCGCGCGGAATGACGAGGTCAGTTCGGTGGATTTGAATTTCCCCCGCCCCGCCCCGATCAAGCCCTGCTAGGATGGCGCCGCGGCCAGGTGAAGAATAAAAGTAATGGTGTCACTTTAGCGAATCGAAACGATGATCCGCTATTTTGGCAGGTTCTCGAGCATGGCGCCGACGGCTGCGAGACAGCGTTGTAGTTTGGCCTGGCCTGCGGCGGTGGGAGTAAGGTTGCCGCAATCGGCACATTCATGAAGCTGGACGCGCGCGACGTTGATCTGTCGGCCGGGGAGCATGAGAGGGTAAGTGGTGGATCGGCGCTTGAGGGCGCCGCTGCCGCATTTCTCGCAGGTACGTGGTTTGGGCATGGTGGGAGTCTCGCGCAGCAGGACAGGAG
>JBAUOO010000237.1:0-14816 GCA_049579785.1 Steroidobacteraceae bacterium
GCCGGGGGCTGCGCGGCACTGCCGCAGGGGTCGCGGGTGAGAGCCGGGCCGCGAGGACCGGCCGAGCGACGGGGGTGGGCTTGGGCGCGGCGCCGGCAACGCCGGTGAAGTGCATGGTCCAATCGCAGTGATCGGAATCCTGCCCGTGGCTCGCAAAACCATGCGCCGTGAAGCCGCAGATGCAAGTCACCATCGCGAAGGCCGCGATGATCGCAAGGAGGCGTTGACGGCGAACTAAGCGGCTCACGGATTCGGCCTGGTGCGAAGGCTAAGGATCCAGCATATCGGCTGGTCTCGCGTTGCGGAAGCCATTCTATAATGGGTGGCCAGGACTTCATGATATTCGCGCTTGAAGCTCACCCCCGATTCCCTCTCTTCCCATCTCGAGCAGCATCTTCTGCCGGCTTACCTCATCTCCGGCGATGAGCCGCTGCTTACGGGGGAGGCGGCCGATGCGGTGCGCGCGCGGGCGCGTACCGCCGGTTTCACCGAGCGCGAGGTGCACTTCCTCGAGCGGGGCTCCGACTGGGATGAGGTGCGCGCCTCGGTCGGCAATCTGTCGCTTTTCGGCTCGCGGCGGCTGCTCGAGGTACGGCTGCCCAGCGGCCGGCCCGGAGTGGCGGGCAACAATGCGTTACTTTATCTTCTCGAGCGTGAGGACCCCGACACGCTGCTGCTCATCCTGACGCCGCGCCTCGACCGCGATGCGCAGGCTGCGCAATGGCTGCGGGTGCTGGAGTCCCGCGGCGCCTGGGTGCAGGTCTGGCCGGTCGAGGCCGGGAAGTACGTCGGCTGGCTGCGGGGACGCTGCCGCCGGCTCGAGCTCGACATCGACGAGGAGGCGCTCGCTTTGATCGCGGAGCGCACCGAGGGAAACCTCCTGGCCGCTCACCAGGAGTTGGAAAAACTGCGTTTGCTCGCACGCACCGGGACGCTGACGCCCGACACGGTTCTTTCTGCGGTCGCCGACAGCGCGCGCTTCGATGTCTTCCGGCTGTCGGAAGCGGTTCTCGAGGGCGAGGCGGCCCGTGCCCTGCGGGTGCTCGCGGGACTGCGCTCGGAGGGCACCGAGCCGACACTGGTGCTGTGGGCGTTGACCAAAGCGCTGCGGGATCTGTGGGGTGAGGTCTCGAGCGCGGCCGCCGGCCGCTCGCGGGGTTGGCAGCGACAGGCCGCCGCTTTGCACAAGGCGGTTCGCCGCGCGCCGCGGCTTTCGTTCCCGGCGCTCACGCTGCGCGCCGCCCGGGCCGACCGCATGATCAAGGGGCGGCTCCAGGGCGATCCATGGGATGAGATGGCGCTGCTCGCGACCGATATCTGCGCCCGGCCGGCGGTGCCCGCACCGCGGTCCATGTTCAAATAGCCCCATGCAACCGATCGGTGTTTTCGGCGGCACTTTCGATCCGATTCATTACGGGCACCTGCGCACGGCTTTCGAGTTGTGGCAGGAGTTGCATCTGGCGCAGGTGCGGTTTCTCCCGACGGGCAGTCCGCCGCACCGCGAGCAGCCGTTGGCGAGCGCCGAGCTGAGGCTGCGAATGGTGCGGGCGGCCGTCGCCGACCAGCCGGCGTTCATCGTCGATGACCGGGAGGTTCGCCGCACCGGGGTGTCCTATTCGGTGGATACCCTGACGGAGCTGCGCTCGGAGTATCCCGACCGCTCGCTCTGCCTGCTCCTCGGGATGGATGCTTTCCTCGGGCTGCCGAACTGGCACCGCTGGCGGGATCTGCTCGGCCTCGCGCACATCGTCGTCGCCCACCGTCCGGGTTGGAAAGCTCCCACCATGGGTCCCTTGGGCGAGGTCATGGTCGATCACGGCACGGGAACCATTCGGGAGCTGCACGAGAAGACCGCGGGCCGAATCTACGTCCATGCCGTGACACAGCTCGAGATCTCCTCCACCGAGCTGCGCCAGCTCATCGTCTCCGGCCGCGACCCCCGCTATCTGGTGCCGGATCAAGTGCGGGAGATTCTGCGCGAGAGTCGGTGCTATGCTCGTCAATAGCGCTTCTCACAGGAGAGACTGCTTCCTCACATGACCACCCGCACAATCCGACGCCGCGGCGCTTCCGCGCAGGCTCCCAGGTCCGCACGATCCCCATCCCCGCCCCGCAGCCCGGCGTCTCCGCCCTGCAGCGCACCGCTATTGCTTCAGGCCGTCATCTCCGCCCTCGAAGACATGAAAGCCGTCAACACCAAGGTGCTCGACGTGCGCGGCCTGACCGACATCGCCGATACGCTGATCGTCGCATCCGGCACCTCCGACCGACACGTGCGCTCGATCGCCGAGCACCTGATCGAGCAGGCCAAGGCCAATGGCTTCCGGCCGCTCGGGACCGAGGGCGAGCGGGAAGGCGAGTGGGTGCTGGTCGATCTGCAGGACATCGTCGTGCACGTGATGCTGCCGCGCGTGCGCGAGTTCTATGGCCTGGAGCGACTGTGGGACGCGGGCAGCCCGGCGCACGGCACCACGGCCTCCGTGGCTCACGTGGGCGGTCACTAGACTCACAAAGTGCGGGCAAGGCTGATAGCGGTCGGCACGCGGCCGCCTGCCTGGGTTCGTGAGGCCTACCTCGACTACACCCGCCGCCTGGGCGCGCGGCTGAAGCTCACGCTGCTCGAGATCGCGCCCGGGCCGCGCACCGCCGGCCAGAGCCCGCGCAGCGTCGGCGAGAGCGCGCGCAAGGCCGTCGCGGGCGAGGCGCGCAAACTGATGACCGCCCTGCGCGCGGATGAATGGGTGGTGGCGCTCGATGAGCACGGCACGCAGATGAGCACGCGGGAGCTCGCCGAGTGGCTGAGTGGGCGAATGCGGGAGGGACGCGATCTCGCCTTCCTGATCGGCGGACCCGACGGGTTTGCGCCGGAGGTTCTGGCGCGAAGTGATTTCTCGCTCTCGCTGTCACGCTTGACGCTCCCCCACGCGCTGGTGCGTGTGGTGTTGGCCGAGCAGCTCTATCGCGCGATGAGCATACTGACGCATCATCCGTATCACCGTGACTGAGCCCGCCGTCATCTGCCTCGCCTCGATGTCGCCGCGCCGGCGTGAGCTGCTCGCGCAGATCGGCGTGCCTCATAGCGTCGCCGCGGCGCACGTGGATGAGAGTCTCCTGTCCGGGGAATCGGCGCGCGAGTACGTCGCGCGCCTGGCGCGGCTCAAGGCAACCGCCGTGCGCGAGCGCGGTGAATCGCTGCCGGTGCTCGCGGCGGACACTTCGGTCGTGTTGGATGGCGCTGTCTACGGCAAGCCCGCCGGTCGCGCCGAGGGACTCGCCATGCTGGAGGCGCTTGCCGGCAGGACGCACGAGGTGCTGACCGCGGTGGCGCTCGCGGGCGCGCGCGGTGTCGCGCTGCGCCTCAACTCGAGCTCGGTCCGCTTCCGCGCCATCGGTCGCGCGGAGATGGAAGCCTACTGGGAAAGCGGCGAGCCGCGCGGCAAGGCCGGGGGCTATGCCATACAGGGATATGGGGCGGTCTTCGTGGCCGAGCTCCGCGGCAGCTATTCCGGGGTCATGGGACTGCCGCTGCTCGAGACCGCGGAGCTGCTGCGCGAGGCGGGGGTCCGCTACGGGATCGGAGCGGCGCGGTGAGCATCGAGATTCTCGTCAACGTGGGGCCGGGCGAGACTCGCGCCGTGCTGGTGGAAGAGGGCGTCGTCCAGGAGATCTACCTCGAGCGCCGCCGTCGCCGCGGCCTGGTCAGCAATCTGTATCAGGGTCGGGTGACGCGGGTGCTGCCAGGGATGCAGGCGGCTTTCATCGACATAGGGCTCGAGCGCACTGCGTTTCTGCACGCCGCTGACATCGCGACTCCACCGCCCGATGAGACCGTCGCGGGGCTGGTGCCGCTCGGCCCCGCGCCCGTCGAGGACGTGCGCCGGCTGCTGAGCCCCGGCGACGACATCCTGGTCCAGGTCCTCAAGGACCCGATCGGCACCAAGGGAGCGCGTCTGACGACCTACATCACCCTGCCTGCGCGCTTCCTCGTGTACCTACCGCGCGGCGAGGGGATCGGCGTCTCCGCGAGAATCGAGGACGAGGCGGAGCGCCAGCGCCTCAAGGCGGTGGTCGCGGAGCTGCGCGGCACCGAAGCCGATGGTGGCTATATCCTGCGCACGGCGGCGCAGGGCGTGGCGATCGAGAGTCTGCGGGAGGATCTCGAATACCTGCGCAAGCTCTGGCACCACGTGCGCGTGCGCGCAGCGCAGGCGAGCGCGGGCACGATCGTGCACGAGGACCTGCCGTTACTGCTCCGTATCCTGCGCGATGAGCTCTCGCGCGATGTCGGCCGCGTGCTGGTCGATTCAGCGGCCGAGCATGCCCGCATGAGCGCCTTCGCGGCGGAGCTCATGCCCGCCCGGGCGGCATGCATCGAGCTGCACTCGGGTCCACGGCCGATCTTCGATCTGCACGGCATCGAGGCGGAGATCGCGAAGGCGCTCGAACGCCGGGTTCAGCTCAAATCGGGCGGCCACCTCGTGATCGACCAGCGCGAGGCGATGACCACGATCGATGTCAACACGGGAGGCTACGTCGGTCACCGCAACCTCGAGGAGACCACGTTCCGCACCAACTTCGAGGCCGCGAGCGCCATCGGCCGGCAGCTGCGGCTGCGCAACCTGGGCGGCATCATCATCATCGATTTCATCGACATGCACGACGAGTCCCACCGTCGTCAGGTGCTCGGCGCACTCGAGCACTCCCTTGCCGGCGATCGCGCGCAGACCCACATCGTCAATCTCTCGCCGCTCGGGCTCATCGAGATGACACGCAAGCGAACGCGCGAGAGTCTCGAGCACCTGCTGTGCGAGCCTTGCCCCTCGTGTGACGGGCGCGGGTACGTGAAGACACCGGAGAGCGTGTGCAACGAGATATTCCGCGAGATCCTGCGCCAACCCCCGCGCACCAGCGGCCGCGAGCTTCTGATCCTGGCGCATGCGGATGTGATCGAGCGGCTGCTCGAGGCCGAGGCGGCCAGCCTGCACGAGCTCAAGGCGCAGGCCGGGCTTCCCATCCGGCTGCAGGTCGAGGGGCTCTACGGTGTCGATCAGTTCGACATCGTGCAGGCCTAGGCCCCGGGACCGCCATTGCGGGCCACCTCGCGCGTCCCCATAGTAGTGAGCCATGCCGCTGATCGCCGCGATACAGATGACGTCCGGCCCCGACGTATCGGCCAATCTCGAGGATGCGCGTACGCTTCTGCAGGAGGCGGCCGGACGTGGAGCGCGGCTTGCGGCGCTGCCGGAGAATTTCGCCTTCATGGGGCTCACGGACGCCGACAAGCGGCGCATTGCCGAGGACGATGGCCGCGGTCCCGTACAGGACTTTCTGGCGGAGACGGCGCGGCGGCTGCAACTGTGGATCGTGGGGGGCACCGTGCCGCTTCGCGGCGGTGGCGATGGCCGGGTGGCCGCCGCGTCCCTGGTCTATGACTGCGCGGGCGAGCGGCGAGCGCGCTACGACAAGATACATCTTTTCGACGTGAACGTTCCCGAGCGCGCCGAGAGCTACCGCGAATCGACCCATGTGGCGCCGGGATCGACTCCGGTCATCGTGCCGACCCCGGTCGGCTGCCTCGGGCTTTCCGTATGCTACGACGTGCGCTTCCCGGAGCTCTATCGCAGGTTGAGCGCCGCCGGGGCGGAGCTGCTCGTCGTGCCGTCGGCGTTCACCGAGCCGACGGGGCGCGCGCACTGGGAGCCGCTGCTGCGGGCCCGCGCCATCGAGAATCTCTGCTGGCTGATCGCCCCGGCGCAGTCGGGCTTTCATGCGAACGGCCGCGAGACCTACGGCGACAGCATGATCGTCGATCACTGGGGACGGGTGCTCGAGCGCCTGCCGCGTGGCCGTGGCTGCGTCACCGCGGAGATCGACCTGGAGGGGCAGCGACGCGACCGCGCCAGCTTCCCCTCGCTGACCCATCGCGTCCTCAACTGACATTCACCTCATGGACACCCGCAAGAACCCGATGACTGACCCGATATCTTCCGCCTCCGATCCGCTGGCGCTCGCTCGCGATCTCATCCTGCGGCCGAGCGGCCTCGATACCGGCCGCCTCGACCGCATCTTCGGCGAGGTGCTCACGCACTCGGTCGATTTCGCGGACCTCTACTTCCAACTTGCGCGACAGGAGTCCTGGTCGCTCGAGGACGGCATCGTGAAGGATGGCAGCGCCAGCATCGAGCAGGGTGTCGGAGTGCGCGCGCTCGCCGGCGAGAAGACGGGCTTCGCCTACTCCGACGAGATCATCCTGCCCGCGCTCGAGGAGGCTTCCCGCGCGGCGCGCGCCATCGCCCAACAGGGAGGCGACCGGCGCGTGAGCGCCTGGCGGGCGCAGGCGGGGCATCGCCTGTATCTGCCGGCCGATCCCGTCGCCACGCTTTCCGATCAGAACAAGGTCGCGTGGCTGGAGCGCGTCGATCGGGAGACCCGCAAGATCGATCCGCGCATCGTGCACGTCAGCGCGAGTGTCACCGCCGTGCATGAGGTCGTCCTGATCGCCACCAGCGATGGCGAGCTCGCCGCCGATGTGAGGCCACTGGTGCGTTTCAACGTCTCGGTGCTGGTCGAGCAGGACGGGCGGCGCGAGCAGGGCTACTGCGGCGCGGGCGGGCGGTACTCGCTCGCCGAGCTGGTTGCCGGCGAGCGCCCGCTCACCCTGGCGCGCGAGGCCGCCCGCCAGGCGCTGTTGAATCTCGAGGCGGTGCCCGCGCCCGCAGGACCCATGACGGTGGTGCTCGGACCCGGCTGGCCCGGGATCCTCCTGCACGAGGCGATCGGTCACGGCCTGGAGGGCGATTTCAATCGCAAGGGCACCTCCGCCTTCGCCAACCGCATCGGCGAGCGCGTCGCCGCCCCGGAGTGCACGGTGGTCGATGATGGCACGCTGTCGCAGCGCCGCGGCTCGCTCAACATCGACGACGAGGGCACCCCGACCCAGTGCACCATGCTCATCGAGAACGGCATATTGCGCGGCTACATGCAGGACCGGCTCAACGCCCGGCTCATGGGCAGCCGTCCCACCGGCAACGGCCGGCGCGAGTCGTTCGCGCACATGACGCTGCCGCGCATGACCAACACCTACATGCGCCCTGGGCCGCACGATCCTAAGGAGATCATCCGCTCCGTCTCCCGCGGTATCTACGCCGTCAATTTCGGTGGCGGGCAGGTGGACATCACCTCGGGCAAGTTCGTGTTTTCCGCGAGCGAGGCCTATGCGATCGAAAACGGCCGCATCGGCGCCCCGTTGAAGGGCGCGACGCTGATCGGCAACGGCCCCGACGTGTTGACCCGTGTCACCATGGTGGGCAACGACCTGAAGCTCGATGACGGAGTCGGCACGTGCGGCAAGGACGGCCAGAGCGTCCCGGTGGGGGTGGGTCAGCCGACCCTCAAGATCGAGAACCTGACGGTCGGCGGAACGGCGTAGGGTTTCTCCGCTTAACGGCCCGCGGGCGCCTCCGAGGCGCATTTCTCGGCGAAGACCCCGCGAATGCCGGTCGCGCCGGGGAGCCTGCCGGCCCAATATGCGCGCACGGGCGGAGCAGGGCGCTCCCCAGCGCGCAGGGCGCGCGGCCCGTTACCGGACATAATCCCTCCCCACGTGCCAGGGTCGCGCCACCGGTGTATCGTGTGCCTGCATGCACCTCTCCCGCCCCATGTACGAGGGCCTGCCGTGGCTCTACATCGCCGGCGGTCTCGTCGGGCTGGGTGCCAGTTACCTCATCGGGGATTCCCACACCGTCGGCCTCCTTATCGGCCTCGCCGGGCTCGCGGCTCTCCTCGGCGGTGTGGTCGTGCTTCTCAGGCGCCGGGACTACCGCGAGATGCGCTCCCAGTACGGGCAGCCCGACCTCAGCCAGCGCCGTGATCAGGACTGATCCCGGGCCGCTTCTAAGTCGAGGTCGACGGACTCCTCGTGGAGGTCGGCCGCACCGCCGGCCGCACCGCCGGCCGCAGCCGGCGGCAGGGCGCGTTTGCCGGTGCGATCGGATTCGTGCTCACGGCTCGCCGCCGCCGCATCGGCCCGCAACACCGGAATCCCAGGCACGGTGTCATTCAGGCTGCCGCGCGTACGGGCGAGGCGCTCGTCGATATAGATGAGCTCGTGCTTGCCGATGAGGACGACGTCGCCGTCGTTGAGGTAGTGGCGGCGCACGCGCTTGCTTTTGACATAGATGCCGTTCGTGCTGTTCAGATCCTCGATGACGCACGAGTTGGCGGAAGTGGTGATCTGACAGTGATGTCGACTCACGAACCGGCTGTCGATCTGCAGATCGTTTTCGGCGGTGCGGCCGACGATGATCCTCCCCTGCGTGAGCGTGATTTCCTGCACCGTGCGGCCGTCGGTCGCGACGAGGAGCCTGCCCATCGGCGGCAGCGCCGGATCGGTGCCGCGCATCCGCGGGAGCGCGAGCTCCGTGGCGGCGCGCAGCTGCTGCTGGGTGCGGGCGGCGAACTCCACCCACTGCAGCTCGCCCACGGCGCTTTCGATATCCGCCGCGCTCACCATCCCGCGATCGCCCGTGTAGGCCGCCATCATCGCCGTATCGCACAGGGTGTTGATGAGCCGTGGCACGCCGCCCGTGAAGCGGAAGATCACCGGGAAGGTATCCTCGGCGAAGATCTGCCGGTCGGCGGCGCCCGCCACTTCCAGGCGGTGCTCGACGTAGCCGCGGGTCTCGCTCTGGGAAAGCGCGGTCAGGTGAAAGCGCAGGCGCACACGCTGGGTGAGCTGCACGAGCTCCGGGGCGTCGAGCTTCGCGTTCAACTCCGGCTGGCCCGCGAGAATGATGCGCAGCACCTTCTCCTTGGTGGTCTCCACGCCCGAAAGCAGGCGAATCTCCTCCAACACCCGCAACGACAGGTTCTGCGCCTCATCGACGATGAGCAGCACCTTGCGTCCGGCGGCATATTGCTCGATGAGGAAGTTGTTGAGAGTCGCGATGATCTCGCCCTTTTTCATCTTGAAGGGCGAGAAGCCGAACTGCACCAGGATCCCCTGCAGGAAATCGATGGCCGACACCTGCGTCTGGTTGATCTGCGCCACCACGACGTCCGACTGGATCTCCTTGAGGAAGGATTCGATCAGCGTGGTCTTGCCCGAGCCGATCTCGCCGGTGATCACCACGAACCCGTCGGTGAACCAGATCGTCGATTCCATGTACGCCTTGGCGCGGGCGTGCTGCTTGGATAGGTAGAGGAACTGAGGGTCCGGACTCAGTCGAAACGGCAGCTCTTTGAGTTTGAACGGGTCTAGATACATGGTTGTCCGTTGTCGCCGACAGAGCGGCGCGCCGTTGGAACGCCCGGCATCCGTGCCTAGCTGTTGGACCCGCCCCTGGCCGGGCTCGTTCCTCCGCTATCTTACGGGATGCGTAATCCGGGGGCCAGTTCCGCAAGCAACTCCCGTGCCCGCCGGTCCCGGCGCGCGGCCGTGGGCTCGACGAAGGTGCAATGCCCCACCTTGCGTCCCGGCCGCGGCTGTTTGCCATATTCATGCAGATGCAGCCCGTCGCGGGCGAGCAGCTCGCCGCGGGGCGGGATGTCGCCGATCAGATTGAGCATCGCGCTGAAGCCGCGCGCGCGGGTCGATCCCAGCGGCAGGCCGAGGATGGCGCGCAGGTGGTTCTCGAACTGACTGGTCGCGCAGCCTTCGATGGTCCAGTGTCCCGAGTTATGTACGCGGGGCGCCATCTCGTTGGCGATGAGCCGTCCATCGCGCACGAAGAACTCGATGGTGAGCACACCAACATAACGGAAGTGCCTCAGACAGCGCTCGAGGTGCCGGGCGGCGGCGCGCTGCCAGCGCGGCGGCCCGTACGGTGCCCGTGTCAGACGCAGGATTCCGTGCGAATGCACGTTGCCGTTCAGGGGATAGACGGCGGTCTCGCCGCGGGTGCTGCGCGCGCCGATGATGGATACCTCGCAATCGAGGGGCACCCATTCCTCGTAGAGAAGCGGCACCTGGCCGAGCTCCTCCCAGCCGCGCCAGGCGTCCTCTGGCCCGCGCACCCTGACCTGTCCCTTGCCGTCATATCCCAGCCGCCGTGTTTTCAGGACGCCCGGCACGCCGATCTCGCGCAACGCGCGCTCGAGTTGGGATCGTGAGCCGACCGCCCGCCAGCGTGTGCTCGGGATCCCGAGCCGCTCGAAGAGCCGCTTCTCCGCGACGCGGTCCTGCGCCGCCGCGAGCGCCGGGATCGGCGGGCAGATGCGCGCGCCGTGCGCCGAGACGGCGTGCGCGCGCAGCGCCGCGACCGAGATGTTCTCCCAATCGAAGGTGAGGACCTCGCACTCGCGCGCCAGGCGACCGAGTAGCTTCGGGTCGGTGAAGGCGCCGTGCAGTACCGGCGCGACCCGCCCTGCGGGCGCATCCCGCGCAGGATCGAGAAAGAGGAAGTCGAGTCCGAGCGGATAGCCTGCCAATGCGAGCATGCGGCCGAGCTGGCCCGCCCCGACGATGCCGACGGTCATGAGCGCGGCGCGGCGCGCGGGTCGGGGTTGGCGAGGACCCCTGCGGTCTGCCTCTCGCGAAAGCTCCCGAGAGCGGCCGCGATGGTCGGATGCTTGTTGGCGAGGATGGCGGCGGCGCAGAGCGCGGCGTTGGTTGCGCCCGCGACGCCGATCGCGAAGGCGGCGACCGGCACTCCCGCGGGCATCTGCACGATGGAAAGGAGCGAGTCGAGCCCGCCGAGGTTTTTCGACGGCACCGGCACACCGAGCACCGGGAGGCTCGTCTTGGCGGCGGTCATGCCCGGAAGATGGGCCGCGCCTCCCGCGCCGGCGATGATGACCTCGAGTCCGCGCGAGCGCGCGCCCGAGGCGTATTCGAAGAGAAGATCCGGAGTACGGTGGGCCGAGACCACCTTCACCTCATGCGGGATGCCGAGCTTCTCGAGCGTCTCGGCGGCGCTGCGCAGGGTCTCCCAATCGGAAGAGGAGCCCATGATGATGCCCACCAGCGCTGTCATCGAAGTATTCTACCCAAGGAGAGCCCGCAGCGCCCTGAACAGCTCCCGCCCGGCGGGGCCGACCGTTCCAGCCTTGAGGCCCACGTCGCGCTCGTGGCGCGCAGCCCCGATCCGGCGGCGGAACGAAGCCAGGTCGAGGCCGGGCCGCAGCCGGGCGAGCTCCTCGAGCGCGCTATCGCCCTCGGCGATCAGGCGCTCGCGCCAGCTCTCGGCACGCTTGAAGAGCTGGCTCTCGATCGCATCCCGCTCGCTGCGCGCCGCGAGCGTCGCGCGGATCGGCTCGAGATCGATCTCGCGCATGAGCTTGCCGATGTACTGGCGCTGGCGCGCCCCTCCGGCACGGCTCTTGATGTGGCGCGCCTCGCGCACCGCGTCCCGCAGACGCTCCGGGAGCCCCAGCGCATCGAGCTCGGTATCGCGCAGCCGGATCAGCGCCTCGCCGAGATGCTGCGCGGCGTGAGCGGCGCGCTTGCGCTCGCTCTTGCTCGGCTGAGTCGGCTCGTCTTGCTCCGGGGGGTGTTCTTCGCGTTGCGGGGTCACGGGGGCTCGAACGGCTGGGGTCTTGCGGCTGCTAGAATTGAAATTCTGCCCCATTTCCCGGACTCGAGCGGAACGCGTATGCCACAAACGGTCGCGGCAACGGACTCTTCCCCCTTGCTTCAGGACGTCGTCGGTTTTGCGCTCGAGGAGGCGCGACGGCGGGGCGCCTCGCAGTACGAGGTCGATGCCAGCCTGAGCCAGGGGCTCGGGACGACCGTTCGGCTCGGAGAGGTCGACACGGTCGAGTACCAGCGCGACCGGGGCCTCGCGGTGACGGTGTACTTCGGCAAGCGCAAAGGCTCGGCGAGCACCGCCGATCTCGGACGGGAGGCGGTCCGCGCCACGGTCGAGAAGGCCTGCGCAATCGCCCGCTATACGGCCGAGGACCCGTATGCGGGCCTCGTCGAGCCGGAGTATCTGGCGCGCGACATACCGGATCTCGATCTCGACCATCCCTGGGGACTCGCCGCCGAGGAGGCGATCGCCATCGCGCGCCGCTGCGAGCAGGCCGGTCGCGCCCTCGATTCGCGCATCGCCAACTCCGAAGGCGCCTCGGTGAGCAGCCAGCGCCACACGGGCGTCTACGGCAACTCCCTCGGATTCCTCGCGGGCTACTCGGGCACCAGTCACTCGGTGAGCTGCTCGCTCATCGCCCAGCAAGGCGATCGCATGCAGCGCGACTACTGGTTCACCACCGCGCGCGATCCGGTCGATCTCGAGAGCGCGGAGTCGGTGGGCATCGCGGCCGGACGGCGCGCACTGGCGAGACTCGGCGCGCGCAAGCTCACCACGCGCAAGGCGCCGGTCCTCTTCTCTCCCGACATGGCGCGCGGCCTCTATCGACACTTCATCGGCGCGATCCGCGGGCCGAGCCAGTATCGCAAGGCCTCGTTCCTCCTGAACGCGGCCGGCGAGCAGATATTTCCAGCCGGTGTGCAGATGCACGAGCGGCCGCACATCAGCAAGGGCCTGGCGAGCGCGCCCTTCGATGACGAGGGCGCCGCGACTTGCGATCGGGAGCTCGTGCAGAACGGAGTCCTCCAAGGCTACGTGTTGGGTAGCTACTCCGCGCGCCGCCTCGGCCTCAAGACCACGGGCAACGCCGGCGGCATTCACAACCTCATCGTCGAGACATCGGGGGAGTCGCCGGGCTACGAGGCGCTGCTCGAGCGCATGGGCTCGGGCTTGCTGGTGACGGAGCTCATGGGGCAGGGAGTCAACGGCGTGACGGGTGATTACTCGCGCGGCGCGAGCGGCTTCTGGGTCGAGGGCGGCACGGTCGCCTATCCCGTGCACGAGGTGACGATTGCCGGCAACCTGCGCGAGATCTATCGCAACATCGTGGCGGTGGGGAGCGACGTCGATGCGCGCGGCGGGATCCGCTGCGGCTCGGTGCTCATCGGGGAGATGACGATCGCGGGGGAGTAGGGGCCTCGGCTCGCCGGGCCGATGGCGCATAGGCATCGGCAAGGTCGATTTCCGACCGCCTGCTTCGGCTAAAGCATGAGGCTGGGCGAGTGCTCGGGCACAAACAGGTGGATCTCCTATGAAAGTCATGGTCATGGTGAAGGCGACGGCGGACAGCGAGGCCGGTGTGATGCCGACCGAGCAGCTGCTCGCGGACATGGGCCGATTCAACGAGTCGCTCATCCAGGCGGGTGTGATGTTAGTAGCGGAGGGACTGAAGCCGAGCCGTTACGGCAAGCGAGTGCGCTTCTCCGGCAGGAGCCGGACGGTCACCGACGGTCCTTTCGCCGAGACCAAGGAGCTGGTCGCGGGATTCTGGCTCTGGGAGGTCAAGTCGATCGAGGAAGCGGTGGAATGGCTCAAGCGCTGTCCGAACCCGATGCTGACCGACTCGGACATCGAGATTCGACCGCTCTTTGGGGCCGAGGATTTCGCCCCGCGCTAGGCGGGTAGGGACGAGGCCCGCCGGTTGGCGGGCCTCTTGTTGGCTGGGGGACTAGGATTCGAACCTAGGTAAACGGAGTCAGAGTCCGTTGTCCTACCACTAGACGATCCCCCAACAGTTGCGGGATCAGAACTGTCGATAATTGAAGCCTGAACCGATGCCGGCTGCAAGATCGGACTAGCGCTTCGAGTACTGTCCGCTGCGGCGGGCCTTGCGGCGGCCGACTTTCTTGCGCTCGACCTCGCGGGCGTCACGGGTGACGAAGCCCGCATCGCGAAGCTGCTTGCGCAGAGTCTCGTCGTACTCGATGAGCGCACGGGTGAGGCCCAGGCGGATGGCGCCGGCCTGGCCGGTGATGCCGCCGCCGTCGACGGTCACGCTGATGTCGAAACGGCTACCGAGCTGCAGCGCCTCGAGCGGCTGGCGCACGATCATGCGGCCGGTCTCGCGGCCGAAGAACTCATCGAGCGGACGGGCGTTGACGGTGATGCGGCCGGAGCCCGGCCGAAGATAGACCCGGGCGGTTGCCGTCTTGCGGCGGCCGGTGCCGTAGTTCGGTTGCTGCGATGCCATGACAAGTCCTCGCTAAATCTCGAGCGGGCGCGGCTGCTGCGCCTGGTGCGGGTGCTCGCCGCCGGCGAACACGTGCAGCTTCTTGAACATGCGCCTGCCGAGCGGATTCTTCGGCAGCATGCCCTTGACGGCGAATTCGATCGCTCGCTCCGGATGCTCATCGAGGAGCTTCTGCAGCGCGATCGACTTGATGCCGCCGATGTGGCCGGTATGGTGGTAGTAGATCTTATCGCTCAGCTTGCGGCCGGTGACACGCACTCTGCCGGCGTTGAGCACCACGATGTGATCGCCCATGTCGACGTGGGGGCTGTAGTCGGCCTTGTGCTTGCCCTTGAGCCGATGCGCGATCTGGGAGGCGAAGCGCCCGAGCGTCTTGCCGGTCGCATCGACCACGTACCAGTCGCCCCGGACAGTGCCGGACTTGGCGAAAACCGTCTTCATATGAGCCTCAGCGGGCCGCATCACGCGGCCCAGGAATAACATCAGAGCCCAGGCACAGGGATGTGCCCCGCCGCCGCAGCTGGCGGACGTTGGGCAAAAAACCACGCTTTTTTGCTCAACGCGCGCTGGGCCGGGCAGGATGCCCGGATCCGGCGCCTCATTAAGGGTCGGCAAGTCTACTGAAGCTGCCCCGTCATTGCAAAAGGCTGCGTGCGCGAGGGATTATCGTTCCCTATGCCGACCCGAACTGCCACCCTTACCACCTGGGCCACCTTAGGGGTGCCGATGAACACTCGCGAAAGCACGAGAATGTCTCTGGACGCCTGGATCGGGGCCGCCGACCGGGCGCTGCGCGCGCTCCTGGCGCCGGCTCATGC
>JBAUOO010000238.1:0-3679 GCA_049579785.1 Steroidobacteraceae bacterium
CCTCGGCATCAAGACCCTGCGGGCGATCGCGGGCGGCTCCTACGGCGGCATGGTGGCGCTTGCCTTCGGCGAGCGCTATCCGGAGCGGGTGGCGCGCCTGATCGTGCTCTGCGCGGCGGATCGGCCGCATCCGCTCGCGACCGCGTGGCGCAGCGTGCAACGCGAGATCGTGCGTCTCGCGGCCGAGAGCGGCCGCCCGGCGGAGGGACTGAAACTCGCGCGCGCGTTGGCCATGTCGACTTATCGCAGCGGCGAGGAGTTTGCCGCGCGCTTCGCCGGTCCGCCGGCCCTCGAGTCGAACCGTTTCCTCTTTCCGGTGGAGCGTTATCTGCTTGCCCGCGGCGGCGAGTTCGCCACGCGCCATCGGCCGGAGTCGTTTGTGTGCCTGTCCGAGTCGATCGACCTGCATCGGGTCGATGCGAGCCGCATCTTCGTGTCGACGATCGCGATCGGCGTGCGCGAAGACCAGCTCGTGCCCTCGAGCGACGTGCGCGCCATGGTCGCGCGCCTGGGCGCCGGCCGCTTTCACGAGATCTCCTCCCTCTACGGGCATGACGCCTTTCTCAAGGAATCACAGCAGCTGCGCGGCCTCTTCGCCGCAGCCTTGGAGTAGCCGAGCCATGAGCAAACTCACACGCGCCCACCCGGCCGATCAGGTCACGCGGACGGTGCGCGCGGGCCTCGAGTCCGACGAGATGACCGGCGCCGTGGTGCCGCCGATTCACCTGACATCGACCTTCGCGTTCCGCGGCTTCAGCGACAAGCGCCGCTACGACTACACCCGCTCGGGCAACCCCACCCGTGATCTTCTCGGCGAGGCGATCGCGGAGCTCGAGTTGGGCGCTGGCGCCGTGGTGACCGCTTCCGGCATGGCCGCCGTCACCCTGGTGGGTTATCTCATCCCGGCGGGCGCGCGCATCGTGGCGCCCCATGATTGCTACGGCGGGACGTACCGGCTGTTCGATGCCTGGCGGCGACGCGGCGAGCGGGAGGTGGAATTCGTCGATTTCGGCGACTCGGCGGCGGTCAGGGCCGCGCTCGCGACGCCCACCGCGCTCCTTTGGATCGAGACGCCGAGCAATCCGCTGCTGCGAATCACGGACATCGAGCATTTCGCGGCGCTCGGTCGCGCCTCCGGAGCGCTGGTTGCGGTCGACAACACCTTTCTGTCGCCCGCATGGCAACAGCCCCTTACCCTCGGAGCCGACCTCGTCGTGCACTCGACGACGAAGTACTTGAACGGGCACAGCGATGTGGTCGGCGGCGCCGTGGTGGCCCGAGGCCAGGAGCTGCACGAGCAGCTCCTCTGGTGGGCCAACTGTTTGGGTCTCACCGGCGCTCCCTTCGACAGCTATCTGACGCTGCGAGGGCTTCGCACCCTGCACGCGCGCCTCGAGCATCACGGTCGCAACGCCGCCGGGCTCGCCCAGTGGCTCGTGGCGCAACCCGGTGTCAGGCGCGTGTACTATCCGGGCCTCGCGAGCCATGCCGGGCACGAGATCGCCCGCCGCCAGCAGCGCGGTTTCGGCGCCATCGTGACGCTCGAGCTCGAAGGAGGGCACGAGGCGGTGCGGGCATTCTGCGCCGAGCTCGCCTGCTTCTCGCTGGCGGAGTCACTCGGCGGTGTCGAGAGTCTCATAGCCCATCCGGCCACCATGACCCATGCCGCGATGGATCCGGCGGCGCGCCTGAAAGCGGGACTCGCGGATGGGCTGATCCGCCTCTCCATCGGCATCGAGGCGCTCGAGGACCTGCGCGCCGACCTCGCCGCGGGCCTCGAGCGCGCGGCCCGCGCGCGCCCGCACCGGACCGAAGCACTGGCGGTGGCCTGCTGAGTGGAGTGAGTGCGCCCGGGACTCAGGTCGCGCGGAGCGCGACGGTGACCGGAATGCGCGCCGCCCGAGCGGCGGGCAGGAGCCCGGCGATCAGGCCGATCGCGAGTGACCATCCGACGCCGAGCAATGCCAGAGAGGGCGTGATTGCGAGGTGGAAGCGAAAGCCGAATGGGCTCGCCGTGCGGTCGTTGAAAAAGACCCATGCGAGCCCCACGCCGATCAAAGCGCCGGGAAGCGCCATGAGAACGGCCTCGATCAGGGTGGCAATGATGAGGGGAACGCCGCGGAATCCGACGGCGCGCACCGTGGCGAGCTCGCGACGACGACCGTCCACCACCGCGTACAGCGAATTGGCGGCTCCAATGGTGGCCGCCACGGCGAGGATCGTTCCGATGAAATAGCTGACGAAGTTGAGGATGCCATTCACCGGCGCGAAGTCCGCCTTCGCCAGTGCGGCCTCGCGCTCAGCCCGGATCTGGAGCGATGGACTTGCCGCGATCGCATGGACGAGCTCGTCGAATGCCGAAGGAGACTGCAACATGACGTTGACCTGGTTGTAGTCGTTACGCCCGAAGGTCGAAAGCACGGTGTCGACGTCGGCGTAGACGGTGCAGGTCCCGTCGCCGCGCCCGAGGTTGAAGTTCCCGACCACGTGCCAGTCCTTGCCGTCGATCACCCTCGCGTCGCCCACGGAGAAATCGTGGTACACGCGCGCGCAGTAGTTGCTCGCAATGAGCTCGCGCAAACCGCGCCGAAACATGCGTCCCGATGTCAGATGGAGCTCCGGGGTGTACTCCGTGAGCTCGGCGCCGGCGCCGGTTATCGGAAAGCCGACACCCGTACCGCTGGCCTTCTCGCGGGCCCACACGAAGATCCGCGCCTCCGGCACCACGATCGGGTTTCCCCGAGAGTCGCGCCGTATCCCCGCCAGATTGGGAATGAGCACGGCGGTACTTTGCGGGATGTTGCTTTGCCCCGGCTCGAGCGCGTCCTTGCTCAGCAGAATGACACGGTCAGGCCGCACATCTCCCAGTGCCTGCCGCCGCGCGCCGACCCCCATGGCGAGCATCGCGACCAGAACCCCCACGGCGCAGGTCACGCCAATGACCGTCGTGCACACCAGTCCCAGCCTTTGCGGTATGCCGAGGAGATTCATGCCGAGCAGCGCACCCACTTGCCTCAGGAACACGGCCCCTCCTACCGTCCTGCCAGCGCTTCGGCGACCTTCAGGCGCGCCGCACGATGGCCAGGCACGCCCACGCTGATCAGCGCGAGGAGCACCGCCCCGCCGATGCCCGCTTCCACGACCCCGACGGGCATGGAAAGGCCCGGGACATACTTGGCTGCGAGTGGAAAGGCAATCCAGGCGAGCGCCAGGCCGGCGAGCGCGGCGGCAATGCAAACCACCAGCGACTCCATCGCCAATAGGATAAAGACCATCCGATCACCGAAGCCGACGGCCTTCAATACGGCGAGCTCGAAGGTGCGCTCGCGAATGGTCTGCATCATCATCGTCGAGACCGCGAACGCCAGCGCGACCAATACGGCGCTGATGATCCAGCGGATGGCGAAGCTCACGTTCCCGATCGACCGCATCGCTTGCTGGGCCGTTTCCCGCAGCGACATCGTCCGGGTTCCAAGCGGAGAATTCGCAAACGTCCGATCGATGAGCTCGGACACCGCCGCGGCGTGCTCTGGGTCCGAAACGACCACGTAGAAGTTGCGCACGGTGTCTTTGTCGACCGCCCGAGCCTCATTCATATAACTGTAGTTGGCCACGATCAGGCTACCTTCACCGGGCTCGCGGTCGGTGACGCTGCCGACGATGTTGAAGAACCACGTTC
>JBAUOO010000239.1:0-12278 GCA_049579785.1 Steroidobacteraceae bacterium
GTCCTGCTGCTGCGCGAGCAGCAGCACGACGCGCGTATCACCCGGCGCTGTGCTCTCGACCCGCACCCCCTGCTCGTTCAGGCCGTCGATGGTCTCATCGAGAGCGAGATTGTCGGGGTCGATGTGGAAGGTGGCGCCGGGGTCGATCCTGACATCGGCCACGACCGGGCCGCCCGGCTGCCAACCGCAGTCGTGCAGGTACTGGCCGATGCTGGCGAAGATGTCGTCCCAGTCGGAGAACAGGTCGCGCGTGCCGTCATCGTTGCCGTCGACCGCATACCGCAGGTACGTCGAGGGCATGAACTGCAGCGGCCCCATGGCGCCGGCATAGGAACCCTTGAGGGTGAGCGGATCGAGCTTCTCCTGGTGAGCGAGCACCAGGAACTCCTCGAGCTCATGACTGAAGAAGCGGCTGCGGGGCGGATAGTCGAATGCCAGCGTCGAGAGCGCATCGAGTACCCGGTACGAGCCTGTGATGCGCCCGTAGTAAGTCTCCGCGCCGAGGATTGCCACGATGTACTGCGGTGGCACGCCTTCTTCCGCGCTCACTCGCTCGAGCGAGTCGCGATGCGCGCGCCAGAACTCGACTCCCTCGTTGATGCGCCGATCGGTGAGGAAGATCTGCCGGTACTGCCACCATTCGAGCACCTGCTCGGCGGGGCGGCTGATTTTCTCGATGATCTCGGGCTGCGCGCGGGCCTGGACGAGCACCTCGAGCACCGCTTTGCGTCTGAGCCCGTCGCGGCGGGCAATCCGGGTGGCGAATTTCTCGAGCTGCGCGTGCGGGAAAGACCCGCCGGCGTCCGGCGGCGCGAGCGCGCCGGCAGCGCCGACATGCGCGCTGGCGATTGCGAGGAGTACGACGGCTGCGATCGGTCGAGACACTTATGAGCCCATGAGCTTGCGGTGGGCGTGAAGCGACATCAGAATACCGAAGCTTGCGAGCACGGTCACCACCGAGCTTCCTCCATAGCTGACGAGCGGTAGCGGAACGCCGACGACCGGAAGGAGTCCGGTGACCATGCCGGCGTTGATGAACACATACACGAAGAAAGTCAGCGCGATGCTGCCGGCGAGCAGGCGCGAAAAGGTGTCGGGCGTCTGTACCGCGAGGTACAGCGAGCGGCCGATGATGAAGGCGTAAAGCAGAAGCAGTACCGCGAGCCCGAGGAGCCCGAACTCCTCGCCGATCACGGCGAAGATGAAATCCGTGGTCCGCTCCGGCAGAAAGTCGAGCTGCGCCTGGCTGCCGTTCATCCAGCCTTTGCCGAAGACGCCGCCCGAGCCGATCGCGATCTGCGACTGGATGATGTGATAGCCGGCGCCCAGGGGATCCGACTGCGGATTGAGGAAGGTGAGCAGGCGCTGGCGCTGGTAGCCGTGCATGAATCTCAGTCCAAACCACGCCGCCGCGGTGCCGAGGAGCAGCATCGTGACGATCACCCGTACCCGCAGTCCCGCGAGGAACACGATCAGCGCGCCGGCGGCGGCGATGAGAGCGGCGGTGCCCAGGTCCGGCTCCTTTGCCACCAGGCCGACCGGAACCAGGATGATCGCGCCGAGCAACAGCAGCGTTGGCCATCGCGGCGGTAGCGGGCGCTCGTGCAGGTACCAGGCGCACATCATCGGCACCGCGAGCTTCATCAGCTCCGACGGCTGGAAGCGAACGATTCCGAGGTTGAGCCAACGCTGAGCGCCCAGTCGCACGTGGCCGGCGACCGCGACGACCAGAAGCAGGCCCACGCCGATGAAATAAAGCCAGGGCGCGGTGCGCCGCAGGAAGTTCGGGCTGACGCGCGCCAGGGCGAGCATGACCGCCGTACCGAATACGAGCCGCATTCCTGTGCGCAGCACGATCGGCAGACTCTCCGCCGAGGCGCTGTCGAGTACGACGATTCCGTAGGCCGCGGTGAGGGCGAGTCCGGTCACGAGCGGCCCGTCCATTCTCAGGGCCGAGAGAACGCGCGCAGCACCAGTGAGCGTACGGCGCGTCCGCGATTCGGAGCTGACTTCTTCGTAGATCATGCAGTCTGCATCATGCGGCTAGGCTATTGGGCCGATGGAGCACGGCGCGCTCGGGGCTGATCCGCAATCTGTTGAACGGCAGGCGCGGCGGTGGGCAGCGCCGGCACGGAAGGCTCGACGCGCGGCTTGAGATCGGTCGGCTCCGAATACGGTCCGCGCGGAGAGGCGGGCAGCAGCTTGCCGTCGGGTCCGAGAAGATAGGCATCCAACACCTTGCGCGCGATGGGCGCGGCGGCCAGGTCTCCCCAGCCGGCATGCTCGACCAGCACCGCCACCGCGACGCGCGGCGCGTCGGCGGGCGCGAAAGCGATGAACCAGGCATCATCGCGCAGCCGCTCGAGTGTCTTATCTTTGGCGTAGTCCCGCTCACTGGAGGCCCCGTTGGCCGATTCGCGAACCAGCTGTGCCGTGCCGGTCTTGCCGGCGATGGCGTAGGGGCTGCCGCGCATCTGCCAGTACGCGGTGCCGAGGGGCTTGGCGGAGCTGGTCACGCCGACCATGGCCTTGACCACGAGCTCCCACGAGGCCGGGCTGATCATCGTGAGATCACCGTCGAGGATCGGGTGCTTCCAGTGGATCTTTGCGGTGCGCGGATCGCGCAGCCCCGTGACCAGGCGCGGCGCGAAGGACAGGCCGCGCGTCGCGAGAATGGCGGCGTAGTGCGCGAGCTGCAGCGGGGTAACCAGAAAGTATCCCTGGCCGATGCCGAGAATGACCGTATCGCCCGGGAACCATACCCGGTCGGCGGGATTGCGGAAATGACTGGCCTTCCAGGCCGGCGAGGGCGATAGGCCCGGCTGCTCGCCGCCAATGTCGATGCCGGTCGGCTGCCCGAAGCCGAAGTGCGGCAGCCAGGTGGAGATACGGTCGATGCCCATCTCATGGGCGAGGCGGTAGAAATACACATCGCACGACACGATGATCGCCGCGCTGAGGTCCACCCGGCCGCAGTTCTCGTGATTGGCGTTGTGGTAGAGATGGCGGCTGCCGGGCAGGTGGTAGCTGTAGGGAGAGAATACCTCCTGGTCCGGATCGACGACCCCGTCGGTCAGCGCGCCGAGGGCGAGTGCCGGCTTGATGGTCGAGCCCGAGGGCAGTTGCGCGCGCAGCGCCCGGTTGAACAGCGGCCGCTGCGGATCGTCCGTGAGAGCGTGATACTGCTGCTCGTTGATGCCGCGGGCGAAGAGGTTGGGATCGAAGCTGGGGGAGCTCACGAGCGCGATGATGTCGCCGTTGTTCGGGTCGATCGCCACCACCGCGCCTTCCTGGCCGGCGAGCGCTGCCTCCGCCACCTTCTGCACCTTCAGATCGAGCGAGAGAATGACATCGTCGCCGGGCGTCGGCGCCTTCACCTCGAGATCCTTGGCGAAGACCCCGGGCTTCTGCACCGGGCGGCCCTGGGCATCCACCAGGATCTGCCGGAAACCGTTGGTGCCGTGCAATTGCTTCTCGAAAGCAGCCTCCACGCCTGTCTTGCCGATGACCGCGGTGCCCGCATAGGCGGCGCGGTCGATATGGGCCAGGTCCTGCTCGCTGATCGTGCCGACATAACCCATCGCATCGACCGCCAGCGAGCCTTCGGGGTACCAGCGCGCCTCCTGGGGCGTGATGTCGATGCCGGGGAACTCGTAGCGCCGCACCGCAAACCGGGCGACTTGATCATCCGAGAGGTGCAGGACGATCGGAACGTTGTCGAAGCTGCGACGCGATTTGATGGTGCGAATGAGCTCCGGGATGTCATCCGCCTGCAGGAGCCCGAGCTTCACCAGGCGCCGCAGCGAGTCTGAGAGGTCCGGCACTTCATCCGGGATCAGCTCGAGCTGGAAGGTCGGTTGGTTCGAGGCGATCACCTCGCCGAAGCGGTCCATGATGAGGCCGCGCGCCGCCGCAATGGGATCGGTGCGCACCCGGTTCTCCTGCGAGAGCGCCGAATAGTACTCGTGCCGTGTCACCTGCAGCAGGTACAGGCGTCCGAAGAGGGCCAGCGCGAGGAGCGCCATGAGCGCGCCGGCGAAAATCGCGCGGCGGTCGAAGATCCGCTGCTCTCGCCAGTGATCCTTGATGCGGACGGGGGACATTCCAGTACCGCGTCAGGGGCGAGCCGCGACAAAGTTGGCGAGGGGCACGGCGTTCACGTGCTGGGGTGGTAACTGCGCGCGAGGATCGCCGCCGCCGCCGGCCAGATCAACGCGCCGGTGAGCGTCGGCAGCCAACGCAGCGACGATGTCGACGCGTGACCGCTCCAGCCGTCGATGGCGAAGAGTACGACCTCGTAGAAAACGAGTGCGGCGAACACGATCAGCGACTGCTGGAAAATGGGTTTCGAGCGGATCCTCTGGTGCTCGCGCACGGCGATATAGGCGAGAAACGCCAGAGCCAGCGCATGCTCGCCGAGGACCGGCCCCTCGAAGGCATCGAGCAGCAGGCCGCAGATCCAACCGAGCGTGATGCCGCCGGCGCGGGGCGCCGCGATCGACCAGTAGAGGACCGTGAGCGCGAGAAATCCGGGCCGGATGATCTCGAGCCAGGACGGAAGCGGCAGCAGAGTGAGGACCAGCGCGCCCACCACGGTTTTCAGCATGGCGACGCGAGGGCTGGAGGCGCTCATGTCGGCGCTCGCGCGGGCTGCGGGGCTCGCGCGGGCTTCTTGGCCGGCACCGGCGCGTTGGACTTGGGCGCCTCGGGTTTTCGCGCCGCTTCGGACGGCTTCTGCTTCGGCGGCACGGGCCGGGGCTGGATGCTGCGGTTGCCGGCGGTCAGTTCTCCGTGGCGCTCCTTCAGGGGCGCGGCGGGGCTGTCATGACGGAACCAGACCAACATGACCTCGCTGTCGGTATCGAGGTGCGCGAACGGCGCGGCACGCACGTGCGCCAGCGGCTGCACCGCATCCTTGTGCACCTCCGTCACTTTCGCCACCGGATAGCCCGGAGGAAACACGCCCCCCAGGCCCGAGGTGACCAGGACGTCGCCCACGTGAATGTCGGCGTTGGCGGGCAAGTAGGGCAGTGCGAGCGAGGTCGAGTCCCCCGCCCCGACGGCAATCGTCCTCAGGCCCGTGCGCGCGATCTCGACGGGCAGCGCGTGCTCCGGGTCGGTGATCAGGATGACCTCCGCGCTCCAGGGTCCGACATGCATCGTCTGACCGAGCACGCCGTGATCGTCGAGCACCGCCTGGCCTGCGGCTACTCCGTTGACCGTGCCGCGGTCGATGAGTACGCGCTGGCGCAGGCTGTCGAGCTGGAGGTTGACGATGTCCGCGGGCAGCCAGCGGCTTGCGACCGGCGGCAGCGCCTCACGCAGGCCGATGAGCGCGGCGTTCTGCCGCGCCAGCGCGTCATAGCGCATGGAGAGCACCTCGAGATCCCGCAGCCGGTTGCGCAGGCGCTGGTTCTCGGCCTCGAGCGAGTCGCGGGTCGCGAAGCTCTTCTGCGTCCATCGCCAGGCCGCGATCGGCGAGCTCACCGCGCGCTCGATGGGGTAGGTGGCCGCTTGCATGAGGTAGTGCGCGCGCTCGAGCCAGTCGAAGCGCTGGTCGAGGATCATGAAGACGATCGAAACGATCGCGTAGAGGAAGAAGCGGAAGCCGGGCGAGCCTCCGCGCCCCTGCAGCGGTCTACCCGCGCCTGTTGCGAAGCCCGCCACTAACCTTTGAGCGCTCCCGTCGCTACTCGAGCCCGAAGTGGCCGGGGCCCATCTCGTCCATGAGCTCGAGGATCCGGCCGCCGCCGCGGGCGACGCAGGTGAGGGGATCGTCCGCCACGACGACGGGCAGTCCCGTTTCCTCCGTGAGAAGCTTGTCGATGTCACGCAGCAGCGCGCCGCCGCCGGTGAGCACGATGCCACGCTCGGCAACGTCCGCGCCGAGCTCCGGCGGAGTCTGCTCGAGCGCCTGCTTGACCGCGCTCACGATATTCTGCAGCGGCTCCTGCAAGGCCTCGAGAATCTCATTGCTGTTCAGCGTGAAGCTGCGGGGCACGCCCTCGGAAAGATTGCGGCCCTTGACCGAGAGCTCGCGCACCTGCTGGCCGGGATAGGCCGAGCCGATCTCGATTTTGATGCGCTCGGCGGTCGCCTCGCCGATGAGGATGCCGTAGTTGCGCCGTACGTAGTTCATGATCGCCTCGTCGAAGCGATCGCCGCCGATACGCGCGGAGTTGGCGTACACGACGCCATTCAGCGACAGTACGGCGACTTCCGAGGTGCCACCGCCGATATCGAGCACCATCGAGCCGCGCGCTTCATGCACCGGCAGGCCGGCGCCGACCGCCGCGGCCATCGGCTCGCTCACGATCGCGACGTTGCGGGCGCCCGCGCCTTCGGCCGACTCGCGGATCGCGCGCCGCTCGACCTGGGTGGAGCCGAAGGGCACGCACACCAGCACGCGCGGGGAGGGCTTCAGCATCCGGTTGCCGTGCACCTTATTGATGAAAAACTGCAGCATCTTCTCCGTATAGGTGAAATCGGCGATCACGCCGTCCTTCATCGGACGCACGGCGGTGATGTGGCCCGGTGTGCGCCCCAGCATGCTCTTGGCCTCCTGGCCGACGGCGACGATGATCTTGCCGCCCCGCGAGGGCTCATCCTGCACCGCCACGACGGAAGGCTCGTTCAGCACGATGCCCTTGTCGCGGACATAGATCAGGGTGTTGGCCGTCCCCAGATCGATCGATAAATCGCTGGAGAAATAGCCGCGCAAGCGTTTGATCATGAAGCGTCCGAAAGAGAGACGTACGGCGGGGGACCCCCGAAAGTGGCGCGTAATCTAGCAACCGAGGGGACATTCAGCAAGGCAACATGTATGATTTTGCGCTGTTTTTCTCATTCGCTTTTCCACCCATGTCCCTCACGCGCGCGCAGATCGAAAGCATCGCCCTGCTGGCTCGCCTCGAGCTCGAGCCGGCCGAGATTCCGGTGTACCAGGAGAGCTTGTCGCGGATTCTCGACCTGGTCGGCGAGCTCGATCGCGCCGAGACCGGGGGCGTGGCGCCCATGGCGCATCCGCTGCCCGGACTCACGCAGCGGCTGCGGCCGGATGCGGTCACGGAAGAGGATCGCCACGAGCTCTATCAGGCCAGCGCGCCGCAGGTAGCCGCGGGCTTGTACCTCGTCCCGAAGGTCATTGAATGAATCGCCGGGAGCGATTCATAACGATACGCGCGGAGGGCGTGTCGGCCCCCGCGGAAGCGGGGGCGAGGCCCGGGATGGGCCGAGTAATGAATCGCCGGGAGCGATTACGCAGCGCGCTCCCTGCGCTGCGCCCTCCGGGCCGCCTACGGCGTTTAACGCCGCTCCCGGGGGCGTTGATCATGACGATACGCGCAGGGCGCGTATCGGCCGCCGCGGCAGCGGCGGGTGCGACGCATGCGTCGCACGGGCGGTCAGGATGGCCGCCCCGGGGCTTGCGCGGAGCATGGATTGCGCAGCGCAATGGGCCCAGGATGGGCGGAGCAATAGAGACATGATTCACAGGAATTCCCTCACGGAGCTCGCCGCGGGCCTGCGGGCGAAGAAATTCTCGAGCGTGGAACTCGTCCGCGCGTATCTCGAGCGCATCGAGGCGAGCCAGCCGAGGCTCAACGCGTTCATCTCCATCCTGAGGAGCCAAGCGCTGGAGGCGGCCGCAGCGGCCGACCGGGATATCGCGGCCGGGAAGGGCGGCGCGCTCGCCGGGGTGCCGATTGCCCACAAGGACCTCTTCTGCACGGCGGGCGTGCGCACCAGCTGTGGCTCGCGCATGCTCGGCAGCTTCGTGTCGCCCTATGACGCCACCGTCGTCGCCAAGCTCAAGGCGGCAGGCGCGGTCACCCTGGGCAAGCTCAACATGGATGAGTTCGCGATGGGCTCCTCGAACGAGACGAGCTACTACGGCCCGGTCCGCAACCCCTGGAACACGGATTTCGTGCCCGGGGGCTCCTCAGGCGGATCGGCCGCTGCGGTGGCCGCCCGCCTGGTGCCCGGTGCAACCGCGACGGATACCGGCGGCTCCATCCGCCAGCCGGCGGCGCTTTGCGGAATCACGGGCATCAAGCCGACCTACGGGCGCGTCTCGCGCTTCGGCATGATCGCCTTTGCCTCGAGTCTCGATCAGGGCGGGGTCCTGACGACGAGCGCGCAGGATGCGGCCCTGATGCTGCGGGAGATGGCCGGGTTCGATCCGAACGACTCGACCAGCGTCGATATCCCGGTACCGGACTACGTGGCCGCGCTCGATGCGCCGCTCGCGGGCCTGAAGGTCGGGCTCATCAAGGAGTTTCTCGACGAGGGACTCGACCGCGAGAACGCGCGTCGAGTACGCGAGGCGCTCGCGATTCTCGAGCGGCTGGGGGCGTGCCTGCGCGAGGTCAGCCTGCCGAACCTCCCGCTCTCGGTGCCTGCCTACTACGTGGTGGCCCCGGCGGAGTGCTCGTCGAATCTCGCGCGGTATGACGGTGTGCGCTACGGCTACCGCTGCAAGGACCCGCGCGACCTGCAGGATCTGTACAGACGCTCCCGGGGAGAGGGCTTCGGGGCCGAGGTCAAGCGCCGCATCATGACCGGCACGTACGTGCTGTCGGCGGGCTACTACGATGCGTACTATCTCAAGGCGCAGCGGGTACGACAGCTCATTGCCGCTGACTTCAAACGCGCCTTCGGCGAGGTCGACATTCTCGCGGGTCCGACGACTCCGACCGCGGCCTTTCGCATCGGCGCGAAGACCGCCGATCCCATCACCATGTATCTCAACGACATCTACACCATCGGCGCGAACCTCGCCGGCTTGCCCGCGCTGTCGGTTCCGTGCGGCTTCATCGAGGGCTTGCCGGTCGGCCTGCAGATGGTGGGGCCGCATTTCGCCGAGGCGCGCCTCCTCAATGTCGCGCACCGCTATCAGCTCGAGACCGACTGGCATCGGCGGGCGCCGGAGCGGTTCGCATGACCGCCAGTGAAAGTACGTGGGAGACCGTTATCGGGCTCGAGATCCACGCCCAGCTCGCTACGCGCTCGAAGATCTTCTCGGGCGCATCGACCGCCTACGGGGCGGCGCCCAACACGCAGGCGAGCCTCGTCGATCTCGGCTTTCCCGGCGTGCTGCCGGTGCTGAACGGCGAGGCCGTCCGCATGGCCGTGCGCTTCGGACTTGCGATCGGCGCGCGTGTCGCGCGCCACTCGGTGTTCGCGCGCAAGAACTACTTCTATCCGGACCTGCCGAAGGGCTATCAGATCAGCCAGTACGAGCTGCCGATCGTGGCACAGGGGGCGCTCGAGATCGTGCTCGATGACGGCAGCGCCAAGCGCGTCGGCATCACGCGCGCGCACCTCGAGGAGGATGCGGGCAAGTCGCTGCACGAGGGACTCGGCGGACTCACCGGCGTGGACCTCAACCGCGCCGGCACGCCGCTCCTCGAGATCGTCTCGGAGCCCGACCTGCGCTCCGCGAAGGAAGCGATCGCCTACATGAAGAAGGTGCACACGCTGGTGCGCTACCTCGAAATCTGTGACGGCAACATGCAGGAGGGGTCGTTCCGCTGCGATGCCAACGTGTCGGTGCGGCCGAAGGGCGAAGGTTCGCTCGGTACGCGCGCGGAGATCAAGAACGTCAACTCCTTCCGCTTCGTCGAGAAGGCGATCCAGTACGAGGTGGCGCGTCAGATCGAGCTCATCGAGTCCGGCGGCAAGGTGGTGCAGGAGACGCGTCTCTATGACCCGGACAAGGGCGAAACGCGCTCGATGCGCACCAAGGAGGAAGCGAACGACTATCGCTACTTCCCGGATCCCGACCTCCTGCCGCTCGCGGTCGATGAGGCTTTCATCGAGCAGGTGCGCAGGAGCCTGCCGGAGCTTCCCGATGAGAAGGCGGCGCGGTTCTCCTCGCAGTACAGCCTCTCGGCGTACGATGCCGGCGTGCTGACCTCGAGTCGCGAGCTCGCCGATTATTACGAGGAGGTGGTGCGTGCCGTTCCGCGCGAGCCCAAGCTCGCGGCCAACTGGGTCACGGGCGAGCTCGCCGCCGCGCTCAACAAGGCGAACCTCGACGTCGGCTCGGGAAAGATGCCGGCCGCGCGGCTCGCGGGACTGCTCGCGCGCATTGCCGATCAGACGATCTCCGGCAAGATCGCCAAGGAGGTGTTCGAGGCCATGTGGGCGGGCGGGGAGAGCGCCGATGCGATCATCGGCTCGAAGGGCCTCAAGCAGATCACCGACTCGGGCGCGATCGAGCGCGCGATCGAAGAGGTGATGGCGAAGAATCCGGGCCAGCTCGCCGAGTACCGCGCGGGCAAGGACAAGCTCTTCGGTTTCTTCGTCGGCCAGGCGATGAAGGCGACCCAGGGCAAGGCGAACCCGGCGCAACTGAACGAATTGCTCAAAAAGAAGCTACCGGGATAGGGAGGTTGAGTAATCGCGCGCCGTGCCCCATTCTCGGGACATGCAATCCTCAGCCCGCTCTCGCGACGAGGTTCGTCGCTTCATCGTCGAGAACCGCCCGGTCCGCGGGCATTGGGTGCGCCTGGAAGGCGCGTGGCGCGAGCTGCGCGCTCACCGCGACTACCCGCAGCCGGTCCGGGAGCTCCTCGGCCAGGCGGTTGCCGCCTCGGTGCTCCTCGCCGCCACCCTGAAGTTCCGCGGCCAGTTGACCCTGCAGCTTCAGGGCGATGGCGCCGTGGGCCTGCTCGTCGCGCAGTGCACCCACGATTTTCGGCTGCGTGCCGTCGCCCGGTATGACCAGGCGGCCGTCGAGGCGTTGGACTTACCGCATACCCGCGCGCGCGCTGCCCTTGGACCCGCCTCCCAGATCTTCCGCGGGCTGGTCGGCAGCGAAGGCCGATTCGCGGTAACCGTGGAGGCGGACGAGCGCAACATGCGCTACCAGGGCATCGTCCCCCTGAGCGGTGAATCGCTGGCCGGCTCGCTCGAGGCTTACTTCGCCCGCTCGGAGCAGCTGCCCACCCGCGTGCTGCTCGCGGCTGACGAGACCTTCGGCGCGGGCGTCCTGGTCCAGAAGCTGCCCGAGGGCGCAACCTCCGACGACGCGCAGCTTGGCGACGTATGGGAGCAGGCAGAGCGAGGCATCGAGCGATTGCGCCCCGAGGATCTGCTGCGGTGCCCCGTTGAGGAGCTGCTCGGTCGCGGGTTTGCCGATCACGACATGCGACTCTTCCGGGGTGCGCCGGTGCAGTTCGAGTGTCGCTGCAGCCATGGCAGGGTCACGAGTCTGCTACGGGCCCTGGGAGCGGATGAGGTGCGTGAGGTGCTTCGCGAGCAGGGATCGGTCACCGTCACCTGCGAGTTCTGCCACCGACCGTACCGCTTCGATGAAGGGGACGTCGAGGCACTGTTCGCGGACGGGACTGCGCCGGGCGGCAATCCGTCCACCATTCACTGATACTGGCTCAAGGCCGAAACAATGATCAGACCTTTTGTCCAGACGCCAAGCCACGGTATGCTATTATTAAAGAGATGTACAAATATTGATTTACTGGGATGTCCGGATTCCCACACGATGCGCTGCTGAGCTGGCTCAGAGCCGCGGGTGAGCCGACGCGACTGCGGCTCCTCGCGCTCTGCGCCGCGCGCGAGCTCAGCGTCTGCGACATCGCGCAGGCGGTCGGCCAGAGCGAGCCTCGGGTCTCGCGGCACCTGAAGATTCTTGGAGAGGCCGGTTTGATCGAGCGCGTGCGCCAGGGTCAGTGGGTGCACTATGGCCTCACTCGTACCGGTCCCGCCGCCGGATTCGTCCAGGGGCTGCTCGGCCAGCTCGACCGCTCCGGGGCGCTACTCTCGCGAGACCGGGAGAGAGCGCAGGCGCTTCGCACCGATGGCTTACGCCCGGGGGCACCAGCGGCCTCGCGCCTGGGCAGGGAACTGCGCAGCTTCGTCGAATCGGTCGAGCCGGCTGCGCCGGGCGCGGTTCTGCTCGTCGGCGCGGACCATCCGGAGCTCATCGAGACCGCGGCCACCATGGGCGGAGAGTGCATCGTGCTCGCGCACTCGCGCCGCTCCTCACAGGCCGCCCGCGCGGTAGCCGAGCGCGAGGGTCTTCGCTGCCGCGTGCTCCTCGCCTCCGGCGGCGAGGCGCTCGGCGCTCGAGACCTCGGGCGCCTCGGCCAAAACTTCGCGCTCGTGCTGCTCGATCGGCTCGGTACGCCCGATGTAGTGCCGGGGGCGCTGCTCGCGCTCGCGCGCCGTGCGCTCGCGAGCGGAGGACGCCTCCTGCTCTTCGAGCGCTACGAGGCGCTCGAGAGCGCCCGTGGGCGCGTGGTGGAGCATCCGCTCGC
>JBAUOO010000240.1:0-3955 GCA_049579785.1 Steroidobacteraceae bacterium
GGCATGCTGGCGGTCGTGTGCGCCGAAGCCGCGTGGCTCGCAGAGGACCGGGAGGGCGTCATCCGGGAGGTCCAGCCGGTGTATGAGCTCACGCGAGGACAACGCGATCCGCGGATGAACGGCGAGCTCGCGGCCTGGCTGTGGCGGGTGGGCGCCCTCCAGGAGCCGCCGACGGATATCGCCGAGCCTTATGCGACAGAGATCTCCGGTGATTGGCGCGGCGCGGCCGGAGCCTGGCACGCACTGGGCTGCCCCTACGAGTACGCGTGCCTGCTCGCATGGCACGGCACCGAAGCCGATCAGCGCCAGGCACTTGCGATCCTGGAGCAGCTGGGCGCGGCCCCTGCGGCCCGAATGCTGCGCCGGCAGATGCGCGTGCGGGGCGTACGGCGCATTCCGCGCGGCTCGCGACTCTCGACCCGAGGGCACCCGCTTGGCCTCACGCGGCGCGAAGCTGAGATTCTCGGGCTATTGGCGGATGGCCTGCGCAGCTCATCGATCGCCAAGCGTCTGTTCGTCTCACCGAAGACCGTCGAGCATCATGTCTCGGCGATCCTCGCGAAGCTCGGCGTGTCATCGCGCGCCGAGGCCGTCGCCGCGGCGCGCAGACAGACCCGGAAAAATCTCAGCTGAGGTCGAGCCGCAGAACTCCCTCATCAGTCCGAGTTCCGTGGTGCCTGCTTCGCAAGCCTCATTGCCACGCGGGTGGGTATGAGAAAGCCCCGGCCGATGGATTCGACCGGGGCTGTCGGCGCGCCTGCGAACACGCGAGTCCTTCGCGAGTTATCCGGTGGCGCTGGACCCACCCGCAAAGACGGCAGGGTCGGCCCCTGCTAGCGCGATGGCGGGATCGTGTTGAATACGCCCCACGGGGTGACCTTGCCCGCTCCGTAGATGCCCTCCGTCCTGGTAATGCCAAGTATGTAGGCATCCTGGTAGAACAGGTACAGGGGCTTGCCGTGGTAGGTGACCTGATGAGTGCCGTCAGGCCTCACGATGATCCCGAGCGCGCCGTGGTCAACGCCGGGCCCGGCTTGAGGCTGGTTGGCGGTGAGGACCGGTGGCCACGGCACCGCAGCACAAATGCCCCGGCAGGCGCCCTCGTGGCCAAAGTCACCGTTCGGGCTCAAGGCGTAGACGGGAAAGCTGGCGTTGGGAAAGACGCTGAAGTCATTGTTCATCGTTACAGCCAGTACGGTCTGCATTTGGCCGGTGCCGCCGAGCGGGGCGGTCTCGAGCTGCAAGCGAGCTTCACCCGTTGCGGGGTGGCCGCCACTTGGCTCGACCAAGTACCAGATGCCCGTGGGACTGGTCACTGGGTCGAACAAGTTCGCCCCCTCTGTCTCGCCTGGCGTTTCGTCCAAGAAGAACCGATACAACGGCAGACCGGCGTAAGTCACCTGCTGTACCGACTTGCCAGGTAGCAGGTCGGTGCGGGTCACTGTCCCGAGGAGGGCGCGGTTGACCCCCGGCCCGGCGATGGGGGAACCGTCGGTGAGGAGCGCAGGCCAGAGGCCAGTGTCGCAGGCGTTCCCGAGAACATTGGAGCTGTCGCTGCACGCGAATGGCTCCGCGCCCGTCGTCAGCGATTGGATCTGGTCGGAGGTGAGCACGTACAGAGAGCAACCGGCGTAGTCGGCCGAACCGATGACCAGCACCTTGCCATAGGCTGTCGATGCAGTTGACACGGTCGCGGGCCCGGTCGGGGCGCTGGTTATGGCGGTGTTACAAGCGACGGCACTTTGGGCGCTCGCGGGTGCGCTGAAATGAAAGGCCACGAGACCCAAAGTGATCATGAGGGCGAGGCGAGAAAAATTTCTGCCGTTTTTCATGGATTTCTCCCATAGTAATCGACAAGTTGTACCAACAAACCGGACGACCTCCTAACGCGCGAGCAGATCCAACACGAGGGCTGTGGGATGATGTTGTTGTGGGCCACGAATGGAGCCCGGGGGCGCCAGCCGCACCTGCGACTTCGATGTCGATGTGTGCTCTGAACCCCGCGGCGTGAGATTAGCGGTCATTTGTAGAAGTAGGGATCCAGCACCCGCACTTCGGTGATGGCGGCAATAGGCAGCTTGTTGCGGGCCGCGCTCAGCCTGATGGCCTCGGGCGTCGGCGCGTCGTAGATGCAGAAGGTCCTCTTCTTGTCCGCGCTCACGTAGGAGTGCACCCAAGTCACCTGATCTGCCAGATTGCTGTCGACAATGGCCAAGCAATCCCTGGCGCCCGTCTCATTGACCGGGATTCGCAATCCGTCCGGAAAGTCTCTCTCGATCAGATAGCGCGGCATGACGTCACCTCCTGACTGGCGATGCGAAGATTGCATCGCGCAAGGTACGGTCTGCGCCGACCACGCGAATCGGGTGCTCACCCCATATTGGGGCCCCGTGCACCCCATTTTTCGCCGTCGGATCTCGGATCGGGTGAGCGTGGAAGGTGGGCTCTCGAGACCAAGGGCGTTCTACACGCAGATGGCGATGAACCTGCGCATCGCTACAGCGCTCTCCGTGCGTCGCGAGGGAAAGCCATTATCCGTCGGTAAATCTGCCTCTGGTGGGAGAGGCCGGGTCTGGCGACACTCAGCGGCACGTACTCACGCAGCAGTGTGCCGGTCACGAGGAACCGACTTTCACCTTCGAGACGCCGCGAAGACATCCGAGCCTGGTGGGCCGAGCACCTGGCGGCCCAGCGTAAATCCGGGCAATCCCGGGCCGCCTACTGCCGAGCGCAAGGGCTGGATCCGAATTACTTCACTCTCTGCAAGGGCAAACTGCAGGCGCGCAATTGACTGGACGGCGTGCGCATCGATCGAGCGAGGGCGGCGGCTCAGATCGTCCAGGTGAGGGTGTGATTGACGATCGGCACGAACCGCACCCCAACGCTCTCGGCCGCCTGGCGGGCGGTCACCGTCATCTCCTTGAGAGTCGCCATCTCTCGAGCATGCGCATCGGTTTCCCAGATGCTCACATGGACATACGATCCGCTCTGCGAGAGTGCCGCAAAGTACTTGATGAGTCCGGGAAGTTTCTTTATCGCCGGCATCAGGTATTTCGCGGTCTCGTCCGCCATTCGCGAGACCTCGAGGAACCTCGCCGGGTTGAAACTGCCGTGGGAAATGCGAATGACCGCCGTCGGCGGAAGAGTCATATCCATGGGCAGGCCTCTCGTTCGGGGTAATACTCTATACCATAACATCTGCCAGTGGAGCTCGTAGTCGCCGCGATCATCGCGTTACCGTACTACCTTTCCGCTCCAGGGGTTTTTCACGTCGTATCGCGGCGACCTCCCTGTTCTTTGCCGGCATGATGGGCTACGTCGCGGTCGCGGGCGTTGGCAACCGGCTAGCCTCCCGCCTCCAGACCCACCGCTGAAGTTGCGCCTGATTCTCAGTCGATCCCGACCAACAGGGGTTTGCGGGCCTGGCTCGCCGCCAGCGCGGCCAGACTGTCGCCTGGTTTGCCGAAGATCTGCCCAAGGCGCTCGCGCCAGCAGCGCGCATGCCAGAAATCGCGCGCAATCTCGACCCATTCGTGGAACGCGATCGTGATCGGATTGAGAGTGCCGAGGGAATGCACGAGACCGTAGACGATCGGCGCCTCCGGCCGCTCCGCGGCGAACGTCCCGAAAAGGCGATCCCACATGATGAGGATGCCACCGTAATTGCGATCGAGGTACTCGCCGTTCGAGGCGTGATGCACGCGATGGTGCGCGGGAGTGTTGAGAATCCACTCGAGCGGGCCGAGGCCGCCGATGACGTCGGTGTGCAGCCAGAACTGATAGAAGAGGTTGATGCCAAGCATCGCGGCGACGGCGATCGGATTGAGCCCGAGCAGGTACAGCGGAAAGTAGAACAGCCAGCTGCCCGAGAGCAATTCAGTCGCACCGAGACGGAACGCGCTCGCGAGGTGGATGTGCTCAGGGGTGTGGTGCACGAGGTGCGAGGCCCAGAGCC
>JBAUOO010000241.1:0-2482 GCA_049579785.1 Steroidobacteraceae bacterium
GTTCACCCTCGTTGCGACCTTCACGGTGGACAGGCTCGGCCGCAAGCCGCTGCTCGTCGTGGGCGCGTTCACCATGTCCGCCGCGATGATCGTGCTCGGGTTTCTCTTTGACCAGCATCTGGTGAGCGCCACCGTCGAGCATGTGGGGGCCGCCTCGAGCACCAGCTCCTCGTACGTCGCCATCGCGGCGGTGATCGTCTACATCATGGGCTTCTCCTTCTCCTGGGGGCCGGTGGTGTGGATCATGCTCTCGGAGATCTATCCCAACTCGATCCGCGGCAAGGCGATGTCGATCGCGGTCGCGGCGCAATGGATCATGAACTTCATCGTGACGCTGACCTTCCCGGTGATGGACGGCAGCAGCTATTTGAACGCGCATTTCAATCACGGTTTCGCGTATTGGGTCTATGGCGTCTGCTCGTTCCTGGCGGCGCTGTTCGTCATCCGCTACCTGCCGGAGACCAAGGGCCGCACGCTCGAGTCCATCCAGGAGCTCTGGCATCGGCATCGGCCGCACGGCGCTGAGGTTCCTAGCGCTTCCAGCCGGTGATCTCACTCGCCAACCGGGACCTGAGGCTCGAGCTCCGGCCCGAGCTCGGCGCCGCGGTCGCGACGCTGCGGTATCGGGGGCGGGATGTGCTGCGGCCGACGCCCGCGGGCGCCGGCGACCCTTTCGAGACGGCGGCGTTCGCTCTCGTGCCTTTCGCCAATCGGATCGCGGGCGGCATTTTTCGCTCCGGCGGACGCGAGCTCCGGATCGAGCGCAATGCGCCGAATCAGCCGCATCCGCTGCATGGCCATGCGTGGCGTAAGCCCTGGCGCCTCGAGTCGGCGGACCGCGATCGGGTGTCGCTCTCGTTCGAGCATCCGCCCGACAGCTGGCCCTGGCGCTACGCGGCCAGCCAAACGCTGACCCTGCGCCCCGATGGCCTTCAGGTGGCGCTCGCCGTCACGAACCGCGACTCGACCGCCATGCCCGCCGGCCTCGGCTGGCATCCCTACTTCCCCAAAGGACCGGGGGCGCGGCTCGAGGCGGATGTCGAGGGCGTCTGGCTCACCGATGAGGCCTGTCTGCCGGTGCGGCTCGCTCCCGGGACGCGCTTCGGGCAGTGGAGCGGCGGGGCGGAGCTCGCCCGCCCGGAGCTCATCGATCACTGCCACTCGGGCTGGTCCGGGTCGGCGCAGATCCTGCTGCCCGAGCAGCGGCTGCGCCTGGTGCTCACGGCGAGCCGCCCGCTGCGCTGGCTGCACATCTATAGTCCCCCGGACAAGGATTTCTTCTGCATCGAGCCGGTGAGTCACATGCCCGATGCCGTCAACCGCCCGGAGCCGCCGGCGATCACGGGCCTGAAGCTCCTCGAGCCCGGGGAGAGCCTCGAGGCTCGTGTCATGCTGATCGTTTCCGAGGAGGCCCTCGGCGCCGGGAGTGCTGCGCCAACCGCATAGGTCGTGATCGTGGAAGTCACGCACGTCTTGGAAGTGGGCGCCGAGCTCGGCGAAGGCCCGGTGTGGGTCGAGCGCGAGTCCGCCCTCTTTTTCGTCGACATCAAGGGGCGGCGCGTGCACCGCTTCGATCCGGCCACGCGAGCGCATCGGTCCTGGCCGGCGCCCGAGCAGCCGGGGTTTCTCGCGCCGCTGCGTGGCGGCGGTTTCCTCGTGGGATTGAAAAACGGGCTGCACCGCTTCGATCCGCGGACGGGCGAGTTCCAGCGCCTGGCGCCGGTCGAGCCGAGCCGGCCCGCCAACCGTCTCAATGACGGCTGCGTGAGCCCCGAAGGGGAGCTGTGGTTTGGCTCGATGCACGATCCGGAGGTCGAGCCGAGCGGTGCGCTCTATCGCCGGGATGCGCGCGGCCGCTGCATCGCGCTCGATGAAGGGTATGTCATCACGAACGGTCCGGCCTTCAGTCCCGACGGCCGGGTGTTCTACCACACCGACACCTGCGAGCGGACGGTCTACGCCTTCGATCGGCCGGCGCCGCACACGCTCGCGCGCAAGCGCGTGTTCGTGCGCATCGAGGATGGCGCGGGACATCCCGATGGCACCACGGTGGACCGGGAAGGCGGTGTGTGGATCGCGCTTTGGGGCGGTTGGGGCGTGCGCCGCTACGCGCCCTCCGGGCGGCTGCTGGCGACCGTGCGAGTGCCGTGCGCCAACGTCACGAAGATCGCTTTGGGAGGCGCGGACCTGCGCACCGCCTACCTCACCACCGCCTGGAAGGGCCTCACCCCCGAGCAGCGTGCGGCGCAGCCTCTGGCGGGCGATCTGTTCAGCTTCCACTCACCGGTGCCGGGCCTGCGGCCGGTGGAAGTTGATATCTTGACATCCTCTCCGCCCTAAAGGTGCCCTAAAGGGCGGAGATTCCCTCCGCAGGGGTTCGATGTCCCGAACCGAAACCGGAGCGAGCGAGAAGGTTCAGCGCCGCATTCACATCACGATCATGCGTCACTTCACACTCACTGCACGTCCAGCTTCTGATTCC
>JBAUOO010000242.1:0-4866 GCA_049579785.1 Steroidobacteraceae bacterium
GCCGCCGGCCAGCCAAACCGAGGAGAACAAGACGCTTGAGATAAGCCCGCCCGAAGAAGACGGACGGGAAGAAAACCTCGACGTTCAGACCGGCCGATTTACACGAAAACCAACTCGGCGGTCACAGACAGCCCTTAGCCAAAGCCGCTCGCCCTCTCCGCCCAGCGCAATCCTCGCCTCGCTGGCGGGTCCAATGATGTGAACATGCGGCGGGCGACGGTCGTTCGCGTAGATCACCACCCGCAACCCACGAAACCGAAGAAGAGTGTCGCGGTGGGGCCGGTCCCCCAGGGCGTACTCGCTGCTTCCTGCAGCCTGGCTAGCCAGCCACGCGATTACCGAATGCGGATGCCCTGCCCCCGCTACCACAGACCACGCTGTATTCTACGATTACCGCCGCGCCGTCACGGCCGGCCGCTCTTGAGCTCCGCGAGCGTGCGCTTGAGCGCCTCGAGCTTCTTCCCAGCCTCGGCGAGCTTGCCGGCCGCCGTGAGCTGCTGGTAGTCCGCGAAATCTTGCGCGGCCGCGTCGATCAGGGCGTTTAACGCCGCGTTCGGACCCAGCGCCGCAACACCCCCCGGTGTGGCATTGGTGGAGGGCGCGGCCGAGCCTGCCGCCTCTTGTATGCTCAAGGTCGAGGGTGCCCCCTGGAACAGCGCCGCCATGGCCGTCTCGAACGTCGGACCGTACGCCAGCTGGTTCTGCAGCGCGAGCACCACGAGGCGCAGCTCCGGCATCGGGCTGTTCGCCGCCTGCAGATAGATCGGCTCGGCATACAGCAGCGCCTTGCCGACCGGAATGACGATGAGGCTGCCCCGGAGCACGTGCGAGCCTTGCTGGTTCCAGAGCGTCAGCTGGCCCGAGATCGCAGCGTTCTGATCGATGCGCGCCTCGACCTGCAAGGGGCCGTCGACCAGCTTCGACTTCGGAAAGTCATAGACCACCGCCTCGCCGTAGTGCGCCCCGTCGCTGCGGCCGCCGATCCACCCGATGAGATTGTTGCGGTTGGCGGGAGTGAAAGGCAGGATGTCGATGAATTCCGGCGTTTGCTCCCCGGGCAGGGTCATGAGTACGTAATTCGCCTCCACGTCCTGCGGACCCGCCTCCTGATTACGAACCTCCGTCGCGACTTGCCAGAGGTCCTCGCGGTTGTAGAACACTTCCGGATCGGTCATGTGGTACAGGGCGTATACATCAGCCTGCGCGGTGAGCAGCAGCTCCGGGTAGCGCACGTGCGCAAGCAAATCCGCCGGCATGGCCGACTTGTCCCGAAACAGCGCCGGGAATAGGTTGCAGTACGCACCGAGAACGGGGTCCTTCGAGTCGAACACGTAGAACGTCGTCGCACCCGTATAGGCGTCGATGACGATCTTCACGCTGTTGCGGATGTAGTTGAACGGCTGATCGTTGAGGAAATAGCGGCGCGAATAGGGATAGGTGTCCGAGGTCGTGTAGGCGTCGATGATCCAGTAGAGCTTGCCGTCGCTCGCCACGACGATGTAGGGATCGGGGTCGAACGTGAGGAACGGCGCGAGCGCCCGCACTCGCACAAGGATATTGCGGCGCATGAGCAGGCGGCTGTCGTCGGTCACGTCGTCGCTGAAAGGGAGCTTGGCGATGTCGCCGCGATCGTAGGCAATGAGCGTACGGCGCAGCAGCCCGCCGAGCCGGATGCCGCCGCTGCCCTGATAAGCGGCCATATTGTTCTGCGCGCCTTGCGGGTAATTAAACTCCGCCTGGTGGGTCTTCACGTAGACGTCGGTGTCGGTGAGCTCGCCGAAGTAGATCTGCGGCTCGGTGACCGCAAGGCCCGGGAGGGAGCTCTCGACCGGCATGTTCTTGAGAACGAGTTTCGGCAGACCCTCTGGCGTGAAGCCGTCGACGGGGGTCATCGCGACGCCATACCCGTGGGTATAGATGAGCTTCTCGTTGATCCAGGTCTGGCTGCTCACCGGGAGCTTCTGCACGTTGAGCTCGCGCGCCGCGAGCATCATCTCGCGCGGGCGACCTCCCACCGTGTACCGATCGATGTCGATGTCGGGGAAGTCGTAGTAGGTGCGGATCTCCTGGATCTGGCGCAGCGTATCCTGCAGCGCCCGCCAGTCCCACAGGCGGATGTTGTCGAGCGTCGTTTGATTCTGGGACGGATCGACCGCCACGATTCCGGCATCGGCCGGGAAAGGATGGACCTGGATCCGGTCCAGGTCGTAGGCCCGGCGTGTGAACTCGATGTTGTGCGCAATGTACGGCCGCTCGCGGTCGAGCTGGTTCGGCCTGACGATCAGGGTGCTCACGTACCACGCCACGAGCTGAACGGCGATGTAGCACACGACGGCGGGAACCAACGAGCCGACGATCCAGCTGAGGCTCGGCGTACGCACCGCGGCCGTCAGGGCGATGGCGGCGCCCACGAGCAGCGCCCCACACACCACGAGCAGGCCCGCGAGCGTAATGTGGGCTTGCGTGTAGTCCACTCCCGAGAAGATCGTGTGATCGGCGAACAACCGGTCGAAGCGCCCCAAGTACAGCTGCGCCGTGAGAGTGAGCAGCAGTGCCGCGACCGCGATCGCAAGCCCTCGCCAGGGCCGTGTCGGGTTGGTGACGAGGCGCTGGCGGGTGAGAGCGCGCGCTCCGGCCGTGAGGCCGACGAACACGGCTGCCACAGCGCAAACGATCGCCGCGAGCATCGTGAGCCATCCCGTGAGCAGGTCCCACGCGGGAAGCTGGAACAGGTAAAAGCCCAAGGGCCTGCCGAAAATCGGATCGAGCGTGGCGGTGTGCGGCGCGTACCGCCAGAGCACCAGAGTCGTCCAGCTCCCGGACATCGTCGCGCCGGACTGGGCTGCGATCGCAAGGGAGACGACGAGCGCCCCCAAATTCAGCAGCGGCACGATAGGCAGCTCCACGCGCTGCCGGTTGACCAGGATCGTCGCGCCCGGTAACTCGCCGAGATGCTCGGGCCGAAGTGCCCAGTACGCCCCGTAGAGCACGATGAAGGTCACGACGGCGAAAGCGCAGAACACCGCGGCTCGCAGGGCGAGCCGCGTCCAGAACACTGACGCATAGCCGAGCGCGCCGAACCAGAGGTAGTCGACGTAGTACGACACACTGGTGGAGCAGAGGTAGGCCACGACGGCTACCACCACGATCGTGAGCAGCAGCATCCGCGGCCCGCGTGACCGCGGACGCGGCGGCCTCGGACCGTAGGGATGGTCTACCCGCTCGAACGGATTGCGTCTCACGTTTGCCCCCGCTGCAATCGACTCGGCGCCACAGCGCCCGACAAGGATAATAGCCCCGACCGCACCCGTCCGGCGGCCGGAACACAAGGACAGGGCCCGAACTCAGCGCACGGTGAGACGCCGGAGCGGTGTCACCTCGGCTGCGCGCGCCGCGTGCAGCGGGTCCGTTTCGTCGGACGCCCGGATGTTTCGGCCGCACATCGCATCGATCCACGACCTGCAAGCGCGTCGAGCGCAGCGAGCAGCTCCGACCTCGGCCGCAGGCCGAGGTGCTCCGCGAGGTCCGAAACCACCACCCAGCCCTCGCCCCCTTCCTCCAGGTGCGCAGGCAGCGCGCCCAAGAACTCCCGCAGCATGCGACTCTCGGGGTCGTAGATCCCGCGCTCGATGGGAGAACTCGGTCGCGCGGGAACCCAGGGCGGATTGCATACGACGAACGCGCTCCGCCCTTTGGGAAAGAGATCCGCCTGCACGACTTCCACCTGCTCTGCCAACCCGAGACGCTCGAGGTTCTCGCGAGCGAGTTCTGGTGCGTTAACGGAGGAGGGGGCTTCCAAACGGGGCGACCGGTACTTGCGGTCGCTCCTGGTACACGGAGCCCGTGCCTACCTCAGAGTCGTCGACAAAAAAACGGACCGGAAAAGTGCCTGGGCACGACGCCTGAAAGAGCGACGGCACGTCAATGTTGCCACTGTGGCGCTGGCCGCCAAACACGCACGCATCGCCTGGGCGATGCTGGCGAAGGGCACAGAGTATCGGCCCGTGCAACCGGCGGAGGCTGCGACCTGACGCAGGTCGGACCCGCGGGTTACTCACAGGTCGAGCGGTTGAGGAGGTGCCCACCAGGACCCCAAATGGTTATGAGGCTCCTGCGAGCGAAAGTCATCAGGGCCCGCACCGACGGGTGCATCAGAGGCCGGATATATTTGGCGCAGTCCGAACCTGAATCCATAGGCCGAAATGCACTTTGCAATGCAGGGGGAGTCCATATATTCGTCTCGGTCTTCGCATCGGATCTGCTCCTTCCGCAGGGGGAATGTACAGCAGTCCGTCCACTTATCGCCGTGTCCGAAAAATCCGAGCCACCTCTTCCCGCAGGCGCATCCGTACACCTATGCCCTGGTCAGTCGGGTTCTGGCAGCCGTCGAGGCGAGGACACATTCTGGCGCACCCTGAGTGTACGCTGGCATACCTTCAACTACTCGGAGCGGAAATGACGACCTACCTACGAGACGAATGTGTCGTGTTTCGTAAGACGAAGGAAACCTGGGGAGGGCTGTCCAACATGGTCGCCGGTTTCCCCCTGTCGGTCGCGGGGGTTCGGATCTTGACCTCGGAGGCGCTCTACCAGGCTTGCCGGTTTCCGAATCGCCCGGACGTTCAGCGTGCGATCGTCGCGGCGAAGAGTCCGATGTCCGCCAAGATGGCGGGTAAGCCTTACCGCGCCGAGACGCGATCGGATTGGCATCAGGTTCGCGCTGACGTAATGCGCTGGTGCCTAAGAGTGAAACTCAAGCAGAACTGGACATCGTTCGAGCGGTTACTGCGCGCGACCGGGAACCGTGACATTGTCGAGGACTCGCACAAAGATACGTTCTGGGGGGCCAAGGCATCGAAAGAGAAT
>JBAUOO010000243.1:0-2130 GCA_049579785.1 Steroidobacteraceae bacterium
GTGGCTCTCCGCTCGCGCGTTGGCTTAACGTTAGACGCGCGTGCGCGCGCAGAGTAGCGAACGCCCCGGCCCCAATCCGTTTTGGGCCGTCTGCGGGCTCCGTCGCCGCGAGCTGCGTGAGCGTCTCGATGCCGTGCTCGACCAGGCGAGTGCGTTGCGAGCGCTGGATCCGCGCCACCAGGCTCAGGTGATCGTCGGCATCGCGCCGCGCGGCGCAGTGCTCCTCCCAACTGCACAGCGCGCAGTGCTCGACCGGCTCGGGGTAGGTCGCGGACAAGCCTGAGCCGAGCGGCCCGCAGTGCTCGACCGGCTCGGGGTAGGTCGCAGATACCGCTGAGCTGACCGGGCCACCGGCACTGGGGTCCACGCCGACAACGGCCTCGAACCCGTGCTTCACACTGCGGTAGTACGCAGCGAACTCGGCGACCCGGAACGTCTCCGTCTCGCGCGTCCCGAGCACGACGTGCATCCGCTCCGGCGCGACGCCTTGGATCAGCTCGACCAGTTCGGAGTAGAAGCAGAGCTGCAGCAGGAAGTACGGCTTCACCCGCCGCGCGAGCTTGGTGTCCGCGACCTCGTAGCTGAACGGGCCGAGCGCCGAGGGGGTCTCGACGCGGTGCAGGAAGTCGCTGTGCCCGCGCCAGCGCACGCCGTCGAACAGCACGCCCTGATAGATCACCTCGGCGCCGGCCTTCATCGCGTTGACCGTTTCCCGCGCGCCGAGACGCGTGTCCTCGAGCTTCCGTGCGGCGCTATCGAGGCGCGGCTTGTGCTCTGTTCCTGCCGTGGGCCCGGCGCCAATCTCGATTCCATTCGCGGGCACGGCGCCAATCTCGACCACCTCGCGGCCTTCCTCGATCAGCTGCGCCAGATAGCCCCGCTCGTGCTCATCACCCTTCCGCGCGACGAGGTCCGTCGTGTCAGACCGGCTCCGCTCGATCTCCTCCCGCCCGAGCGCGACCTCGATGTTGAGGTACGTCAGGTGCGGACACTCGAGATGGTTGATCAGGTCGGTCGCCGAGAAGATCAGCCTGCCATCGACGCGCTCCATCCCTCAGCCGCTCACCCTCTCCATATACGAAACCTAATCGGTTGTTCGGGTGGTTGAACTTGAGCCGTTGAGGGGAGCTGGGCATCGTGCGAGAGTCTCGCGTATATGCAACCATTTGTCTGCATGGCGAACAACAAGCGCAAGGGGATTGTGAGCGGACGTATTCGGTCCCCTTGGCGTCGGGTCGGGGATGGTCTCCCGAGGAGGCAGCGGCGGAGCTGCAAGGGCGTCGCGCAGAGCTGATACGGGAGTTGCGCCGGCGCAGCGAGGCGCGGGGCGTTCCCCCAGCCGCGCAGGTGGAGATCGTGGACGAAGCGATCGCGGCCGTCGTCATGTCGCCGTATGGCACCGCCGGTGAGCATCACCTGATGGGCGCCTTCTGGCTCGCGGTCAATAACCGTTGTAAACGCTACCGCGAAGGCAGGCACCTCGCGCGCCTGGGCTCGCGTCAGCGAGTCGAGTTCGAGACTGCCGTGGAGTGGGTAGCAGCGCCTGGTGGACCGCTCGAGGCGCTCGAGCTCACCGATCGCATGGCCCGCGCGGCCGACCTGATCGCCGATTTCGACGCGCGCGAGCGCGAAGTCGTCTCTGTGATGGCGGTCCTGGGGGTGGGTGCGGTGCCTGCCGCGCGCCATCTCGGTCTCGAGCTCGGCGAGGTCCGCTCCGCCGTCCGCAGCGCCAACCTGAAGCTTGAGCGGGTTACGGCGATCGCGGCGGCGGGCCGCATGTGCGAGTTCCGCTCGAGCGCGATCGCCGCCGAGGCTGCCGGCGACGCTAATGACCGCGACACGAGGCGTGCGCGAGCCCATGTAAACGCGTGCGTTCCGTGCGGCAGGGTCTACCGTCAGCTGCGACGGCAGGTGGTGAGCGACAGCGAGAGGTGAAGGGTGTTAGGTCTCCACACAAATATTCGCTGGCTGTAGTGCCGGCTGCCTGATGTGCAAGCCGCACAAGCAAATCATGTCCCGTCCCAAGTGCGGCCTACTGTTGAGGTTATGTTGCATGAGGCTCGTGAGAAGGATGGTTCGGTAGCTGCTCGGCGGCTGCGCTGGCGTCACTATGAGACGGCGGCGGGCAAC
>JBAUOO010000244.1:0-36769 GCA_049579785.1 Steroidobacteraceae bacterium
CATCATTTCCAGTACCTGCGCGAGCACGTGCTCGCGCCCCTCGCCGCCGAGCGGCGGCGCACCCGACGACTGCGGATCTGGTCGGCGGGGTGCTCGACGGGCGAGGAGCCCTACTCCATTGCGATGACGGTGCTCGAGACGCTGCCGGATGGCGGCGGTTGGGACGTGCGTATCCTCGCCACGGATCTCGATTCCGAGGTTCTCTCGCGCGCGCGTCGCGGCGTCTATCCGCCGGAGCGGACCGGCAGCCTCTCTCCCGAGCGCCTGCAGCGATTCTTCGTCGAGCGCCAGGACACGGACGGGCTCTGCCGGCAGATTGCGCCGGAAGTTGCCGCGCTGGTCACATTCAAGCAGCTCAACCTCATCCATGCCCTGCCGATGCGGGGACCACTGGATGCGATCTTCTGCCGCAATGTCGTGATCTACTTCGACCGGGAAACCCAGCGGCAGCTCTTCGCGCGCATCGCCCGGCTGCAGCGCCCCGGCGATGTGCTCTTCCTCGGCCATTCCGAGAGTCTGTTCAAGGTCTGTGACAGCTATGCCCTCATCGGTAAAACCATCCACCGGCGCAGCTGACGGGCCGCGGGAGCCGCCACCGCCGCTGCGCGGCTTCGAGCACTTCCAGCGCTTCTGGGATCGCGAGAACTGCTGCTGGATGGTCAAGATCCTGCCGGGCGAGTACTACGTGAGCCGCGGCGAGGAGGCGATCTCCACGGTTCTCGGCTCGTGCGTGTCGGCGTGCGTGCGCGACCCGGAACGCGGACTCGGCGGCATGAACCATTTCATGCTGCCCGCGGACGGCGCCGTGGGGCCCAACGACTGGCTCGATCCAGCGGTTGGACTCGCCACGCGCTACGGCTCGCACGCGATGGAGAGTCTGATCAACGATCTGATGAAGCTCGGCGCCGCGCGCGAGCGGCTCGAGATCAAGCTCTTCGGCGGCGGCCGCATCCTCGCCTCCATGACGGACGTCGGCGGACGCAACATCGATTTCATCCGCAGCTATATCGGCCTCGAGGGCTACCGCGTCGCGGCGGAGGACCTGGGCGGCACCCGGCCGCGCAAGGTCATCTACTTCCCGGCGAGCGGCCGGGCACGGCTGCGCAAGCTCCGACCGGTGGAGAACCGGATCATCAGCCATCACGAGCAGCTGTATCTCGACAGCCTCGGCAGGCAGGTCGCCGGCGGCGAGGTCGAGCTGTTCGAATCAGAGACGCGATCATGATTCCCGCGAAGCGGCCGATTCGCGTACTCATCGTGGACGACTCCGCCCTCGTGCGCAGTCTCCTCACCGATATCCTCAAGGCCGCGCCGGGGATCGAGGTCGTAGGAGTCGCCGCCGACGCCCATGTCGCGCGCGAGAAGATCAAGAAGCTCAACCCGGACGTGCTCACTTTGGATGTCGAGATGCCGAAGATGGACGGCATCACCTTCCTGCGCAATCTGATGCGGCTGCGGCCGATGCCCGTGGTCATGGTGTCTTCGCTCACCGAGCGGGGCGCGGATGTCACTCTCGATGCCCTCGCGCTCGGAGCGGTCGATTATCTCTCCAAGCCCAGAATCGACCTTGCCGCAACGCTGAAGGATTATGCCGAGGAGCTCATCGAGAAGATCCGCACCGCCGCGCGCGCGAGCGTGCGCGCGCTCGACCCGAGGCAGGTCCGGGCGCACGGCGCCGTCGGACCGGCCCACAGCGCCGATGCGGTACTTCCCAGGTCCTCCACCCGCGATCGTCCGATGCGCACGACCGGCCGCATCATTGCGATCGGCGCCTCCACCGGAGGGACCGAGGCCATCAAGGAGGTGCTCATGCAGCTGCCGCCCGATTGCCCGGGGGTCGTCATCGCTCAGCACATCCCCAAAGCCTTCAGCGGGCCGTTCGCGCGGCGCATGAACGATTGCTGCCCGATGTCAGTCTGCGAGGCGCAGGACGGACAGCACGTGCTCGCAGGGCATGCGTACATCGCGCCGGGCGACCGCCATCTGATGCTCGTGCGCGATGGCACCCGGTATGTCTGCCGTCTGGATGACGGGGTGCCGGTCAACCGGCACAAGCCCTCGGTCGATGTGTTGTTCCGTTCCGTGGCGCAGAACGCCGGCCGCAACGCGATCGGGGTATTGCTCACCGGGATGGGCAAGGACGGCTCGCGAGGGCTGAAGGAGATGCTCGACAGCGGCAGCCGCACGATCGCCCAGGACGAGGCGTCGAGCGTCGTGTGGGGAATGCCCGGCGAGGCGGTGGCGCTCGGGGCCGCCGAGCACATCCTCGGACTCGAGAGCGTCGCTGGCAGGATCCTCGCGCTCGCGGAGTCGATGGACATCACTCGGGAAACGAAGAGCCTGGCCGATATCGATCTCCCATAAGTGGCGATCCGTGAACCAATTTGACGACGCAGGTCTCAACTGCGGGCAGGATCGGCCGCTACCAGGAGGAGGACGCACCCGTGACGAAGAGCTCCGTTGCAGAGATTCCCCAGGCCGTCGGTGATCCGGAGGCCTTCGCCTTCGTGCAGGCGCTGGCAACCGAGCTGTCGAAGGGCAAGGTGGATCTGCCGAGCTTTCCGGATATCGCGCTGCGCGTGCGTCAGGTGCTCGCCGACGAGGAGGTCTCGCAGGACAAGGTGGTGCGGATCGTCGGCTCGGAGCCGGCGCTCGCGGCCCGCCTCATGCAGATCGCCAACTCCGCGGCGATCAATTTCACCGGCAAGCCGATCACGGAGCTGCGCACCGCGATCGCGCGCATGGGGTTCAACATGGTGCGCAGCGCCGCCATCGCCTTCGCCATGTCGCAATTGAAGAAGGTGGACTCGCTGAAGGGGCTCGAGCAACCGCTCGATGAGCTCTGGCAACGAAGTGCGGCCGTCGCGGCCATGTCGCACGCCGTGGCGCGCCGCTTCAGCCGCGTGAATCCGGATACGGCGATGCTCGCCGGCCTTCTGCACGGCATCGGCAAGCTCTACATCCTCACGCGCTCCAACCGCCATCCGGCGCTCTTCGCCAACCAGGCCGTCTACAACTCCATCGTGCGCGACTGGCACGCGCCGGTCGCCAGGGCGCTGCTCGAGAACTGGGAAATGGCGCCGGAGATCATCGTGGCGGTGAGCGAGTACGAGGACTTCACCCGCGAGCACGATGGACCGCCGGACCTCACGGATGCGCTCACCGTCGGGCATCTGCTCGCCGCATTCAAGGAGCATCCGGACACTCTGGAGCTCAACATGCACGATGTCGCCGCCTGCAAGCGGATGAAGATCGACCGCGGAAGCTACGAGAAGCTGATCGACGAGTCGGAGCACGAGATCGAGGCCTTGCGTCACGCGCTTGGCGTCTGATGCCACGATGACAGCCGCGAACCAGCCCATGCGTGGCCCATCCTCCCCGAGCTCTCCCGGCGATCGTGCCACCGGCGAGGGCGCGCAAGCCGATACCGCCTTCACCTTCGTACAGGCGCTTGCGGCGGAGCTTTCCGGCGGCAAGGTGGAGTTGCCTGGATTCCCGCACATCGTCATGCGCGTGCAGCGCATACTGAGCGACGAGAAGACCGACGCGGCGCGCATCGTCCGTGTCATCGGCGGCGACCCGGTGCTCGCGACGCAACTCATTCGGATGGCCAACTCCGCCGCCCTCAACCCGACCGGTGCATCCGTCACCGATCTGCGGGCCGCGGTGACGCGTGTGGGGGTCGATACGGTGCGCAGCGCCACGATCGCCTTCGCCATGCGCCAGCTGCGCGAGGCGCCGACGCTGCGCGGTCTGGAGATGCAACTCGGCATCCTCTGGCGCCGCAGCGTGCAGATGGCAAGCCTCTGCTTCGTGATAGCGCGCCGTCTCACGAGCCTCAACGCCGACACCGCGCTCCTGGCGGGTCTTCTGCAGGGCATCGGCCGCCTCTATATCCTCACGCGCGCGAGCCGCCATCGCTCCCTCTTCTGCGATGCGGCCGCCTACCAGGCGATCGAGCACGACTGGCATCTCAGCATCGCCGCCGCGCTCCTCGAGAACTGGGGCATCGCGGATGAGATCGTGCAGGCCGTGCACGAGTCGGAGAACCTCGAGCGCGAGTCCCGCGGCGCGCTCACGCTGACGGACGTCGTGGTCGTCGGCACGCTGCTCGCGGAGCTCAACGGAGACTCGGGCACCCTCGCCGCGCAGGTGCAATGCGCGAAACCCCTGCAGCGGCTGCGGCTCGATCAGCTGGCGTGTGAGCGGTTTCTCGCCGAATCCGCGCACGAAATCAACGCGCTGCGGGACGCGCTCGGTTAGCTGCCCGGAGGGGTCGCGGAGCGCGCCGGGCCCCTCTTGCGGTCCGAGGCCAGGCGGGCGCGGAGCGCGGGCCGGCGGCGCGTCAGGTCACGCGGCGCCCAGCACGCGTCCCGGACGGGTGTTGGAGCCGCCATAGCCGCGCGGTCCGTAGGTGTCGGACCGGGTCGGACGCCCGGTGAGGGCATCCAGCATTCCGCCGACGCGCTTCAGGCGCTGGGCGACCACGATCCCGTTGCGATCGTTGAGATCGCGGCAGCGCACGGCGCGCTCGGCGCATTCGCGTAGTCGCGAGAGGAGCTTTCCTTCGCTGTCGCACCAGGTCATGAGACCCTCGAGTCCCGCGCGGTCGGCGGAGTAGCCGTGCAGCGCGCACAGCGAGCGGCGCTGCTCCTCGATACGGGCGAGCGCACCCACCCGCTCCTGGCGCGCGCGCGTTGTGCTCTCGAGCGCCTGGATGTCGGAGGTCTCGAGCACGCGGGACTCGCGTCCCAGCAGCTCTTCCAGCTCCGCGAGGAGCGCGGCTTCTTCGCGCAGCAGGGTCGTCAGGTGCTCGCGGCAGACGCCCGGGTCCACGGATCAGCCTTCCGCGAGCGGCCCGAGGGCCTTCTCGAACTGCATGAGCTGGTCGGCGACGTGCTGCGGCTGCACCGTGTAGGTGCCTTGCTCGATGGCCGTCTGAAATTGCGCAACCCGCACCGGATCCACGGCCGGAAGGCTGCGCAGGGTCTGCTCGAGGGAGGCAAGCTGGCTGGCGGAGTCGGTGATATGAACATCGGCCACGGGTGCGGCTGAACCTGCAGGCGAGCCGCCGCCCGTCACCGGGTCACGGGCCTGCTCCGCAGGACGGCCCGCGCCGATGGGCGCTGCCAAACTGCCGCTCGGGCCGTTGATTTTATTTGTCATCTCGGATCTCCTCGAGTCCGTCGAGCCGTGTATCGGCCGGCGGCCGGAATTCTTTAGGGTGTGACTTCGACCACACGATCACTCTCGACGACCCCCTGCACCACCTTGGCGGAGGAGGCGTTCTGTACCCGTATGAGCGCGCCCTGGCGCCCGTTCTGCAAGGCGAGACCCGCCGCCCGCACCTCGATGCCGTCCGCGGCGGCGACGAGCATCACCTCCTCGCCCTGACGCACCATGAAATCCGGCAACAGGTCCCCGGAAGTCAGAACCGCCCCGGCAGGCATGGGCTGGCGGAGAGTGCCGTGCGCAAGCCGCGCGGGGTCGGTGATATATCCCACCGCGAGTCCGCCCACCAGGCGCGTCTCGGGCACGACATCCGCGGCAGTGAGCCTCGAGCCCTGCATCTCAGGCATGCGCAGTGCCCAGACGCGAATCCTGGACTGCACGGTGACGGGCACGTAGATCGTCCAGTCGGCTCCCCGGCGGCAGCCGACGGCCACCGACATCTGCGGCTGCATGCGCACTCCGGATAAGAGAGAGGCCTGGAGTCGACCGCCGCACGGTGCGAGGCGCAGTCGCGGATCGAGTTCGGCGACGGTGATTACGATGCCGCTCTGCCCGGGAGGCATCTGCGAGCGCACGAAATCCCGGGCCGCGCCCCTTATGGAATCGAGCGGCTCGATCGCCGCGGCGGCCGCCGCGATACTCAGCGAGGCGCAGAGCAACGCACCGGCGATGCGGCCCGCCGGACGGCGACGGATTTTCGACGCAGGCTCGTTCATGCGCAGACACCTGCAAGCGCCGCGCCAGGAACCGGCGAGTCGCCTGCGACTCAAGTAAGAGTGTGCCGTGCCGATGAGTGTGGCCACGATCACCTCCCCTGCGGGCGGCCGTCGCGCCGGCCGCGCCGTTGCCGGCGGCAAACCGTTGCCGCTTGGCCGTGAACCAACTCACGGTCGCGCACCCACCGGCCCCCGGCGGGGCGCCGCAGCGGCGCGCATCCCGACTTGGCATGCCTCTTGCTCGTTGTCCGGCAGGCCCAGCAACCGCCGGATTTCCGACATGTCATTCAACCTCGACGCCTATCTCGGCATCCAACCCGATGCCCTCGAGGTCTATTCTCAGCGCGCCGACGTGCTGGCGGCCAACCTTGCCAACGCCGACACGCCCGGCTACCTCGCGCGCGACATCGACTTTCGCGCCGCGCTCACGGCAGCGAGCCAGGAACCGGGAACGCCCGCCTCCTCCGCAAGCGAGTTGCAGCCGGAGACGACCAGCCCCGAGGATGTGACCGCGAGCTCGCCGCAGAGCGATGTCTCGACCGAGCAATACCTCAAGTACCGGGTGCCGCTCGCCCCATCGCTCGACGGCAACACCGTCGACTCGCAGATGGAAGAGAGCGCATTCGCCCAGAACAACGTGCGCTACGAAGCGTCCCTCACCTTCCTCGAGGACCGCTTCAGCGACCTGACCACCGCGATCACAGGCTGAGGGGGTCCGTCATGGCACTGTCCAACATATTCAATATCGCCGGCTCCGGCATGTCGGCCGAGTCCGTCCGCCTCAACACCGTGGCGAGCAACCTCGCGAACGCCGACAGCGTCAGCAACAGTCCCGGCACCGCCTACAAGGCGCGCTACCCCGTGTTCCAGGCGCTGCAGAGCTCGCCGGCCACCGCAGCTGATCCCACGTCGGCCGCGGACGCCTCGGTCATGGTGCGCGGCATCGTCGAAAGCACCACCGCCGGCACCGCCAGCTACGATCCGGGAAACCCGCTCGCGGACGCGAGCGGCTATGTGTATTCCTCGAACGTCAACGTGGTCGAGCAAATGGCCGACATGATCTCCGCCTCCCGCTCGTATCAGAACGACGCGGACGTTCTCAACACCTCCAAGCAGCTGATGCTGGACACCCTCAAGCTCGGGCAGGGCTGAGCCAGCCGTAACACCGAGGATCAACACCCATGTCCATCGATTCAATCGGCGCCTACGCCGCCCAGACCGCGGCCGCAGCCGCCGCGAGCAGCTCGAGCTCCTCGGCATCGGGGATCGCCGCCCCCCAGCTGAGCGAGAGCGACTTCCTATCCCTGCTTGTGGCGCAGATGCAGGACCAGGATCCCACGCAGCCGACCGATCCGACCCAATTCGTCAGCCAGCTCGCCAATTTCAGCGAGGTCAGCGGCATGGACAGCATGCAGACCTCCATGGGCAACCTCGCGAGCTCCATGCTCGCCTCGCAGGTCGCAAGCGGCACGAGCCTCATCGGCCAGCAGGTCATCGCCTCGAGCACGAGCGCGGCGCTCGCCGCCGGCGGCACCGTCACCGGCGCGCTGAACGTGCCCGCGAGCGCCAGCAGCCTGCAGGTCCAGGTGAGCGACGCGAACGGCAACCTCGTGTCGACCTTCGCGGTCGCGCCGCCCGCGGGCGGCGGCACCACCACCTTCACCTGGAACGGGCTCAGCAGCTCCGGGGCCGCCGCCCCCGCCGGGATCTATAACTTCTCCGTCACCGCCAACGGCGGCGGCTCGGCGACACCGCTCACACCGATGTTCGCCAGCACGGTGACCAGCGTGTCCGTCGATCCAAGCACCCAGGCTCTGACTCTCAATACCAACGCCGGCTCCGTGCCCCTGAGCGCGGTCGTGCAGGTCCAGTAAGGAGACCGCCTCCATGTCCTTCGATATCGCCCTTTCCGGCGTCGATGCCGCCAACACCGATCTTAACGTCATCTCGAACAACATCGCGAACGTCGATACAACCGGGTTCAAGGAATCCGATACCGAGTTCGCCGATGTCTACGCGCAGACGCAGCAGGGGGTGGCCTCGACCGCCACCGGCAACGGCGTTGCGGTCGCGGCGGTGGCGCAGCAGTTCGCGCAGGGAAACATCAACACCACCTCGAACAATCTCGACCTCGCCCTGAGCGGCAACGGATTCTTCATCCTCAGCAACAACGGCGCGCTCTCCTATACCCGTAACGGGGCCTTCCAGGTCAACTCGAGCGGCGACCTGGTCGACAGCTCGGGTGACATGGTGCAGGGGTATGCGCCGCTGTCGACCGGCGGCTTCAATACCGGCCAGCTCTCAAACATGCAGCTCACCACCGCCGAGAGCCAGCCCCAGGCGACCACGACCGCGACCATCAATCTCAACCTGCCGTCGAGCGCCGCCGTGCCGGCCGATGCGACCTTCAGCCCGTCGGATGCCAACAGCTACACGGACAGCACGTCACTCACGGTCTACGATTCGCTCGGAGCCGCGCATACGGCACAGCTCTACTTCATCAAGCAGGCTGCCGCGAACACCTGGGATGCGCAGCTGTACGTCGACGGCACCGCCGTCGGCGGCGCGCAGGGCCTGACCTTCTCCGACGCCGGCACGCTCACGACGCCCGCCAATGGCGAGCTCGCCTTCTCCGGCTACACACCCGCCACCGGTGCGGCTGCCATGAACATGACGTTCAACTTCGGCGGCTCGACCCAGTACGGCGACACATTCGGCGTCAACTCGCTGTCGCAGAACGGTTACACGACCGGCAGCCTCGTCGGCATCAACATCAGCTCGACCGGCGTCGTGCAGGCGAACTTCACCAACGGTCAATCCACGACGCTCGGGCAGCTCGGGCTCGCGAACTTCGCCGACCCCCAGGGCCTGCAGCAGATCGGCAACACCCAGTGGGAACAGAGCTACGCCTCCGGCGCGCCCGTGCAGGGAGTCGCGGGCGGCTCCGGCTTCGGCACCATCCAATCCGGAGCACTCGAGGATTCCAACGTCGACATCACCTCGCAGCTGGTCGACATGATCACCGCGCAGCGCGCGTTCCAGGCGAACGCGCAGATGATCTCGACCGAGGACCAGCTCACGCAGGACGTCATCAACATCCCGACCCAGGGCTGATCGGTAGAGCCCCGGCAGCCCCCGCAGCCCCATTGTCATGGACAAGTCACTCTACGTCGCGATGACCGGTGCCAAGGAGATCCTGCAGGCGCAGGCCGTCAACAATTACAACCTGGCGAACGCCAGCACCACGGGCTTCAAGGCGAACCTGTCGGCTTTCCAGAGCCAGGCGGTCACCGGCACCGGCTATGCCTCGCGCGTGTACGCGACCGATGCCTCTACCGGCTGGGACGGCAGCGAGGGCTCGATCGCCGCGACCGGCCGGCCGCTTGACCTCGCCATCCAGGGGCAGGGATTCATCGCGGTGCAAGGACCTGACGGCCAGGAGGCCTACACGCGCAACGGCGATCTGCATCTCAGTCCCGATGGAGTGCTCGAGACGAGCACCGGACAGGCGGTGCTGGGCGATAGCGGGCCGATCACCCTGCCGCCGAGCGAGTCGATCAAGATCGCGGACGACGGCACCGTGTCGGTCGTGCCGCTCGGAGCAACGCCGGGCACCGTGGCCGCGGTGGGGCGCATCAAACTGGTCAACCCCCCGGCGCAGAGCCTGGTGCGCGAGTCCGGCGGACTCTTTCAGCTCGCCGCCGGTGCCACGGCCCCGGCCGACGCCTCGGTCAAGGTCGCCGCCGGGGCGCTGGAATCGAGCAACGTCGACCTCGCGAGCGCGATGGTGAACATGATCGACCTGGCGCGCACCTTTGACCTGCAGGTCAAGGCGATGCAGAGCGCGGACCAGAACGCGCAGTCCTCTTCGCAACTCCTACAGTCCACCTGAACAGGAGACTACACCCGTGGATGCAGCACTTTGGGCGGCCAAGACCGGCCTCGACGCGCAGCAGACGGAGATGTCGGTCATCTCCAACAATCTCGCCAACGTAAATACGACCGGGTACAAGGAGGACCGCGCGGTATTCGAGGACCTGCTGTACCAGAACCAGACTCAGGTCGGCGCCGATACCTCGCAGACGACCCAGTCGCCCTCGGGGCTGTCGATCGGCACCGGCGTGCAGGTGGTCTCGACGGAGAAGGAGTACGGTCAGGGGAGCCTCACGCAGACCGGCAACCCGCTCGATGTCGCCATCCAGGGGCAGGGCTTCTTCCAGATCCAGATGCCCGACGGCACCCTCGCCTACTCTCGCGACGGCACTTTCCAAACCAATGCCCAGGGTCAGCTCGTCACCTCCAGCGGTTACGTGGTGCAACCGGGCATCACCATTCCCCAGAGCGCGCAGAGCGTCACGATCGGCACCGACGGCACCGTCACGGCGCTGCTGCCGGGCCAGTCGACCCCCACCCAGGTCGGCCAGCTACAACTCGCCAACTTCATCAACCCCGCGGGGCTGCAGCCGATCGGGCAGAACCTGCTGGTGCAGTCGGCCTCGAGCGGCTCGCCGCAGACCGGGACCCCCGGCGTCAATGGCTTGGGCACGGTCTCCCAGGGGGAGCTCGAGAGCTCCAACGTCGATGTGGTGGAGGAGCTCGTCAACATGATTCAGACCCAGCGCGCCTACGAGATGAACTCCAAGGCGATCTCGACCGTCGACTCGATGCTGCAGTATGCAACCGAGAACATGTGAGTCGCCGGTGAGAGCTCTACTGCGCGCGCTGCCCGCCCTGGCGCTCTCCCTGCTCGCCGCCTGCGCCACGCACCGCAATCCCGTGGAGAAGGAGGCGTTCAACTTCCCCCACCTCCCCACTCCGCCTGTGGACGGCGCCATCTTCCATTCCGGCTACGGTGGCGGCCTGTTCGAGAACCCCACCGCCCGCAACGTCGGCGACGTCGTGACCGTGGTGCTCGAGGAGGCGACCACCGCGCAGAAGAGCTCGCAGACCGACACCTCGAAGACCACCAAGGACGCCCTCGCCGCGCCCACGATCCTCGGACTGCCGGTGAGCATTCACGGGACCCCGCTGCTCAGCGGCAGCCTGAACAACGCCAACAGTTTCAGCGGCGCCGGCGACAGCAAGCAGAGCGACAGCCTGGCGGGCGACATCTCGGTGACCGTGGTCAAGCGGTTGCCGAATGGCAATCTGGTGATCGAGGGAGCGAAGGAGATCGACCTCAACCAGGGGAGCGAATACGTGCGCCTGGAAGGGATCATCCGACCTGTCGATGTCGCTCCGGACAACACCATACCCTCGACGGAAGTCGCGGATGCGCGCATCGCCTACGGGCAGCACGGCGCGATCAACGATGCGAACGCCCCGGGGCTCCTCTCGCGTTTCTTCAACCTCTCCTGGCTGCCCTTCTGACCGGAGTATTCGTGAGTCCAGTGAACGAGGATCGTCGCCCGGCCGGCCGCCGCCCCCGCAGAGCCCCCTTCGCGCTCGCCCTTCTTTGCCTGCTCGCGGTGGCAGGCACGGCGCGCGCCGAGCGCGTCGAGGACCTTGCAAGCGTCGCGGGCGTGCGCAGCAACCAGCTCGTGGGATACGGGCTGGTGGTCGGCCTCGACGGCACGGGCGACCAGACCACCCAGACGCCGTTTACGATCCAGAGCATCGAGAACATGCTGGCGAAGTTCGGCGTGACCGTGCCGCCCAACACCAATCCGATGCTGCAGAACGTCGCCGCCGTGACGGTGCACGCGAGCCTTCCGCCCTTCTCCAAGCCCGGGCAGACCATCGATGTCACCGTGTCCTCGATCGGCAACGCCAAGAGCCTGCGCGGCGGCAGTCTCATCATGACACCCTTGCGCGGCGCCGACGGCCAGGTGTACGCGATGGCGCAGGGCAGCATCCTGATAAGCGGCTTCGGCGTCGAAGGCAAGGACGGCTCGAGCATCACGGTGAACATCCCGAGCAGCGGCCGGATTCCGAACGGCGCCACGGTGGAGCGGGCGGTTCCGAACAGCTTCGACAGCAGCGCGTATGTCACCTTGAATCTCGACACTCCCGACTTCACGACCGCGACGCGGCTGACCGACGCGATCAACAAGCTCCTCGGCGCAGGAACCGCCGAAGCGCTCGATGCGGTTTCGGTACGGGTGCGGGCGCCGATCGATCCGAGCCAGCGGATCGCGTATGTCTCGACATTGGAGCGCCTCCAGATCGACCCGGCGACCCCGCCCGCGCGCGTCATCATCAACTCCCGCACCGGCACCGTGGTGATCAGCTCCGAGGTGCACGTGATGGCGGCGGCCGTGGCAAGCGGCTCGCTCACCGTGACCATCACCGAGCGCTCGGATGTCAGTCAACCGAACGCCCTCAGCAACGGCACCACCACCGTCACTCCGCGAAGCACGCTCGATGTGAAGCAGGAGAAGGCGCACATGTTCGAGTTCCCGGCCGGCGTCAATCTCGATGAGATCGTGCGCGCCGTGAATTCCGTGGGCGCCGCGCCAGGCGATCTGGTGGCGATTCTGGAGGCCTTGAAGGAGGCGGGCGCGCTACGCGCGCAGCTGATCGTCATATGACGCTGCCACTCGTCGACCCCACCGTACTCGTCGATGCGGGCAACCTGACGGCGCTGCAACAGGCGGCCGCGGCGCACAACCCGAAGGCGCTCAAGGAGGCCGCGCAGCAGTTCGAGAGCCTGTTCACCAGCATGGTGCTGAAGAGCATGCGCCAGGCGAACTTCGGCGACTCGCTGTTCGGCTCGGACCAGGAGAACATGTATCAGGACATGTACGACGACCAGATCGCCGCCGAGATCAGCAAGGGTCGCGGGCTCGGCCTTGCCGACATGCTGGTGCAGCAGCTGCGGCGCTCCGGATTGCCGGGCACCACCGCCCAGGGAAGCGCCGCCGCCCCCACGACCTCGACGAGCCCGGCGGCTGCGGGCGGCGCTGCGGCTCCCGCCGCCGCAATGCCCGTCCCTGGCGGCGGGGCCCCCTCCCCGGCCGCAACCCCAGCGAGCTCGACTGCCAGTTCCTGCCCGAGCAGCGCGCAGCAGCTGCAGTTCGCCCGCTCGCTCTGGCCCGAAGCGCAGCAGGCCGCCCAGCAGCTCGGCGTCAGCCCCGTCAGTCTCGTCGCCCAGGCGGCTCTCGAGACCGATTGGGGGCGCAGCCTGCCGCGCACGGCCAGCGGCTCGACCAGCAACAACCTGTTCGGCATCAAGGCCGGCGGCGGCTGGAGTGGAGCCAGCGTCCAGAGCGATACCCAGGAATATGACAGTGGCGCGGCCACGGCGGTCAAAGCGCAGTTCCGCTCTTATGCCACGCCGAGCCAGTGCTTCCAGGATTATGTCTCCCTGCTGCAGAGCAACCCGCGCTATGCGGGCGCTCTCGGCACCGGTGCCAATACCCAGGCGTTCGCGGCCGCTCTGCAACGCGGCGGCTATGCGACCGATCCGGCCTATGCCACCAAGCTCGGGGCGGTGGCCGGTACCCTCACCCGCGCCCTGACGCAAGTCCGCCAGGGCGCGGCGGGCGGCGCCGCCCTCGGCGCCGCCGCCCTCAAGTCGGCGGCCTCGCTGCCGACACCCTCCGGCAGCAATACGCTCTAAAGGTGACGGATGGCCGATCTGCTCTCCACCAGCGTCTCCGGGCTCCTCGCCTTCCAGCAGGCGCTGGATGTCACGAGCAACAATATTTCCAACGCCGACACTCCGGGCTACGACGTCGAGACGGCGAATTTCCAGGAGGAGCCCGGCCAGGAGACCGGAGCGGGCTATGTCGGCAGCGGCGTCGAAGTCTCGAGCATCAGCCGTGCCTACGATGCGTACCTCGCCGAGCAGGTCAACTCCACGCAATCGAGCTACTCGAGCTCGAACACGCTCGCCACGCAGGCCGGCCAAGTCGACAACCTGCTGAGCGACTCGAGCACGGGACTCACCGCCACCCTGCAAAGCTTCGTCAACGCGCTGCAGACGACCGCCACCACGCCGACCTCCACCGCGGCGCGCCAGGCGCTGCTCAGCAGCGGCCAGTCGCTCGCGCAGCAGATTCAGACCTACAGCTCGCAGCTTTCCCAGTACAGCAGCCAGCTCGAGACGCAGGTGAGCGGTGACGTCACGGAGATCAACACCCTCTCTAGCGGCATTGCCACCCTCAACCAGCAGATCGCCGCCGCCTCATCCAACGGCCAGACGCCAAACGCGCTCCTCGACCAGCGCGACCAGCTGATCAATCAGTTGAGCCAATACGTATCGGCGCAGACCGCCTCCGAGGGCAACAACGAGGTCAATGTCTACATCGGCAGCGGCCAGGCGCTGGTCACGGGAGGCTCCGCGCAGACGCTGACGACGATCCCGAACGCCTACGATCCGTCGCAATTGGACATCGGAGTCACGAGCGGCAGCGGCAGCACCGCCGATATCACCTCGGAGGTGAGTGGCGGGGATCTCGGCGGCCTCTTGAGCGCCCGCAGCCAGGTGCTCGATCCGGCCATTAACGCCCTCGGCCAGATCGCGGTCGCGGTCTCCACGGTCGTCAACCAACAGCAGCAGTCCGGCATGGACTCGACCGGCGCCCAGGGCCAAGCCATGTTCGCCGTCGGCGGCGTGCAGGCTCTGCCCGATTCGAATAACACCGGTACTGGCGCACTCACCGTCTCCCGGACCGCTCTGAGCGAGCTCACCACCGACGATTACGAGCTGAAATACACCGGCGGCGCAAACCCCTGGCAGCTCACCGATGAGACGACGGGACAATCGGTCGCCCTCACCGGCAGCGGCACGAGCGCGAGCCCGCTCACGGGAGCGGGTCTTTCCATCGTGGTCGGCGGCACGCCGCAGAGTGGCGACAGCTTTCTCATCCAGCCCACCGCCGGCGCAGCCGCCGGCTTTTCCATGGTGCTCACCAGCCCGTCGCAGGTCGCGGCGGCCTCGCTGGTACAGGCCGCCGCCGGCGCGGCCAATACCGGCACGGGAACGGTGAGCTCCGCGGGCGTGACCGACCCCGGCACCTGGACCTCGGGTACGTACACCGTGACCTTCGGAACCGGCGGTCAGTACTCGGTCAGTGACGCCTCCGGCAACCCGGTGGCATCGGGCACCTATGCGAGCGGCCAGCCGATCGCCTTCAACGGCATCCAGCTCACTTTGTCAGGGCAGCCGGCGAGCGGCGATACGTTCACCGTGAGTCCGAACAGCGCCTCGAACACCGGCGACAACAGCAATCTGTACGCCATGGTCACCGCATTGTCGGCCTCGGCGCTCGACGGCGGGACCACCTCCGTCAACGGGGCCGTCAACAACATCGTCAGCCAGGTGGGCGTGGTGACACAGCAGGCGCAGAACAACGCCACCACCGAGCAGACCGCGAACCAGAGCGCCACCACCAACCTGAACAACGTAAGCGGCGTGAACTTGGACACGCAGGCGGCAAGCATGCTGCAGTACCAGCAGGCCTACCAGGCCATGGCGGAGGTGATCCAGGTCTCCGGGCAGCTGTTCAACTCCCTCATCACCGCCATCACGAACGGATGACCACCGTGAGTCTCACGAGCATATCGACCCAGACGTTCCAGACCAACGCCGTCGACTCGATCGAGGCGCTGGAAACCGCCATTTCGAAGACCCAGAATCAGCTGTCCACGGGCGTGACCCTGCAGAGCGCCGCGGACGGGCCCGCCGCCATGGTGCAGGTGAACCAGCTCAATACGCAGCTGTCCGCCTCGCAGCAGTACGTGAGCAACGGGAACCTGGTCGGCTCGAACCTCGAGCTCGAGGAGCAGGCGCTCACCAATGCGACCAACGTGCTGCAGAGCGCGCAGAGCCTCGCCGACGAGGCGAACAATTCCTCGCTCTCGGGCTCGCAGCTGCAGGACATCGGCACCCAGCTCAGCCAGCAGCTGCAGCAGCTCGTATCGATCGCCAACAGCACCGACGGCAACGGCAACTATCTGTTCGGCGGGTACGCGAACACCACCCAGCCGTTCGCCCAGGACGACACCGGCGTCACCTACGCCGGGGCCGACGGGATCAGCCAGGTGCAGATCGGCGAGAACCAGTTCGTCTCCACCGGGGATACCGGCAGCTCGGTGTTCATGAACGTCCCCGCCGGCAACGGCACCTTCACCACCGCGGCGGCGGCGACCAATGCCGGCAGCGGCTCGATCGGACCGGGCTCGGTGACGAATGCCTCACAGTGGGTGCCGGCCACGTACACCATCACTTTCACCAGCCCCACCCAGTACGAGGTCACGACCGGGCCGGCCGGCAGCCCTACCGTGGTGACCCAGGGTACCTACGACAGCACCTCCGGCGGCACGATCGCCTTCAACGGCATCGAGGTCGCGGTGAGCGGTGCGCCGGCGGCGGGCGATGAGTTCACGGTGGCGCCCGCGGGCACCTCGAGCGCCTTCGCCACCATCCAGAGCCTGATCACCACCCTCAATTCGACCGGCCTCAGCTCCGGCCAGATGGCCACCCAGATCTCCCAGGCCATCGAGCAGCTGAGCTCGGCGGTCAATAACCTCAACGACGTTCAGGCTTCGGTCGGCGCCCGCATCAATGCCGTAACCGCGTCACAGTCGAGCGAGCAGAGCAACCAGACCAACTACCAGACCCAGATCTCGAACCTGTCGCAAACCGACTACGCGGCCGCGACCTCGCAGCTCAGCAGCGAGGAAGTCGCGTTGCAGGCGGCGGAAGACTCCTACGCCTCCCTCGCCAAGCTTTCCCTGTTCAACTACATCTCTGGCTGAGGCGGGCGTGCCTGTGATCCAGTACGCACTTTCCCCAGCCTGTCTGCGGACCGTTCAAGTTCCGCTCCGGCGCACCGATAAGGTACCTGACCGGAGGCACCCCAAGGGCTGCCCCCCGGGGCAGTGCGACGGACGGGTGTCCGGCGCCTGAGAGAAACTTTCAGGAGTCCTCATACCATGTCACTCGTCCTCAATACGAACATTGATTCGCTGATCGCGCAGAACGCTCTGAGTGCGTCAGGCAATCAATTGCAGACCTCTCTGCAGCAGCTCTCCACGGGCCTGCGTATCAATACCGCGGCGGATGACGCCGCCGGCTACGCCATCGTGCAGGGCATGACCTCGCAGATCAACGGCCTCAACCAGGCTGCGCAGAACGCCAACGACGGCGTATCGCTCGCCCAGACCGCCTCCGGCGCCATGCAGGAGGTCACCAACGACCTGCAGTCGATGCGCGATCTCGCGGTCGAGTCGCTCAACGCCTCGAACAGCTCGGCGGACCGCACGGACCTCAATGCGCAGTTCACGCAGCTGATGAACGACATCAACAGCGTCGCCTCGCAGACCCAGTTCAACGGCGTCAGCCTCCTCGACGGCACCTTCCAGGGCGCAACCTTCCAGGTCGGCGCCAATGCCGGCCAGTCGATCACCATCGGCGCGATCTCGAGCGCGAGCGCGAGCTCGATCGGTACCTACTACACCGGAGCGGCCAGCGCGGTCGGCACGGTCGACCTGTCCTCAGGCTCGTCCATCAACGTGACGGCGGCTGGCTCGGCTGGCGCGTATAACTCCATCACCCTCGCCGGCAGCACCGCTCTCGGCACGGCTGTCGATGGCGCTTCCGTGTCGCTCAACGTGAACATCGACGGCACCTCTTACACCACCAACGCGGTCTCGCTGACCGGCACCCCGAGCACCGACCTCAAGAGCATCGCTGCCGCGGTCAACCAGGCGCTCAGCTCGGCCGGCGGCATTGTCGCCACGGTCAACAGCGCCGGCACCGGCATCCAGTTGAGCGGTACTTCGGCGGCTGGCTCCGGACATGTCGTGACCTTCGACGTCGCGAGCGCCACGGATGCCTCCGGCAACGCCCTGACCCTGAGTGCGGGTGAGGCGACGGCGGCGACGAGCGCCCTGGGTCTGGACACCTCGGATACCATCGGCGCGTACACGACGGCCGCCGGCGCGCAGACCACTTCGTCCGCTTCGTACCTGAGCGGTCTGAGCGTCACCTCGGTGGACAACTCGAACCTCACGCTGATCTCGATCGACTTCGCCCTGCAGCAACTGGCCACCAGCAGCGCGGATCTCGGCGCGTACCAGAACCGGTTCCAGGCCGCCATCACCGGCTTGAACACCGACTCGACGAACCTGAGCTCCGCGCAAAGCTCGATTCAGGACACGGACTACGCCGCGGCGACCTCGAACCTGTCCAAGGCGCAGATCCTGCAGCAGGCGGGCACGGCGATGGTGGCGCAGGCCAACACCATCCCGCAGAACATCCTGACGCTGCTGCAGAAGCTGGCGTAAGGGAGAGCCGCTGAGTACAGGAGACTTCATCCACTAGCGATCTCGAGGGTGGGCGCCGCAAGGCCCCACCCTCGATTCGCATCCGCGAAACACCGAACAGATGTCCAGCACTTCCAGCGTCGCCGGCAGCAACCCGATCGTCTCCGTCGCCAGCAGCAATAGCGCCGGCGCGGCGGGCGGCTCGGTCATCAATGTCAGCGAGCTCGTCTCGGAGCTCGTCTCCGCGACCCAGGCGCCGCAGGAAAGCCTCATCTCCAATCAGACCCAGGCCGTCACAGCCCAGATCTCCGCCGTGGGAACCCTGCAAAGCGCGCTCTCCACATTCCAGTCCTCACTCTCGGCGCTCGACACTCCGAGCGCGTTCGGCAGCGAGACCGCCTCGAGCACGGATCCCACGGCATTCACGGCCACCGCCACGTCGGACGCGACGCTCGGCAGCTACTCCGTCAGCGTGACTCAGCTCGCTCAGGCCCAGCAGCTCGTCTCGAGCGCCTTCGCCGGCGGCAGCTCGGCCACCGTCGGCACCGGGACGCTGCAGCTATCGATCGGCGGCACCAGCTTCAACGTCACGATAGACGACAGCGACAACACGGTCGCTGGAATCGCCGGCGCAATCAACTCCGCGACTGGGAATCCCGGGATCGAAGCCAGCGTGGTCACGGGCACCGACGGGGCGCACCTGGTGCTGACCTCGTCCCTGACCGGCGCAGCGAACACCATCCAGGTCACCGAGACCGATGGCGGCGATAGCCTGGCGGCTCTCACCTATGGCACCGGCAACACGGGCAACTACACCGAGCCGGCCGGCAGCGTCCCGCAGGATGCCGAGTTCAGCATTGCCGGCGTTCCGTACACGAGCGCCAGTAATACGGTAACGGACGCGCTGAGCGGCGTCACGCTGAGCCTCGCCGGCACCACGACCTCGCCGGCCACACTCGCGGTGGCGACCAATACCACCGGCATCGAAAACAACATCCAGGCGTTCGTGACCGCATACAACACCCTGCAGCAGTCGCTCGCCTCGCTCGGCAGCTACGACTCGACGAGCAGCACCGCCGGACCGCTGATGGGCAATCCCCTGCTCCTCGGCATCCAGAACGAGGTGCAGTCGGCGCTCTACAGCATCGTCGACACGGGCTCATCGAGCTACAATTCGCTGGCGAGCATCGGCATCACGACCAACAGCGACGGCACGCTGAGTCTGAATCAGACCACGCTCTCCGCGGCGCTCTCGTCGGACTACAGTGCCGTCGGCCAGCTGTTCAGCGGCACGAGCGGCGTCGCGACGTCGCTCAACAGCCAGATCACGGCCGACCTCGGCGCCGCCGGCCCCATCTCCTCGACCAGCCAGACGCTGGTGAGCCAGGAGAACGCGCTCACCCAGCAGAGCAACCAGCTGCAGCAGCAGATGAACGCCCTGTCCGCGAGCCTGACACAGCAGTACTCCGCGCTCAATACGCTGCTGTCCTCGCTGCAGACGACCTCTTCGTACCTCACGCAGGCGTTCGCGAGCCTGCCGCAGGTGCAGGGGACGCAGAGCGCCTGAGGCGCGCGCTCAAGTTCCGTGCGGCCGAGTCGCTATCTTCGATATCGGCATCCGACGGAATCGAAGCTCGTGAACCCCTATTCGCCGCAGTCGAAACTCGCCGCCTATCGCAGCGTCAGCGCGCAGGGCGCCGTGGCCGATCCCCACCCGCACGCGCTGGTTCTCACGGTATTCGACGCCGTGCTGGAGAGGCTGAACGCGGCCCGTTGGTGCATCGAGAAGCGGGAGACCCGCCGGCAGGCCGGCCTGCTGCACGCCGCCGTGGTGCTGATCGCCGAGCTGCGGGGCAGCCTCGACCTGCAGAAGGGCGGCCCGCTCGCGCAGAATCTGAGCAACTTGTACGAGTACATGACGCGGCGGCTCATGCATGCGAACCTGAACAGCGATGTCGGGGCCGTCACGGAGGTGCTGAGCCTCCTCGGGGAGATCCGCGGCGCCTGGGCCGCGATCGGGCCGCAGGTCCGGGATCAGCCCGCGCCGGACGCGGCATCGGCCGCCTGAGCCGCGCCGCCGCCGCGGGAAATGCGACATATTTCGCTGCGGCCTTGCGCAGTTTTCTGCCAAGGTAGCGGCAATGAGCAGACGCCACGCACGCGCCGCGTCACGGCCGTACTCCGCAGTGCCGCGAGCCGCCGGCGGCAAGCCGTCGGCCCCGGCGATTCAGCAGGCGTGGGCACTGTATTCGCGCGGCGAGCGGCAGAAGGCCGAGTCCCTGTGCCGCTCGAGCCTGGCGCTGCGGGCCGATGACTGTGCCGCCATGTCCCTGCTCGGGATCATCCTCGCGCAAGCGCGGCGAAGCGCAGAGGCCGCATCGCTCCTCGAGCGGGTCGCGGTCCAGTCGCCGCAGGATGCGGCGGCACACAACAACTACGGCAATGTCCTCAGGGACCTCAGTCGCTACGGCAAGGCCCTGAGTTGCTACGACCGCGCGATCGCCATTCTGCCGGCCTACCCCGACGCGCATTACAACCGCGGCGTCACACTGCACGACCTGCGACGGGACGAGGAGGCGCTGACGAGCTACGACCGGGCGCTCGCCCTGAAGCCCGACTACGCCTCGGCCTGGAACAACCGCGGCGCGACCCTGCGCTCGCTCGGCCGCCCCGAGGAGGCGCTCGAAAGCTACGCACGCGCGATTGCGATCCAGCCCGGATACGCTGAGGCGCACAACAACCGCGGTGTCACGCTGCACGAGCTCGGCCGCTTCGAGGAAGCGGTGGCGAGCTACGAGCGCGCGCTTGCGCTCAAGCCGGACCACGCCGATGCGCACAACAACCGCGGCGCGTCGCTGCAGAAGCTCGGACGCCTGGAGGAAGCGCTGGCGAGTCATGAGCGCGCCGCCGCGATCAAACCCGACAACGCCGAGGCTCACAACGGCTGCGGCGTCATCCTGACGGAGCTCGAGCGCTTCGAGGAAGCGCTCGAGCGCTATGAGCGCGCGCTCGCCATCGACCCGGAGTACGCGGAAGCCTACAGCAATCGCGGCATGGCGCTGCGCGCGCTCAAGCGGCATGCGGAGGCCCTTTCGAGCTATGAGCGCGCGCTCGAGATAAACCCGAGCTATGTCAACGCGCTGAGGAACAAGGGCGCCGTTCTGGTCGAGCTGAAGCGCTTCGAGGAGGCGCTCGCGTGCTATGAGCAGAGCCTCGCGCTGCGCGAGGACGTCGAATTCTACGCGGCGCAGGCGGCGGCGCTGCACGAGCTGAAACGCACGGAAGAGGCCGTGGAGTGTTACGAGCGCGTGCGCTCGCTGGCGCCGAACGCCGGCTTTCTTCTGGGTACCTGCCGCCATGCGCGCATGCATCTTTGCGACTGGACCGGCTTCGACGGCGATATCGCCCAGCTTGCCGACGGGATCGAGCGGGGCCGGCCGGTAGCCAAGCCCTTCGCCGTGCTGTCATTGCTCGACTCCCCCGCGCTGCAGCGCCAGGCCGCCGACCTGTGGCTGCGAACGGAGTGCTCGCCGCGGGTCAAGCTGCCGCCGCTCGAGCGCTATCCGCGTCACGACCGGATACGCATCGGCTATTTCTCCGCCGATCTGCGCAACCATGCGGTTGCCCTGCTCACCGCGGAGCTGTTCGAGACTCATGACCGCTCGCGATTCGAGCTCACCGCATTCTCGCTGGGCCCCGACGTGCGTGACGCGCTGCGCGCGCGGATCGAGCCGGCGTTCGACCGTTTTCTGTCGGTCGGAGGGCAATCCGACCATGCGGTCGCCGCGCTCGCCAGACGGCTCGAGATCGACATCGCCATCGACCTCGGCGGCTACACCGGTGATGCGCGGCCTCATATCCTCGCGCTGCGCGCGGCTCCGGTACAGGCGAGCTACCTCGGCTATCTCGGCAGCATGGGCGGTGACTTCATGGACTATCTGATCGCCGACCCCGTGATCGTACCGCGGGAGTCGCGTGCCCATTACGCGGAGAAGATCGCCTACCTGCCGAGCTATCAGGCGAACGACTCGAAGCGGATGGTCGCGGAACGGACCTTCACCCGGGCCGAGCTCGGCTTGCCGCCGAGCGGCGTCGTGTTCTGCTGCTTCAACGCGAGCTGGAAGATCACACCCGAGGCCTTCGCGAGCTGGATGAGAATTCTGTCGGCCGTGCCGGGCAGCGTGCTGCTGCTCCTCGGCGGAACCGCCGCGGTGGAGCGCAATCTCCGTCGCCAGGCGGCCGCTCTCGGGGTCTCGCCCGAGCGGCTCGTGTTCGGCGGCATGCTCACCTTCGAGAACTATCTGGCAAGATATCGCTCCGCGGATCTCTTCCTCGATACCTCGCCATACAACGCCGGCACCACCGGCAGCGATGCGCTCTGGGCCGGGCTGCCGGTGTTGACTTGTATCGGCAGCGCGTTCGCCGCGAGAGTCGGAGCGAGCCTGCTCACGGCCGTGGGTCTGCCAGAGCTGATCGCGCCCGATCGGCCGGCGTACGAGCGTCTGGCGATCGAGCTCGCGACCCAACCGGAACGGCTCGCGCAGATCCGTCGCCGGCTGGCGCGGAACCGGGCCGGCTGCACGCTCTTCGACACCCACAAGTTCACCAAGAGCCTCGAGGCGCTCTACGAGCGGATGTACCTCAGGCATCAGGCGGGCCTGGTCCCGGAGCATCTGGAGCCGAGCTGACCCATGTTAGAATCGGACACTCAGCCGGGCAACGCAAGCTCGCCGCCGCCGCCCGCCCCGGTCTCCTCCCCGGAGCTCATCGTGCTCGAGGCGCTCAAGCTCGCCCACGCCAACACCGGAGCCGAGCAATACCTGAGAGTCTACGAGCAGTTGCGACAGCGCATCGGCCAGCGCCACACGAGCGGCCACGGCGCCGAATCGGCGGCGCAGCCGCCCGCCCCTGCACCGTCGGCGCCCGCCCAAGTCCAGGCGACGGCTTCGCAGGCGAGGGCGGCCGAGCCGATGCGTATACGCATCGTCTGCGCGACGCGCGCGGACCGTGAGGGTTTCTTCTCGTCCACCGCGCTGGGCAAATCGCTGACTCTGTACCGTCCGCCGGGAGTCGAAGTGCGGCTCTTCCCGCGCAACGAGCAGGGCCTGCCGGCGGTCTACAACACCGCCATCGCGGAATCGGCTCGCGACCCGGTCGCGCTGCTCTTCATCCATGACGACGTGCATCTCTGCGATTTCCATTGGCCCGAGAGGTTGCGCGAAGCACTGAGCGCTTTCGACATCGTCGGGCTCGCGGGCAACCGCCGCCGCGTGCCGGGACAGCCCGGGTGGGGAATCATCGACGAGAGATTCACGATGGACAAGCGGGCGAATCTCAGCGGCGCGGTCAGCCACGGCCAGGGTTTTCCGCCGAAGAGCGTCGATGTGTTCGGCCCATCACGCCAGAAGGTCGTCCTGCTCGATGGTCTCTTCGTCGCCGTCCGCAGCGAGGCGCTGCAGGGGAAATCGCTGCGCTTCGACGAGCGCTTCGAGTTCCACTTCTATGACCTCGATTTCTGCCGGCAGGCCGAGCGCTCGGGCCTGACGATGGGCACCTGGCCGATCGCCGTCGTCCACGAGAGCCCCGGCGGCTACATGAGCGAGGGCTGGCGGCAAGGTTACGACCGGTATATCGAGAAGTGGGGAGATTGACGTCAGCTGTCGCGTGCCCATGAAATACAAATACATCATTTATGCGCCCCCGTACGATGAGAACGGGGGCGGGGCCATCGCGCTGCACAGACTCTGCCACCTTATCAATGAGTGCGGCGGCGAGGCGTACCTCCACCCTTTCGTACCGAGCTTCGAGCTTCATCACTACAACGCCGGGGAAATCGGCCTCTATGCGAAAGCGATCTACGACGCCGGCAATCTCGCGAACTACCGCATCAACGAGACATTCAGGACGCCGGTCCTGAGACCGCAGGACAGCTCTGCTCCCGGCAAGGACTGCATCGTCGTTTATCCTGAGATCGCCTTCGGCAACCCGTTGCGCGCGACGAACGTCGTCCGTTGGCTGCTCCACAACCCGGGCCACCACACAGGCAAGATCTATTACGGCCCCGGGGAGATCTACTACAGATACGCCGATTTCTGCATCCAGGACTTCAACTACCCCGGGTCGGAAACGGCCGATACGATCCTCCGGATTCAATACATTCCGATCGATCTGTACAGGGAGCAACCCCACGATCGGGGAGCTGAGCGGGCGGGCACGGCGTATTGCCTGAGAAAAGGCCGAGGCAGGCCACCGATTCACGATACCGCGGGCTCGATACTCATCGACGGCAAGTCCCATGCGGAGATCGCGGCGACGTTCAAGTCGGTGAAGCAGTTCATCAGCTACGACCCATACACTCACTACTCGTATTTCGCGGCGATCGCGGGCTGCGAGTCCATCGTTGCGCCGCTGGAGAACACGACGAAGGAACAGTGGAAGCCGAATGTCGCCGATCGCTACGGTCTCGCCTACGGCTTCGACGACCTGGAGTTCGCGCTCACGACCAGGCCGCTGGCACTGGAGCGCCAGATGTTCCTCGACCAGGAGTCGAAGCAGAGGACACACGATTTCATGAGCGACATAGAAGGGAGATTGAGCAAGCGGTGATGGAAGGGCGCCATGCCCGGAAAACATCGCACGATCTTTAGCCCGCCATGCCGTACCTGACCGAGGAGCAGATACATGCCATGCGATTCAGATTCGCCGGCACCAATGTCAGGATCAGCACCCGCTGCGCGATATACGATGCCGAACGCATCAGCGTCGGGCACTTCTCGCGCGTCGATGATTTCTGCATTCTCTCGGGCGAGGTCACGATCGGCGATCACTGCCACGTCACGCCTCAGTGCCTGCTTGCCGGCGGACGACCCGGAATCGAGCTGGCCGATTTCTGTACGCTTGCCTACGGCGTGAAGATATTCGCGCAGTCGGATGACTACACCGGTGAATCGATGACCAATTCGACCGTGCCGCGAGAGTTCAAGCGGGAGATATTTGCGCGCGTGAGGCTCAGGAGGCACGTCATCGTCGGCGCGAACAGTTGCATTCTGCCCGGCGTAACGGTCGAGGAAGGATGTTCCGTCGGCGCGATGTCTCTGCTGACCCGAAGCACGGAGCCTTGGGGGATGTACTACGGAATACCCGCAACCCGTCGCCGCGATCGGTCAAGAAACCTCTTGAACCTGGAAGCGGAGTTCACGAGGAGGTCCAAAGAGTGATTCCCTTCAATAAACCCTATCTGCACGGCCGCGAGCTCGTCTATATCGCGCAGGCGGTCGCTTCGGGCAAGATCTCCGGCGATGGTCTGTTCAGCAGAAGATGCCAGGAGTTTTTTCGAAGCCGCTACAAGTACGGACGGACGCTGCTGACGACCTCGTGCACCGATGCGCTCGAGATGTCGGCGCTGCTGCTGGACATCCGGCCGGGCGACGAGGTCATCCTGCCCTCGTTCACGTTCGTCTCGACGGCAAACGCTTTCGCGCTGCGCGGAGCGAAACTCGTTTTTGCCGACAGCCAGAGCATCAATCCCAACATCGATCCGGGACAGCTCGAAGCGCTGATTTCGCCCGCCACCAGGGCAATCGTCATCGTTCATTACGCGGGAATAGCCTGTGACATGGACGCGATCATGGACATCAGCCGGCGACACGGTTTGCCCATCGTCGAGGACGCCGCACATGCGATCGATTCGTTCCACGACGGAAGGCCGCTCGGAGGCTTCGGCGCGATGGCCACCTTCTCGTTCCATGAGACGAAAAACCTCACCTCGGGAGAGGGCGGGATGCTGGTGGTCAACGATGCGGCGCTGGAAGCGCGGGCTGAAGTCATCCGGGAGAAGGGAACGAACCGAAGCGCCTTCTTCAGAGGGGAGATCGCCAAATACGCCTGGATCGATCTTGGCTCGTCGTTCCTGCCGTCGGAGATCGTGTCCGCGTATCTGTATGCCCAGCTCGAGGTGTTGGACGACATCCAGAAGAAGAGACTCGCACTCTGGAATCGCTACCGGGACAATCTATCCGCTGCGCTGCCCGGTCATGGAGTCCAGCTACCCGTGATCCCACGCTTCGCCACCAACAATGCGCATATGTTTTACCTGGTCTGCGCGTCCGCGCAGGAGAGATCCGGACTGCTCGAGCATCTGAGCAACCACGAGATAATGGCCACGTTCCATTATCAATCGCTGCACAAGAGCCCGTTCTTCATCGCCCGACACGATGGCAGGCTTCTGCCGAACAGCGACCGGTATTCCGATCGACTCCTCAGACTCCCTCTCTTCTACGAGCTGGAGATCGAGCTGGTCGATGCGATTTCAGAGGCGGTTGCGGGATTCTACAGTGCATCGGGACACAGGCGGCGAGGCTCGACCCGGGAAGAGAGGATGGCGGCGGCAGTCCCGGTGACCAGGAGCGCATGATCGCGCCAGGACATCAGCCTACGAACCGCCGCGCATTGCGGAATAGCCGCATCCACCCGCTGTACTCTCCCGCCTCGCGCGGGCGCCAGGAGTTCTGCACGTAGCGAAATGACCGCTCCGGGTGCGGCATCGTGATGGTCACGCGCCCGTCGAGGTTGCTGAGCGCCGCGATCCCGAGCGGTGAGCCGTTGGGATTGAAGGGATAGCGGCTGGCGACGCTGCGGTCGTGGTTGACGTAGCGGAAGCCGACCAGCCCTCGCTTCACGCACTCCTCGGCCGCCGCGCGGGAGTCGAACTCGGCGTAACCCTCGCCGTGCGCCACGGCGATCGGCAGGAACGATCCCTCCATGCCGGCGAGCAGCACCGACGGCGACGGCAGCACCTCGACCAGCGAGAAGCGCGATTCGTACTGCTCGCTGCGGTTGCGGATGAAGCGCGGCCAATGCCCGGTGCCGGGAATGATGCCCTTGAGGGCCGCGAACATCTGGCAGCCGTTGCACACGCCGAGGGCGAAGGTCTCCGGACGCTCGAAGAAGCGCTGGAATTCATCGCGCAGCGCGGCGTTGAACAGAATCGACTTCGCCCAACCCTCCCCCGCCCCAAGCACATCTCCGTAGGAGAAACCGCCGCACGCGACGATACCGGCGAACTCCGCCAGCCGATGCCGGCCGGTCACGAGATCCGTCATGTGGAGGTCGTAGGGCGCAAGGCCCGCCTGATTGAACGCCGCCGCAGTCTCGGTGTGGCTGTTGACGCCCTGATCCCGCAGCACCGCGATCTTCGGTCGCTCACCGCGCGCCACATACGGCGCCGCAATGTCCGCGGCGGGATCGAAGCTCAAGGCGACATCGAGCCCCGGATCGACCGCGGCCGTCTGCGCCGCATATTCCTCATCGGCGCACTGCGGATCATCACGCAGCCTCCTCATCCGCCAGGAGGTCTCGGACCAGGCCGAGCGCAGATCCACCCAGGATTCATCGAGCACCGGCTCCGAGCCGAGATGAATGCGCACGCGCAGCTCCTGCAGCGGCACGCCCACGCGCCTGGAGAAATCGGCGAGTCCGTGGCGCGAGAGGATCTCGTGCACCCGCCGCTCATTGCCCGAGCTGATCTGCAGAACGACTCCCAACTCCTCCGCGAAGAGCTGCGCCACCGGCGAGCCCCCCTCCGGCGGCAGCCGGATATCGAGGCCGCAATGGCCGGCGAACGCCATTTCCAACAGAGTCGCGAGCAGTCCACCGTCGGAGCGGTCGTGATAGGCGAGTATCAGTCCGGCCTGCCTGAGCTCGGCCAGCGCCGCCGCCAGGTGCACGAGGCGGCCGCTGTCATCGAGGTCGGCGGGCTCCGCACCGAGCTCACCGTAGACCTGCGCGAGCGCCGAGCCTCCCAACCGATCGCGCCCCGCGCCGAGGTCGATGAGCCACAGCGCCGTAGCGCCCTCCGTCCCCGACAGCGCCGGTGTCAGAGTCAGCCGCGCATCATCTACCGGGGCGAAAGCCGACACGATGAGTGACACCGGAGCGACCACGCTGCGCTCCATCCCGCCATCGTGCCAGCTCGTGCGCATCGACAGCGAATCCTTGCCGACGGGAATGGCGATGCCGAGCGCGGGACAAAGCTCCTTCGCAACCGCCTGCACGGTGTCGTAGAGCGCGGCGTCCTCTCCGGCCTCACCGCATGCGGCCATCCAGTTGGCCGACAGGCGAATCCGCTCGAGCGACGGCACGTCCGCCGCCAGGATGTTGGTGATCGCCTCGCCCACCGCGAGGCGTCCGGAAGCGGGCGCATCGAGCACCGCCACCGGCGTGCGCTCGCCCATCGACATCGCCTCGCCCGCATGACCGCGATAGTCGCCCACCGTCACCGCGACATCGCTCACCGCGACCTGCCAGGGACCGACGAGCGGATCGCGGCTCACCATGCCACCGACGGTACGATCTCCGATCGTGATGAGGAACGTCTTGTCGGCCACGGCCGGCAGACGCAGCACCCGGTACACCGCCTCGCGCAGCTCGATCCTGTTGAGATCGAGCGGCCAGCGCTGCATCGCTACGCTGCGCACGTCGCGGAGCATGCGCGGCGGCTTCCCGAACAGCACCTCGAGCGGCATATCCACCGGCTCGCCGCCGAGCAGCGGGTCGGTGACGGTGAGCCGTCCCGTGCCGTCGATCGCACCGATTACCGCGAAGGGACAGCGCTCGCGCGCCGCAATCGCCGAGAAGGCCGCGAGCGCCTCGGGTCCGACGACCACCACATAACGCTCCTGCGCCTCGTTGCACCAGAGCTCGAGCGGGGACATGCCGGGCTCGGCGCTCGGGATCGCGCGCAGGTCGACGCGCGCGCCCCGCTCGCTGTGCGCCACCGCCTCCGGCACGGCGTTCGACAGCCCACCCGCGCCAACATCGTGGATGAGCAGGATGGGATTACCCGCACCCAATGCCCAGCAGCCGTCGATCGTTTCCTGAGCCCGGCGCTGGATCTCCGCGTTGCCGCGCTGCACGGAGGCGAAGTCGAGGTCGGCGCTCGAAGCGCCGCTGCCGACCGAAGAGGCCGCGCCGCCGCCCAGACCGATGAGCATGGCGGGTCCGCCCAACACGATGAGTTTCGCGCCTACCGGTACGGCGGCCTTCTCGACGTGCGCCCGGCGGATGTTGCCGAGACCTCCTGCGATCATGATCGGCTTGTGATAGCCGCGCACCCGCCCGGGGGGGTCGCCCGCAGCGGTGAGCTCGAGGGTGCGAAAGTAGCCGCAGATCGCCGGCCGGCCGAACTCGTTGTTGAAGGAGGCGGCCCCGATCGGGCCCTCGAGCATGATGTCGAGGGCCGAGGCGATGCGCTCGGGAATCGCGGTCGGCTGCTCCCACGGCCGCTCGTAACCCGGAATGCGCAAGTTCGAGACGGAGAAGCCGGTGAGTCCGGCCTTGGGCCGCGCGCCGCGTCCGGTCGCCCCCTCGTCGCGGATCTCTCCGCCCGAACCGGTCGCGGCTCCGGGGAACGGCGAGATGGCGGTCGGATGATTGTGCGTCTCGACCTTCATCAGGATGTCGATGGGCTCGCGGCTCTCGCGATACGCTCTCGTGCGCGGATCGGGGAAGTACCGAAATCCCATCGCCCCCTCGATCACCGCGGCATTGTCACGATAGGCGGACAGGACACCCTGTGGATTGCGCGCATGCGTGTAGCGGATCATCGCGAAGAGCGACTCCTCGCGCGCCCTGCCGTCGATGACCCAGCGGGCATTGAAGATCTTGTGCCGGCAGTGCTCGGAGTTGGCCTGCGCGAACATCATGAGCTCGACATCGGTGGGATCGCGGCCGAGCTGCTGGAAGCTCGCGAGCAGGTAATCGATCTCATCCGCCGAGAGCGCGAGCCCCATCGCGCGATTCGCCTCCTCGAGGGCCGCCCGGCCGCCGGCGAGCGCGACCCGCTTCGCGGGCCGTGGCGCCGAGTTGGCGAAGAGCCGCTGCGCCTGCGCAGTATCGGGCAATGCCATCTCGGTCATGCGATCGAGTAGCAAGGCAGCGATCTGCGAGAGCCTCTCGGCGCCGAGCGGGTGGCGGGCCGCAATGCCGTACTCGATCCCGCGCTCGATCCGCTCCACCGCCGAAAGGGCGCAAACGTGCGCGATGTCCGTCGCCTTGCTCGACCAGGGCGAGATCGTTCCTGCTCGCGGCACGATCAGCAGCCGCTCGCCCTCCGCGCTCGAGGATGGCGCGCATGCACGCGAGCCGTACGTCAGAAGCTGCTGCAGGATCCGCAACTCACCCTCGGAGAGTGCGCGCGTGAGGGCCGCGAAATGCATGAACCGTGTGGTGAGACCCGTCACCGCCGGCTCCAGGGCGATGATGCGGGCGAGAAGCTTCTCAATCCTAAAGCCGGAAAGCGCCTGGGTGCCGGGCAGCACGAGGAGCCGTGCGGCCATTACTTCTTCTCGCCCGGCGGCGGCGAATACAGGCCCATGGGGAATTGCGCCACGTTCGCCCCGCTCTCGAGCGCGGTGATCTTGCTCACCCCCTGCTTCTTGACCTCGTCGACCCGCAGCACCGAATGCAGCGGCAGGAAGCTGCGCTTGACGCCCGCGAACTCGCTCTTGATACGCTCCTCGGAGGGGTCCAGGACCACGGAAGAGCGCTCGCCGAAGACCAGCTCCTCGACCTCGATGAACCCGAACAGCTCCCCATGGCTCACCTTGCGGGCATAGACCTCGTAAACCTTGCCCTGATTCACGAACATAATCCTGAAAATGTGACTGGCTGCCATGGCTCGGGTGAGGCCCGCTGCTACTTTGGGGGCGATATTATATTGCCGGGCGTGCCGGGGAAGCTGCCGCGTCCGCGCAATAGGCACGGTTTTTCACACCAAAGAGCACTTGATTTCGGGGCACCATGTCGCTTCGCCTGCGCGTCGTCAGCGATCATCGGCGGCAGCTCGCCGACCGCCATACCATCGTTCTCGGCGTGAGCGGCGGCTCGATCGGTCGCTCGAACGACAACGACTGGGTGCTTCCGGACGCGCTTCGGTACCTGTCGGCGCATCACGCCCGGGTGCATTTCCGCGACGGGTACTACTTTCTCGAGGACCTGAGCACCAACGGTGTGTTCGTCAATGACCGACCGGAGCCGCTGGCAAAGCTGGGCTCGAGCGGTTACCGGCTGAAAAACGGCGATTTGCTGCGGCTCGGCGATTATCAGATCGTCGTCGCTCTGGAGAGCGAGACGGTGCCCGATATCCCCGAGTTCGATCCGGCGGGCGCCGTGCCGACCAGTATTCATGCGCTGCAACCGATCGGGCACGCGGCGCAAACCGACATCGGCGCCATGCTCGACCTGGAAGAGCTCCTGGTGAGCGACTCGATGGTCTCGGGCAGCTTCCAACCGGTGAATGCGTACGGCCAGGCAGTGCCACTTGCCATCCCAGGCAGCAAGCCCTCGAGCCCGGACATCCAGTCCCGTCGCGTCTCGCTTCGCGACTCGCCCGACCCGAGCGAGGATTCCATCGCCCGCCGCATCGCCCGACTCGCCAAGGCGGCCGGTCGCGACTCCCGCGGAGCGAGCGCTCCGGCGCTCTACGATGTGCATTCGGGACTTCAGGCCTTCTGCCGAGGGGCGGGTATCGATCAGGAGAAGCTGCCGCCAGAAGCTCAAACCCGTCTCCTTCACCTCGTCGGGCAGCTCCTGCGCGAGGCGTTGGTGGGCCTGAAGGACCTCGAGCGCTCGCGCGGGGAGATTCGCGACCGCTTTCGCATCGAGCTGCCGCCGCCCGAGCCCGACGATCCGCGCCCCTCACTCGGACGCTCGACGGTCGATGAGCTGCTGCTTGAGCTTCTGGTGCAGCACGAGAGCCGCAGCATCGATGCCGTTCAATGGCTGCGCGAGACCGTTGGCGAAGCCAAGACTCACGAGCAGGCGGCGGCGCAGGCGATGCGCAGCGCTTTCGTCGAGTTCCTCGATCGATTGGATCCGGCAGAGCTCGAAGCGCGCTTCGAAAGAGCCGCCCGGCGGGGCAAGGCGCGCTCGGACGACAAAGCCCAATATTGGGAGCTCTTCACGACCTTTTATCGCAACCTGATTGAAATGCCGGCGGACCACCTGCCGCATACTTTCGTCGAAGCGTTTGCGGCGGCGTACCGCGAAGCCGTGAAAAAGAAGTAGGCGGCAGCGAAGCCTAACCCGACTTCCCTCAACTCTTCAGTCGATACCCCGTCCGGAAGATCCACCCGACGATCGCGAGTGCGACCGCGAGGAACAGCGTCGTCATCCCGAGGCTCACGCCGACATTGACGTCGGCGATGCCGTAGAAGCTCCAGCGAAAGCCGCTGATCAGATACACCACCGGATCGAACAGCGCCACGGTGCGCCATGCGGGCGGCAGCATGTTGATCGAGTAGAAGCTGCCGCCGAGAAAGGTGAGCGGCGTGACGATGAGCAGCGGCACGATCTGCAGCTTCTCGAACCCGTCGGCCCAGATGCCGATGATGAAGCCGAACAGGCTGAAGGTCGTGGCCGTGAGCACGAGGAACGCCGCCATCCACAGGGGATGCTCGACCCGCAGCGGCACGAACAGCCCCGCGGTGGCGAGGATGATGGCGCCGAGGATCACCGACTTGGTTGCCGCGGCGCCGGCGTAGCCCAGCACGATCTCCACCGCCGATACGGGCGCCGAGAGAATCTCATAGATGGTTCCGGTGAAGCGCGGGAAGTAGATGCCGAAGGATGCGTTGGAGATACTCTGGCCGAGGAGCGAGAGCATCACCAGCCCCGGTACGATGAAGGAGCCATAGCCGATGCCGCCCACGCTCTGGATCCGCGAGCCGATTGCCGCGCCGAACACCACGAAATAAAGCGAGGTGGAGATCACCGGGGAGACCACGGTCTGCGTCACGGTCCGCCGGGCGCGTGCCATCTCGAACTTGTAGATCGCGCGAACCCCTTCGATGTTCATCGGGCTTGCCTCACCAGGGTCACGAAAATGTCCTCGAGCGAGCTTTCAGTGGTAGCGAGGTCGGTGAACTCGATTCCGGCGTGCCGCACCGCCTCGAGGAAGACGCCAACGCCACCGCTCCCATGGCGGGCATCGTAGAGCAGAGTGAGCTCGCCGCCATCCCCCGAAAGCTCGAGGCGCCAGGCCGAAAGCGCCTCGGGCACCCGGCTAAGCGGACGAAGCAGGCGCAGTGACAATCGTTTGGTGCCGAACTCCCGCATCAGATCGGCCTTGTCCTTGACCAGGACGAGCTCGCCCTGGTTGATCACTCCAATACGGTCGGCCATCTCCTCGGCTTCCTCGATGTAGTGAGTCGTGAGGATGACCGTCACCCCTTCGGTCCGCATGCGGCTCACGAGCTGCCACATCTCATGCCGCAGATCGACGTCCACGCCCGCCGTCGGCTCATCGAGGAACAGGATCCGAGGCTCGTGCGCGAGAGCCTTGGCGATGAGCACTCGGCGCTTCATGCCGCCGGAAAGAGTCATGATCCGACTGTCTTTCCTATCCCAGAGCGACAGCGCCCGCAGCACTCTCTCGATGTGGGCCGGCTTGGCGCGCAGCCCGAACAGACCGCGGGTGAACGACACCGTATTCCACACCGACTCGAAAGCGTCGGTGGTGAGCTCCTGCGGTACCAGGCCGATCAGCGAGCGCGCCTTGCGCCAGTCGCGGACGATGTCGTACCCATCGACGAGGACCCTGCCCGAGCTCGAGCGCACGATGCCACAGACGATGTTGATGAGAGTGGTCTTGCCCGCCCCATTGGGACCCAACAGGGCGAAGATCTCGCCGCGGCGGATGGAAAGATCGACGCTCTGGAGTGCGACCAGGCCCGAGGCGTACCTCTTTGATACGCCCGATATCTCGATGACGTCTCCCATCGCCTCAGGATAGCCGGTGCGCCGGTTGCGCGCACGGCCTGCCCGAAGCGCATCACCCGCCTCATCACTCCCGGGCGCTCCCCACCCGCGCGGTCCCGGCCATCCCCACGGGCCCCAGCGCCAGCCGCCCCACCAACCCGGGGGCTCGGAGTACTGTTGCCGCCGGCGAAAGCTCGTCACGGCGTACTCCTCGATGCCGCCACGCATTGGATGCCGATTCGGTCCGCTACTGCACAGGCCTCGACGCTCGGCGCCGGGTCGGAGGCTATACTTTATAGTACAAAGCTTGTGATAGGATAGATCGCACCGATCTGCGGACGACAGGTCTCGTGATTCGCGTGTTCATGCCCCCGCGCAATTTGCGCGCCACGCTCGCCGCGGCGCTGCTCCTCGCCCTGACACCGGTCATGGCTCACGCGGGCGGCGGCCCCTTCGGGATAGATTATGAGCTCGGCAAGGGCGACACCGGGATCTTCAACCGCGGCGCTCAGGTCGGACTCGAGTACGGCTCCATCGCCTTCATTGCGGCCGGGTCCCTCCTCCTCGGCAACGACAACCAACTCGGCCACGAGTTCTGGCAGTCCGCCGATTCCGCGGTACTCGCCGGCCTCAGCGACCAGGTGCTGAAGTATGCCTTCAGGCGCGCGCGCCCGCGACAAGGCCTGGGGCCGAACGTCTGGTTTCAGAGCTCCGATCAGAGCTTTCCGAGCGGCGAGGAAACGCTGCAGGCGGCCTGGGTCACGCCGTTCATCCTCGACAACTACCGCCAACACCCCTGGATCTGGTCGCTCGAGCTGCTACCGGTCTGGGACGGCTATGCCAGGATGAAGAGTCAGGCACACTGGCAGTCCGACATCATCGCCGGCTGGCTGCTCGGCTCAGGATTCGGATACTGGGCGGCGCACCGCAGAATACCCTTGCTCGTCGAGATCCTTCCCGGCGGAGCGTCGGTGGGTTTCTACAAAAGCTTCTGAATGCGTGCGCTTGCGGCGGTTGCGATCCTGACGGCCTTGTCGCTCGCCGGCTGTGCAACGCTTCCCGATGCTCCTCCTTGGGGTGCGGGTGTCACGCTCACGCCGGGCTGGGCCCGGGCCCGGGCCGCGGCGGTCCATGCCGCCACCGATCCTTGGGTATGGGCACCGGTTGCCGGTGCCGCAGCGCTGCAGATCGATGACTTCGATCACCGGCTCTCGCGCTGGGGACGGACACAAAACCCCATATTCGGCTCCGAATCGAACGCCACCCTCTGGAGCGACCGGTTGCGCAGCGCCTCCGTGGGCGCGGACCTCGCGACCGTGCTCTTCACTCCAAGCGGTGATGCCGGCGGCGAATGGCTCCTCGACAAGGCGAAGGGTTATCTGGTGAATCTCGCGGCGGCCACCACCGCCATCGAATCGACCACCCTGTTGCAGCATGTGGTGAGCCGCGAGCGGCCGAACGGCGCCAACGACCACAGCTTTCCTTCGGATCATTCGGCCGCCTCTTCCGTCTACACGCGCCTCGCCAGCTTGAACCTCGAGGAAATACCGATGAACGGCGGCACGCGCGCTGCGCTCGATGTGGGCCTGCACGCTCTTAGCTTTGCAACCGCCTGGGCGCGGGTGGAGGGCGGCTGGCATTATCCATCCGACACCCTCGCCAGCATGGCCATCGGCAATTTCTGCGCCGAGTTTTTCACCGACACCTTCATGGATCCTGGCGCGAGCCGTGAGCGCTTTGGATTCGCGGCCCTGCCGGGGGGCGGTGCGCTCACCTTTGCGGTTGTGCTCGGCAGCGGAGGCTGACCATCGAGCGGCTACCCCCGCTTGCCGAACCTCCGTCGCGTAGAATGCGCCGGTACCTACAGCGGTGTCGTATGGCGCATGGCCGATAAGACCAAGATTCCGACCGCGGACCTCTGGTCGCAGTGGCTGCTGCACGGGCGTTACGCGAACGATGCGCAGTTCGAGCAGACGGTGCGCGCCATGGTCGATCGCTATGTCGAGCGGCTGCTCGATGGGGCGCGGCTCGCTGCCGGTCAGACGCTCGTCGACGTCGGCACGGGTGAGGGGCTCGTCGCGTTTCGCGCCATCGAGCGGGCGGGCCCGACGCTGCGCACCTGGTTGACCGACGTATCGGAGCCGCTGCTGCGCCAAGCGCAGCTGCAGGCGACCGAGCGCGGCGTGCGCAGCCAGTGCACGTTTCTGCGCTGTCCGGCCGATCGACTCGAGGGCATCGCCGATGCATCCGTCGATGTGGTCGTCACCCGCTCCGTCCTTGCCTACGTTGCCGACAAGACTGCGGCGCTGCGGGAATTCCATCGGGTCTTGAAGCCCGGCGGACGCATTTCGCTCGCCGAGCCCGTATATCAGGACGATGCGCTCGCGGTCTCGGCCCTGAGGGCGGTGATCGAGTCAAAACCACCGGAGGGCGTGAGCCCGCTCACGGTACTGCTGCACCGCTGGAAGGCGAGGCAATTTCCGGATACGGAGGAAAAGATCCTCCAGAGCCCGATCGCCAACTATTCCGAGCGGGACGTGATCCGATTCGCGCAGACGGCGGGTTTTACCGATATGCATCTCGAGCTGCACATCGACATGCTGCCGTCGATCGTGCGCTCATGGAACGTCTTCATCAACAGCTCCCCGCATCCGCTCGCACCGCCCTTGAGCGCCATCATGGCCGAGCAGTTCACGGCCGAGGAGCGACAACTCTTCGAGCGGAGCATGCGTCCGGTGGTAGAGGATCCGAAGGCGGTGATGACCGATCGGATGTTGTACCTGACCGCGAGTAAACCGACGGTTTGAGTGGACTCAACTCCGACTCAGTAACTGCTCGAGCTTGAGGTACAC
>JBAUOO010000245.1:0-2096 GCA_049579785.1 Steroidobacteraceae bacterium
CGGGTCGAACCCGAGCTGTACTGCAAATACGCGATGCCAGGCAAATCGGCTGCCGGAAGGCTTGTTCCACCGTCGACATCGAGATTCAACAAGTCGATCTCGACGATCTTTGGAGCAGTGTCCAAAGGTGATTGGTCAATGTAATCGCCGACATCCTCCGCCACCGCGGACGTCGTGAGCACAACTGAGGGCGATGTATCGGCAAAGACCGCACCTACCCGCTCATGACTCGAGCCGCGGTGCGGCAACGGCAGCGGAACCGCGATAAGCCCAGCCTGCATGGATCCCAGGAATGCCAGGATGTAATCAAGGCCCTGCGGGGCCAGGATGATGGCCCTGTCTCCCACCGACCCATGAAGGCGAAGTTCGCGCGCCACATTTAGTGTTCGACGGGATAACTGCGACCACGTCAGACTCTCCGGAACACCCGCCCAATCGTTCTCGTAATCGGTGAAGCTGAACGCCACGTCATGAGGGCGCAGGCTGGCACGTCCGTGCAGCATCGAGAGAATGGATGACTGAGGCATAGCGTCACATCACGTCCGTACTAGTTGGTCGACTCCGTCGATCGGAGTCTAGGGGCCGGTTTCGCCTGCGCCGTGCGACAACACGGACATGGCACCGGCGAGGATCTGCGAGAACGGGTCAGCGCCGCCGCCAAATGTCGCCTGGTTGGCCGGCGCGGTGACTTCCGCGGGGTCGAAGCCGCGCACCGGGTCCACCTGAACCGGAGCGGTTGACGGGTCGTCGTTCCGCGAATAGCCGGCGTTCACCCGGGGGATCAGGATCGCGTCGAGCTTGTTCAGTGTGTCCTCCGGGATCCCGATGTATTTCAGTGGCATCACCAACGGAAGGTGCTTCTGCGGGACCATGATCGTCGTGTCTTTCGCGCCCCTGGAGTTGATGGTGGTTCTGATGTTCTGCGGCGGCACCATGCTCGCGTTCGTAAACGCCACCGCGGTGTGACCGGTGGCCAGGCCCATCAACGTGTTGGCGAGAGCGAACATGTTGTCCGGCCGGTCGGGGAAGTCCGCGATCGAGTCGTATGCAGCCACGAACCTGTTGGTGTCGTACTGACTCTCGTACGGCGGTGGCATGGTGTAGTCGAGCGCGGGAACAACGCTTCCGACCGGGAACATGGCGGTCAAGAAACTCTGGCCGAAGGCGTGATGCCCGATCGGGTCGCCGAACGTGGCGAAGTTCAGCGTGTTCGGCGGAGGAGCAGCCGGGTCAGTCGCCAGCCGAGCCTGCGCGCCATCGACCACGAACCCGCCTTCGGACAAGCCGATCGCCGTACCGGGGCGACCGGTTTTGATCGCCGCATCGAGGTTGTCCACGCCCACGTCGACCGACTCGCCGACGCTGGGGCCGTCCACACCCAGGCCCGGGAACAGCTGATCGATTTTGCCGATGCCCGGGAAGAGTCGCTCGGCCACGTGCCCCTGAACCTGGCCTGCCGGGTAGCGGACGATTTCGCGCTTCTGGCCGGGGAACCATTGGGCGCCCTCCTGACGGATGTACTCGTCATAGGGAATGCCCAGTACGTGAGCGCCTCCGAGGGCGAACGCTGTCTGGTCGCCCGGCGCCCCGGGAGTCGGCGGCCCGCCGATGGGCGTGTCGTCGGCCGTCGCGGTCCCGACGCCGAAACATGTTGTGGCGCTGACAGTTACCAGCGCTGTCACGCCCGCGAGTAGTTTCTTCATACCTACCCCTGACCCCTCGGCTTCGTCTCGTAGTCTCACATACATCATCCGCGCGCGCGAACCCGTCCCGGCCACCAGTTTGCCTGCCCGACCAGCGCCGCGATGGCGGGAACCGTGATGGTGCGCACCAAGAAGGTATCCAGCAAAATGCCTACGCCGATCACAAAACCGCCCTGGACCACCGTGCCGATGCTGGAGAACAACAGACCGCACATCGAGGCAGCAAAGATCAGACCTGCCGCAGTGATCACGCCGCCTGTCGAACTCAGGGTGCGAATAATGCCGTAACGCATGCTGTGCGGAGACTCGTCGCGCATTCGCGAGACGAGCAGCATGTTGTAGTCGGCTCCCACCGCCACCAACACGACGAATGCCAGCGGGGGCACGCTCCAA
>JBAUOO010000246.1:0-2644 GCA_049579785.1 Steroidobacteraceae bacterium
CTATAAAGGCCGGCGAACAAGCGTATGTTTTCGATTACCTTGAGATCGTTGTAGAGGGAAAATTTCTGCGACATGTAGCCAATGTTCTGGCGCACGGATTCAGGCGCACGGCTGACATCGTATCCGGCAACCTGTGCGCGGCCGGATGTTGGCGTGAGCAGACCGCAGAGCATTCGGATGGTGGTGGACTTGCCTGCACCGTTGGGTCCGAGAAATCCAAACACCTCGCCTTTGCGGATCTTGAGATTGATGTGGTCGACGGCAACAAAATCACCGAACCGCTTGACGAGATTTTCGATCACAACGGAATTGTTGTCGTCAGGCATGGGATGAGGCTCCGGCGCTGACCGCATCGACGAAGAGGTCCTCTATGGTGGGCGTGACTTGTTGGATTGCGTCGAAAGGAACATGCGCGCTGTTCAGTCGGGACTCGAATTCCGGGATGCGGAGTTGTGCATCGTCAACCACGACGTGCAGGCCGTCACCGGTCAGCACAAGGCTGGAGATTCCGGATGCGTGTTCGAGTTCACCGCGCAATCTGCGGGGTTCGGGTGAGGTGATGGACAATACTCCCTTGCCCAGTTTGGCCTTGAGATTGGCGGGCGTGTCGCAGAAGAGCAGCTTACCTTGATGGAGCAGGGCAACACGGTGACAGCGTTCGGCTTCGTCAAGATAGGCGGTGGAGGTGAGTATTGCTACACCTTCCGATGCGAGTCCATAAAGAATGCGCCAGAAGTCACGCCGCGAAACGGGATCGACACCGGTGGTCGGCTCATCAAGCAGGATCACCTTGGGGCGATGAATGAGGGCGCAGACCAAGCCTAATTTTTGCTTCATGCCGCCGGAAAGTTTTCCGGCGAGACGTTTGCGGAACTCGCTCATGCCGGCCGCCTGTAGCAGCTGTGTGGAACGCTGTTCACGCTCCGCTTTTTTCACTCCGAACAGGTCGGCATAGAAGCGAATGTTTTCATCGACGGTGAGGTCTTCATAGAGACCGAAGCGCTGCGGCATATAGCTGAGATTGTGCTTGGCTCCTTCGGGATCCTGAACGACATTGAATCCAGCGACGCTGGCAGCGCCTTCGTCGGGAGGCATGATGCCGGCGAGCATACGGAGCGTGGTCGTCTTGCCCGCACCGTCGGGACCGACGAGGCCGAAGATTTCTCCGGCACTGACGTCAATGCTGAGGTGATCGACGGCGAGTATGCCTGGAAAGCTTTTCGTAAGTCCGGTGGCGATGATTGCGGATTGAAGTTGCTCCGTCATACTCATTATCTCTGGGACTCATTACCTCTGCGGCGCGACTTCCTGTTGGCTCGCGTTGGTGCCGGTTGCGGCGAGGTCGATGTGAGCGTCGGCGGGCATGCCTGGTTTGAGTTCGTGATTGGGATTATCGATGTCGATCTTGATGCGATAGACGAGGGTGACGCGCTCTTTGTAGGTTTGCACGCTTTTGGGCGTGAATTCGGCACTTGAGGAGATGAATGAGATACGTCCGTGGTACTGCTTGCCGGGATAGGTATCGGTGGTGATGGTTGCTTCCTGGCCCCAGCGAATGCGGCCCAGATCGGTTTCGGCGATGTAGGCGCGCAGCCAGATGTGATCGAGGTCGGCGAGCGTGATCACGGGAGTGCCGGGAACGACCACCTCTCCGATTTCAGCCTGGCGCACGGTGATGACACCGGTGGTGGGGGCGAGGAGGGTTGTGTAGTCGAGGTTGACTTGCGATAGTCCCCGATTGGCTTTGGCTTCCTTGAGATTGGCGCGCGCGATTGCAATGTCTTCTTTGCGGCTGCCTTCAACGGCTTCGCTGTAACGCTGTTGCGCTGCCTTGAAGGTGGCCTCGGCACGCTTCAGCGCGGTATCCGCAAGATCGCGGTCCTGGGCGGAGACCTCATCTTTGGCGAAGAGACGCTGGGCGCGTTCGTAGTCGAGCTTCTTCTGTTGCATGTCGGCTTCTGCATCGAGCATGGCTTGCTGCGATGCCTTCACCTCCTGCACGCGAGTTCCAGCGAGGGTGAGCGCGAGGTTGGATTTGCGCACTCGAACCGTGGCCTCGTCGATCTGAACCTTCTGCTTGTAATCGGCGTCGTCCAGACGCGCGAGCAAGGTGCCTTGCTCAACCGACTGGCCTTCCTCGACCGGCAGATCGACGATGCGTCCTGGAACCTTGAAGCCCACAAGGCTCTCGTGCGCTTCGATATTGCCGGAGAGCGTGATGCGATTCTCGGGCTCGGTTTTCCGGGTGAGGCGCGGATAGAAATAAACGCCTGCGACGATTGCCGCAGCCAGCAGAATCAGAACAGGTATGCGTCGCTTCATCATTCAACCTCGCGATTCGACCTCGCGCTTACGGACTTGCCAGAAACTGTGTGATGTTCTTCTCCGTATCCCCCACGGCTCGCGCGAGCGCGAACTTCGCGTCAGCGTGGGTGGAGACGGCGAGGATGTAATTTTCCTGTGCGCGGGCGAGTTCGTCCTGGGCGGTGACCACTTCAATGTTATTGGTCACACCGGACTGGAAACGATCCTGCGCAAGTTCGAGTTCGCGCTGCGCGAGGTCCTGCCCTTGCCTGGCAACAGCGACCTGCTCGGCTGCGGAATCGAGATTCAGCAGCGCCTCGTGGATGTCCTCTTCAATACC
>JBAUOO010000247.1:0-3030 GCA_049579785.1 Steroidobacteraceae bacterium
CGCTTGTTGCAGCCGGAAAAGACACCAGCGTGAACAAGATGGTCAAAGGAACATATCGGAGCAAATCAGAAGAAGACGTCGAGTTTCAAACCGGCCAGATTTCACGACTTTCAGCTCGGCGATGACACCGCGAAGAAGGCAGAGGTGAGTAAGCCGATCTGCAGGTTGCTTAAGTGCAGATCAATCTTGATGAGCGGCGCGGCGGTTGCGAGATTGCCGCGATCGATGTAGTTGATGAAGATCGCCGCAGCGACCAATATGGTGAGCGCCCAGCGCGAGCCCGCCGAGCGCGGCATCGCAACGGTGGCCTCAACCGTGGCCGACATCACGCCTCCCCATGAGCACCCCCCAATCGCCATCACTCTTCTCGTTCCGAGGAGCATGATAGCTCGCACACGAGACTTCAATACCGGCGTCGCGGAGCGCCTGGCAGATCTTCTGCGCTACCCGATACCGGACCATCGCGAACGGCGGAAAGGGGCACGTGTCTGCCGGATGTCCGAAGCTTAAGAGTTCTCCCTGCAGCCGAGGGTTGGCTCGGCGCACCGGCAAGGCGAATGAGACCCTCGCGGTGCATTCCGTTGCATTCGGGTGCAGACTGTCGGTGCAGTAAGCGGGTCGGTCTCAGACGGCAGCCGCCTTCGGCGAGCCGGGATTCCGCAGTATCCTGATTTCAGCGGCTTGCTGGCCGATCGAATCCGGCCGCCACATCGAGCGCGGGTGCGTCGCGCGGTGTAGCGGCCTCAGTGGTGTCAGACGCAGTGCGTTCCCGATAATTCCATGTCATCAGCGACCTTGAAGCGTGCCGTCGATCTAGCACTCGAGCTTCCCGAGAGCGAGCGCCCGGCACTCGCGCGTGACCTGTTCGCCAGCCTGGACGGACCTCCCGGTGCCGACGCACAGCAGGCGTGGGAAGCCGAGATAGTGAAGCGGCTTGACGAGCTCGAGACCGGAAACGCAGGGGCGATCGATGCGGACGAGGCCCTGCGCAGAATTGATGCTCGCCTACGTAGCGGCTGATGCGCTCGGTCCGCGTCCTCGAAGCTGCCGCTGTGGAGGCCGCGGGGCAGTTTGACGGAAATTTCGCGGGCGCTTCCGGTAAGCGTTTGTATTTCAAAGGGCCACAAACGGACATGTCGCACGGCAGCGGGGTGCCAAGTATCTGAATTTACGACGCTTTCTTGCCGGGCATCGTCCTCATAATGCCGGGGTCGAGGGTTCGAGTCCCTCCCTTTCCACCAGGACCGCTTACTCCCCGCTTCGCTCGGCTTTGATGCATCTCGCTGGACTACGCATAAGCTACGGATAAACCGGAGAAAAATGGCGAGAATTCGATGCTAGCCCTTGGGCTCCACTAGGCTTGACACCGTGCCGCTTGTGGGGGCAACGTTAGGGGCAACTCGCCGCTAGGACGGTCAAGACGGAGCAAGTTGCCCCCATGCTCACACGAACGCAGATAGAAGCAGCACGCCCACAGGAAAAGCCCGTCAAGTTGTTTGATGGCCGCGGGCTATATCTGGAGATCGCCCCGAGCGGCGGGCGCTGGTGGCGTTTCAAATACCGCCTGGCCGGCAAGGAGCGGCGTGTATCGCTCGGCGTGTATCCTGATGTCGGTCTGAAGGAGGCACGTGAACGCCTCGAGCAGGCTCGCAAACTCGTCGCCGCCGGCATCGATCCTTCCGAGCGACGCAAGGCCGCCAAGCTGGCCCTGGTGACAAGCTCAGACAACACCTTTCAGGCCGTCGGGCGAGAGTGGTTCAAGCTCAACGAGCCCAAGTGGGCACCCAACCACGCGGTCAAGGTCATCGACCGACTTGAGCGGGACGTCTTTCCCTGGATCGGTCGGCGGACGGTGAGTGAGGTGTCAGCTCCCGAGCTACTCGCAGTCCTTCGTCGGATCGAGAAGCGAGGTGCGATCGAGACAGCGCATCGAGCCCTGCAGGACTGCGGCCGCATTTTGCGATATGCCGTCGCTACGGCGCGCGCGAACCACGATGTATCCGTGAATCTCCGCGGCGCTTTAGCTCCGAAGCTCGAGAAGCACTTCGCGTCAGTGAAGGAACCCTCCGAGGTGGGTGCGCTGATGAGGGCGATCGAAAGCTACCACGGATCATTCGTGACGCAGTGCGCGTTGCGGCTGGCGGCGCTGACATTCGTGCGGCCCGGCGAGCTCAGAGCGGCGGAATGGCGCGAGGTAAACTTCGAAACCGCGGAATGGCGGATTCCCGCTGCACGGATGAAGAAGCGCCAACCCCACATCGTGCCGATATCGAGCCAGGGCCTCGCGGTGCTGAGCGAACTGCAGCCGCTCACCGGCGACGGGAAGTACGTCTTCCCGAGCGAACGGACGCGCGAGCGTCCCATGAGCGAGAACACGGTGAACGCGGCGCTGCGCCGAATGGGATACACCAACGACGAAATGACTGGTCACGGATTCCGCAGCATGGCTTCGACACTGCTCAATGAGCAGGGCTGGAATCGCGACGCCATCGAGCGGCAGCTCGCACATGCGGAGCAGAATGAAACTCGGAGTGCGTACAACTACGCCGAGTTTTTGCCTGAACGGCGAAAGATGATCCAGGCTTGGGCGGATTTCCTGGACGGACTTGCGCGATCCCAGCAGAATCCGAACCTTGATACAGCCAAAGCCGCGTAACTGCGTGCGCGGCTTTCGAGTGGAGTGAATTCGCTGGTCGCGCGGCTGGAATCGGACGAGCGCTTTGGCGACAAATGCGCCCACCAATTCAGCCTCGATCGACTGTTCTGGTGCAACAGGCTATGCCGTGCCGTGAACTGATTCACAGTGCTCGCTGGACCTTGAGAGGCAAGATGCGCTGCGAAAGGTGCAGCTGCCCGTGGCACGACGAGCGACCTGAAGACTGGTGTGATCGGCAACACGGTGCATTCACGAGAGCAGCGAGACACTGCCGTGAGGGCAAAAAAGTCTCCGATGTCACCCATGGACAGCTGTAAGCAAGCGATCGCACGCGTCCGTTCACTCTTGACGCCGCCTACGCGGTTTGTCTCTGG
>JBAUOO010000248.1:0-16633 GCA_049579785.1 Steroidobacteraceae bacterium
TGCTCTGAAAGACTGGTCGGAGCGCCGAGATTTGAACTCGGGACCCCTTGCACCCCATGCAAGTGCGCTACCAGACTGCGCCACGCTCCGATGAAATGTCTGACCGGCCTGCCAGGAGCGCGAGCGGGGTTCTCTCGCGCGAGCCGCAATGATACGCCGAAATACCCGTCAGCGGCGCAGCACCTTCAGCAGCTCCTCGAGCTCGAGCCTCACCTGCTTGACGATCTGTTGGCTCTGCGAGACATCCGTGCGGGCCTCCTCGCCCGTCAGCTTGTTGCGCGCACCGCCAATGGTGAAGCCCTGATCGTAGAGGAGGCTTCGGATCTGGCGGATGACGATGACGTCCTGACGCTGGTAATAGCGGCGGTTGCCGCGTCGCTTCACCGGTTTTAACTGCGGGAACTCCTGCTCCCAGTAGCGCAGCACGTGCGGCTTCACGCCGCAGAGCTCGCTCACCTCACCGATGGTGAAGTAGCGCTTGCCGGGAATCGCCGGCAGCTGCGAGTTATTCTTTGGCTCCAACATAGGCTTCGACCCGCGCCTTCAGTTTCTGCCCCGGACGGAAGGTCACTACCCGGCGGGCGGTGATCGGAATCTCCTCGCCGGTTTTGGGATTCCTGCCGGGACGCTGGTTCTTGTCGCGCAAGTCGAAGTTGCCGAAGCCGGAGAGCTTCACCTGCTCCCCTCTCGACAGCGCCGCACGCACTTCCTCGAAGAACAGGTCCACCAGCTCCCGTGCCTCCCGTTTGTTCAGCCCGAGCTGGTTGAAGAGTGCTTCCGCCATCTCCGCCTTGGTCAGGGCCATCTCTTATTCTCGTATTTTTGCGTTCAGACTTACGCGCAAATCCGCGACGACGGCCGTCATCAGGCCGGCGACATCGTCCTCGGTAAGGGTGCGAGAAATGTCCTGAAAAATCAAGCCAAAAGCGACGCTTTTTCGACCTGCTTCTACGCCTGGGCCGCGATACACGTCGAAAATGCGGAGATCACGCAAAAGGCTCGAAGCCGTGAAGGTTACACGCTCGACGAGGCTACTTAAAGCCACAGATTCATCGAGCACCACCGCGAGGTCACGGCGGACCTGGGGAAAGCGCGAAACCTCACGATAGATGGGCCGCTCGACCGCCAAGGCATCGACGTCGAGCTCGAAGAGCACGGGAGGATATGTAAACTCGAGCGCCTTCACGAGCGCTGGGTGCAATTCCCCCAGCCAGCCCACCGGCGCGGCGCTGCGAAGAACTCGTGCCGCCCTGCCAGGGTGCAGACACGAGAGCTCACGCGGCTCGAACGTGAATTTACTCCGAGCGCCCGTGGCGGCGAGCAACGCCTCGAGATCCCCCTTCACGTCGAAGAAGTCGACCGGCTGGCGCATCTCGCGCGGCAATCCCCACTGCTCCGGCAGCCGATGGCCGCACGCCACCGCGGCCAGGGTGTCGATTTCGCGCGTCGTTCCGAGCGCCTCGGGGGCTACCAGGAAGCGCGCCCCGTGCTCGAAGAGCCTGATGCGATCTGACTGCCGCCGCTGGTTCTCGAGGGCGGCCCTGAGCAGCCCCGGCCACAGCGACACCCGCATGGCTGAAAGGTCGCTCGCAATCGGGTTGGCGAGCGCGATCGCTGCAAGATCGGGGAAGAGCCGCGCCTGCAGCTTGGGGTCGACGAAGGCGTAGGTGATCGCCTCGTGATAGCCGCGCAGAGCCAGGGTCTCGAGCAGGGCCCGTTCGGGTGGCCGCGCGCTGGGAAGGCGCGCGAAGCCCTGCGGCACCTGCGCTTCGGTCTCGGGGATGGCCTGGAACCCAATGATCCTCGCAACTTCCTCGATGAGGTCCGCCTCGAGTGCAATGTCGAAGCGATGGGCGGGCGGCGTGACGCGCCAGCCTTCCGCGGCGGGCTCGACCCGCATCCCGAGGCCCTCGAGGCTTGCGCGCACGCGCGCATCCTCGAAGCCGATGCCGAGCAGGCGCCCGAGCTGCTTGCGGCGCAACATCACCGCCGGCCGCGCCGGCAGATGCGCATCGGAGCGCTCGACCGTCAGCGGCCCGGCTGCCCCGCCCGCTATCGACAGCAGCAGCTCGGTTGCACGCTCCGCGGCCCGTTCCTGCTGCGACGGATCGACGCCCCGCTCGAAGCGTTGACTCGCATCCGTCGTCATGCCCCACCGCAAAGCTCGTCCGATGACGGCATCCGGAGAGAAGTAGGCTGCTTCGAAGAAGACGTCGGTGGTTTCCGGACTCACCGCCGTGCGCTCCCCGCCCATGATGCCCGCGACACCCACAGGTCCCGAGCCATCGGTGATCAGTAGGACATCGGGCTGCACCTCGACGGACTTTCCATCGAGCAGCGTGAGGGTCTCTCCCGCGCGCCCGTAGCGCACCCGTATTTCACCGTTCAGCTTGGCCAGGTCGTAGGCGTGCATCGGCTGACCCAGCTCCAGCATCACGTAGTTGGTGACGTCCACGACCGGGCTGATGCAACGCACGCCCGCACGGCGCAGACGCTCGAGCATCCACACCGGCACGGCCGCCTTGTTGTCGACATCCCGGATGATGCGCCCCACGAACTTCGGGCATCCGGCCGGCGCATCGAGGCGCACGCCGAGGGTGTCGCGCAACTTACGGGCGGGCGCGCCCGCCCGCGCACCGTGCACCCAGGGCTCCGCGAGCTTCCCGGCCGACAACGCCGCCACCTCGCGCGCCACGCCAATGACCGACATGGCATCGCCACGGTTGGGAGTGACATTGAGCTCGAGCACGCTGTCATCGAGTTCGAGATACTCGCGCAACGGCGCGCCCGTCGGGGCGTCGGACGGCAGCTCGAGGATGCCGTTCGATGCGTCCGCGAGGCCAAGCTCCTTCGCCGAGCACAGCATTCCCGCCGACTCCACCCCCCGCAGCTTTGCCGCCCTGATTTCGAGACCGCCCGGGAGCTTCGCACCGAGGAGCGCGAGGGCGCTCTTAAGCCCTGCGCGTGCGTTGGCGGCGCCGCATACGATCCGCAGCGGCTCGCCCCGCCCGATCGAGACGCGGCAGACGCGCAGCTTCTCGGCCTGCGGATGCTGCTGCGCGGCAAGAATCTCCGCGACCACGACACCTGAGAAGGCTGGTGCCGCCGGCTCGAGCGCCTCGACCTCGAGGCCCGCCATGGTGAGCCGCGAGCCCAACTCCTCCGGACTCCAGGGCACGCCCACCCATTCCTTCAGCCACGAGTAGGAGATCCTCATTTCAGAAAGTCCGGAACTGCTCGAGGACGCGCAGGTCGTTCTCGAAAAAGAGCCTGAGGTCGCTCACTCCGTAACGCAACATCGCGAGGCGATCGATCCCCATGCCCCAGGCATAGCCGGTGTAGCGCTCCGCATCGATGCCGCTCGCCATGAGGACGTTGGGATGCACCATGCCGCAGCCGGCGATTTCGAGCCAGCCGGTGTGCTTGCAGGTGCGACATCCTCTTCCCTCGCAGAACACGCAGGACATGTCGACTTCGGCGGAGGGCTCGGTGAAGGGGAAGTAGGAAGGCCGAAGCCGCATCGCCAGGTCGCGCTCGAAGAATGCCTGTAGGAATCCGTGCAGCGCCGCCTTCATGTTGGCGAAGCTCACGTTCTCATCCACCCTCAGCCCCTCGACCTGGTGAAACATGGGCGAGTGCGTCATGTCGGAATCACAGCGATACACCCGCCCCGGCGCCACGATCGCGATCGGCGCCCCCTCGCTCAGCAGGGCGCGGATCTGTACCGGCGAGGTGTGGGTGCGCAGCAGCCGTCCGTCCGGAAAGTAGAACGTGTCGTGCATAGCCCGCGCGGGGTGACTGGGCGGGAAGTTGAGCGCCTCGAAGTTATGGAAGTCGTCCTCGATCTCCGGGCCCGTGGCCACCTCGAAGCCCGCGCGGCGGAAGATTTCCTCCATGCGAAGGCGCGCCAGAGTCACCGGATGCAGGCCCCCGCGTTGCTCGCCGCGGCCCGGCAGCGTGACGTCGACCCGTCCGGCCGCAAGCGCACGCTCGACCTGGGTGCGCGCCAATGCCTCGCGCCTCGCCTCGATCGCGGCCTGCACGCGCTCCTTCGCCTCGTTGATCCGCTGGCCGGCCGCGGGGCGCTCGGCGGCCGGGAGGGCTCCTAAGGATTTCAACTGCTCGGTGAGGGCGCCCTTCTTTCCTAGCCAGCGCACCCGCGCCTCATCGAGGCGGCCGAGGTCGGGGCTCGCGGCCACCTCCCCCAGCGCCTCATTCACGAGGAACGTCAGGTCCTGCATGCCGCAAGGCCCACCTTGGGCTACGCGATGCCGAGTGCGGTCTTCGCCTGCTGCGCAATCGCGGCGAATGCCGCGGTGTCATGGACGGCGATGTCCGCCAACACCTTGCGGTCGATCTCTACCCCCGCCTTGCCGAGCCCATTGATGATGCGGCTGTAGGAGAGGCCGTAGAGGCGCGCCGCGGCATTGATGCGGGCGATCCAGAGCGCGCGGAACTCGCGCTTCTTCTGACGGCGGTCGCGGTAGGCATACTGGCCGGCCTTGATGACGGCCTGTTTCGCTGCGCGATAAACCTTGCGGCGGGCGTTGTAATAGCCCTTCGCCTTGCCGAGAACCTTCTTGTGACGGCGGCCGGCCGTCACGCCACGCTTGACTCTTGCCATATGGTGTTACCTCGTGCGCGCGTTACTTGTGATACGGAAGCAGCTGCTCGAGACGACCGGTGTCGGTCTCGTGCACGAGGCTCGTACCGCCCGAGCGGGCATGGCGCTTGACCTTGCGGTCCTTGTGACCGAGGTTGTGGCGACGTTTGGACGCGTACCGCTTGAAACCCTTCGCCGTCTTGCGAAAGCGCTTGGCCGCGGCCCGGTTGGTTTTCAACTTGGGCATCGACTGAAACTCCTCATCTCGTTGCTGTAGCCCCGGTCGCAAAGCATCCGGACTGCTCATCCGGATACCCGCTACGGGCGAACGATTCCAGGTTATTCAATAACTTGGAAGCGTTACTTCTTCTTTGGTGCAAACACCATGATCATCTGCTTGCCCTCCATGAGCGGGTTCTGCTCGACCACGCCGTAGGCGGCGAGATCGGTCGCGACCCGATCCAGGAGCTTGCGCCCGATGTCCTGGTGCACCATTTCACGGCCGCGGAAACGCAGGGTAACCTTGGCCTTGTCGCCCTCGGTCAGGAAGCGGGTCAGATTACGCAGCTTGATCTGGTAATCCGCCTCTCCCGTCCCGGGACGAAACTTGACCTCCTTGACCTGAATCTGCTTCTGCTTGCGCTTCGCCGAGTGGGCCTTCTTGTTCTGCTCGAACAAGAACTTCCCGTAGTCCATGATCCGCACGACCGGCGGCTCCGCGGTAGGCGATACCTCGACCAGATCGAGTTCCGAGGCTGCTGCCATTTGCAGCGCCTCCGAGCGGGACATCACTCCGGCCTGCGACCCGTCGGCCGCGATCACTCGCAGTTGCGGCGCGACGATGTCCTCGTTGCGCCGGACCCGCTTTGTTGCACTGGCGATGCGTCAATCCTCCAACGTACGGCGCCCGCGGCTCGAGAGCTCGATGCGGAGGCGTTCGCAAAATGCCTCCGGGGTCATCGTGCCCAGGTCCTTGCCGCTTCGGGTGCGCACTGATAATAGATGTGCGGCGACTTCCCTTTCGCCCGCAACCAAGAGATACGGGACACGCTGCAGCGTGTGCTCGCGAATCTTAAAGCCCACTTTCTCGTTCCGCAAGTCGGACAGAGCCCGAACACCCTGATTTTGCAGGGATTCCACAACGGAGTGGACATAGGCGTCCTGGCGATCGGTGATGCTCATCACCACCGCCTGCACGGGCGCGAGCCAGGCGGGCAGCCGCCCGGCGTGGTGCTCGAGGAGAATGGCGAGGAAGCGCTCGAGCGAGCCGAACATTGCCCGGTGAAGCATGACCGGGATGCGTTTCTGGCTGTGCTCGTCGATGTAATACGCGCCCAGCCGCCCCGGCATGTTGAAGTCGACCTGCAGAGTGCCGCATTGCCAGTCGCGGCCGATGGCATCGCGCAGGACGAACTCGAGCTTGGGGCCATAAAAGGCGCCCTCGCCCGGGTTCAGGGTGTACTCGATTCCCGCCGCCTGCGAGGCCGCCTGCAGCGCCTTCTCGGCGCGATCCCAGACCTCATCGCTCCCGACCCGCTTTGGCGGACGGTCGGAGAACTTGATGCGCACGTCCTCGAAGCCGAACTCGCGGTAGATATCGAGTATCAGCTTCGTGATGGCGACCGATTCTTCGGTGATCTGCTCCTCCGTGATGAAGACATGCCCATCGTCCTGGGTGAAGGCACGCACGCGCATCAGGCCGTGCAGCGCCCCCGAGGGCTCGTAGCGATGCACCTTGCCGAACTCGGCAAAACGCACGGGAAGCTCGCGATAGCTCCGCAATCCGTGCTTGAAGATCTGGACGTGTCCGGGACAGTTCATCGGTTTGATCGCGTAGACCCGCTCATCCGGGGTCTCGGTGAGAAACATGTTCTCGCCGAATTTCTCCCGGTGCCCCGACTCCTGCCAGAGCGAGATGTCCATGAGCTCCGGTGCGTTGACTTCCTGGTAGCCGGCGGCGGCCTGGCGCTCGCGCATGTAGCCGATGAGGGTCTGGAACACGCTCCAGCCCTTCGGGTGCCAGAAGACGGCGCCGGGCGCTTCCTCCTGCAGATGGAAGAGATCGAGCTCGCGGCCGATGCGCCGATGATCACGCTTTTCCGCCTCCTCGAGCCGATGCAGGTACTCCTCGAGCTGCTTTCTCTCGGGCCACGCGGTGCCGTAGATGCGCTGCAACATCTCGTTGCGCGAGTCCCCGCGCCAGTAGGCCCCCGCCACCTTGGTCAGCTTGAAGGCACGCAGTTTTCCGGTCGATGGCACGTGGGGGCCCCGGCAGAGATCGACCCAGTCGCCTTGTCCGTAGAGACTGATCTCCTCTCCTCCCGGAATACTCGTGATGATCTCGGCCTTGTAGTGCTCGCCCAGGCTCTTGAAGAACGCCGCCGCTTCGTCGCGTCCCATCACTCGCCGGGTCACCGGCTGGTCCGCCTTGGCGAGCTCCGCCATTCTCGACTCGATCGCCGCCAGATCCTCGGGGGTAAACGGCCGTTTGAAGGCGAAGTCGTAGTAGAAGCCGTCCTCGATCACCGGACCGATGGTCACCTGAGCTTCCGGGAAGAGTTGCTTCACCGCCTGGGCGAGAAGGTGCGCGGTCGAGTGGCGGATGATCTCGAGTCCTGCGGGGTCCTTGTCGGTGACGATGGCGACGTTGGCGTCGTTGGAAACGACATGCGATGTGTCGACGAGCTTGCCGTTCACGCGCCCGGCGAGCGCCGCCTTGCGCAGGCCCGCGCCGATGTCGGCCGCAATCTCATCGACCGTCACCGGACGATCGAAGCGGCGTTGACTGCCGTCCGGCAAGGTCACAACGGGCATCTCGAGGCTCTCTCAATCGCTAAAAGAAACGCTCCCCGCCTGCATCACGAGGAAGCGCCGCTTGGGGTCTATGGTAGGCGCGAGTGGGATCGAACCACCGACCACCACCATGTCAAGGTGGTGCTCTACCACTGAGCTACGCGCCTATGCTTGAGCCATCCAGTATATCAAGGGATCAGGAGCCGTGGATCACCTTGGACGGCGCCAACGCGCCGGTCGGATCCGGTTTCCGCCGCAGCCGCTCGACCTCCTCCACGCAGTCGCCCACCCGCGTCTCGAGCCTGCTCAGCCCCGCGCTTTCGAGTCTTTGCACGGCTCGATCGAGGTCGCGGTCCTGGCCCCAGAGGCCGACGATGATCGGTAGACCTTCCACCCGCGCGCGGATTCGCTTGAGCACGGCCCGCGCCGGCGGGATGGCCTCCGGCGGCAGGGCGGAAACGATCACCGCCTCGAGTCCGTGGGCGGCGCCCGTGTCGACCTCCTCCTCCAGATGCTCGAGCGTGCCCACCCGGGCGGCGATGCCGCGGTCGATGAGCACGCAGGCAAGGAGCTTCGCCACGATGGCATCTCCCTGATCCTCAGCCGGGATGCAGAGCGCCGCGGGTGGTTGCCACGATATCCCACGATTACGCGCGCTCGAGCGCTGCAACCCCTCGAGGAGCTCATCCACCCATTGCTGGATCTGATCGAGCACCGCGCGGCGCCTGGCGGGCTTGAGCGTCCCGCGGGCGAAGTCCGCCTCGAGCAGCCGCAGCGCCGGTACGATGGCGATGTCGCAGATTTCTCGCAGCGAGTGCCTGCGCATCGTCTCCTCGAGCAACAGGTCCGCCTCGTCACGGTTGCTCGTGAGCAGGCGCTGATAGAGCTGTTGGTAAGGCTCGAGCGCCGGCTCATCGCCGAGCAACACCTCGAGGAACTCGAGCTGCGGCACGTACTTGCCCATGACGACCAGACACACCGTGATCGGCACCGAGAGCAGCAGCCCCGTAAGCCCCCAGAGCCAGGTCCAGAATGCCGCCGCGAGCAGCAGCGCCACCGGCGACACGCCGGTCCTTGAGGAATAGATCCAGGGCTCGAGCACCGAGTAATTCAGGAGCTCCACGGTGCCGTATGCCCCGATGACGGCGAGCGGATGCATCCAGTCGTCGAAGGCGGCGAACGACAGCGCGAATGGCATCGCAGCCGCCGCCCAGACACCCACATAGGGGATGAATCGCAGCACGAGCGTGAGCGCGCCCCAGAGACCGGGATTGGGGATGTTCGCCAGTGCCAGCGCGACCCCGACCCAGAGCCCGGTGAAGGCGTTGATGAGGAGCTGCGACAGGAGATAGCGGCTGACGCGTGCCGCCGCATCATCGAGCGCGGCGGTGGTCGCCTGCAGATTGCGCGGTCCAAGGAGGCGAATGATCCGCTCGCGCAGATCGGGGAGCCGCAGCAGCATGAAGGCGACCAACACCATCACGGCGAGCGCCCAGCCGAGAGGCTTCACCAGCGGGCCGATGAACTCCTTCATGATCTCGAACACGCTCGCCGGCGGCTGTACGAGCTCCACTTTCTGGACGCCGTAGGTTTGCCCGATGAGCGGGGTGAGGTGCTCGATCTGACCGGTCAGGCGCTCGGTGGCATTCAGCGAGTCGGTGATACCGCCACGCAGGAACCCGCGCAGATGCGCGATGTGCTGGCGCAGGTGCAGCTCGTACTGCGGCAGCTGGTGCACGAGATCGGAGAACTGTCCGAAAATGACATCGCCGACCCCGCCGATGAGGGCGAGCGCGAAAACGATGGAGACGATCACGGCGATGAGCCGATTGATGTGCCAATGCTGTAGACGCGCGACGATCGGCGCCAGCACGAAGGTGAGCAGGACGGCGAGCGCAAGCGGAGCGAACAGATCCTGCGCGAGTCGCAGCACGGCCACGACCACGATCACCGTGAGCAGCACGGCTCCGTTCGTGGTCACCTGGTGTGAGCCGTTCATCTGTATTGTTGATTGGCGCTTCGCACAGAGAACGTTCTAAGCAATACCAAGTTCCAGTTGCCTGAGGCGCTCGATCTCATCGCGCAGATGCGCCGCTTCCTCGAACTCGAGATTGCGGGCGCGCTTGAGCATCTCCGCCTCGAGCTTCTTCATCTCCCTCGCGAGCGCCTCGGGTCTTAAGTCCGCGCCCCCGGCGGGCTCTCCTCGCCTGCCCTCGCGCCGCCTGCCGCGCAGCAGCTGCGAGGCGGCCGGCGCGCCCGCGCGCGCGCCCTCCATGATGTCGGTCACGGCCTTGTGGATGCCGCGCGGCACGATGTCATGGGCAACATTGTAGTCGAGCTGCTTACGGCGCCGGCGACTGGTTTCATCGATCGCGCGCTGCATGGAGCCCGTGACCTTGCCGGCATAGAGGATGGCCCGGCCGTTCAGATGGCGCGCGGCGCGACCGATCGTCTGAATGAGCGAGTTGTCGGAGCGGAGAAACCCCTCCTTGTCCGCATCGAGGATGGCGACGAGCGACACCTCGGGCATATCGAGCCCCTCGCGTAGAAGGTTGATGCCGACCAGCACATCGAACTTGCCGAGGCGCAGGTCGCGGATGATCTCGGTCCGCTCGACCGTCTCGATGTCGGCATGCAGATAGCGCACGCGAACGCCGTGCTCGTGCAGATAATCGGTGAGGTCCTCCGCCATGCGCTTGGTGAGGGTAGTGATGAGGACGCGCTCGTTTTGCTCGACGCACTTGCGGATTTCCGAGAGCACGTCGTCCACCTGGGTGCTCACGGGGCGCACCTCGACCTGCGGATCGATGAGACCCGTCGGCCGCACGACGAGCTCCACAGTCTGGCTGGAATGCGCGGCCTCGTAACGCCCCGGTGTCGCCGAGACGAAGATCATCTGCGGCGCGAGCCGCTCCCACTCCTCGAACTTGAGCGGCCGGTTGTCGAGAGCCGAGGGCAGGCGAAATCCGTACTCGACCAGCACCTCCTTGCGCGAGCGATCGCCCCGATACATCGCTCCCAGTTGCGGCACGGTCTGGTGGCTCTCGTCGATGACGAGCAGCGCGTTGCTCGGCAGGTAGTCGAAGAGGCACGGCGGCGGCTCGCCCGGAGCGCGTCCGGAGAGGTATCGGGAATAGTTCTCGATACCGGCGCAGTAGCCCACCTCCTTCATCATCTCCATGTCGAACATCGTGCGCTGCTCGAGCCGCTGCGCCTCGAGGAGCTTGCCGGCCTCGCGCAGCTGCGCGAGCCGCGTGCGCAGCTCCTCGCGGATGTGATCGACAGCGCCGACCAGACGTTCGCGCGGGGTGACGTAATGCGTGCCTGGATATACCGTGAACCTCGGCACCTTGCGCGACACGGCTCCGGTGAGTGGATCAAAGAGCGCGATCGCATCGATGATGTCGTCGAAGAGCTCCACCCGGACCGCCTCGCGCTCGGATTCCGCGGGAAAGATGTCGATCACATCGCCGCGCACGCGATAGGTGCCCTGCGTCAGATCGAGGTCGTTGCGCGTGTACTGCATGTCGGCGAGGCGGCGCAGGAGCTTCCGCTGATCGATCCGGTCGCCGCGATCGAGGTGCAGGATCATCGCGAGATAGGCTTGCGGATCGCCGAGGCCGTAGATCGAGGAGACAGTGGCCACGATGATGGAGTCGGGGCGCTCGAGCAGCGCCTTCGTGGCCGAGAGCCGCATTTGCTCGATGTGCTCGTTGATCGAGGCGTCCTTCTCGATGTAGGTGTCGGAAGACGGCACGTATGCTTCCGGCTGGTAGTAGTCGTAGTAGGAGACGAAATACTCCACCGCATTGTGCGGAAAGAAGCTGCGGAACTCGCCATAGAGCTGCGCGGCGAGCGTTTTATTGTGCGCGAGCACAAGTGCGGGGCGCTGCATTCGCTCGATCACCTGGCTCACGACGTAGGTCTTGCCGCTGCCGGTGACTCCAAGAAGCGTCTGCGCGCCCAGGCCATCCTTCAGTCCCTCGACCAGTCGCGCGATCGCCTCGGGCTGATCGCCCGCGGGTTCGAAGTCCGCCTCGAGTTTGAAAGGAATCTGTTCCATGCCGCTCCTGTCGTCGCGCCTCGTGTCGCGCGGTGGTGGGGATCGATACGATCCCTTAATATAGTGGCGCCCGCCGCTTTCGGAAGAACCGCAGGAACTCCCGTGACCGTATCCGTCTCACGACGCGTCCAGCGCGTCAAGCCTTCGCCGACGCTTGCCGTCACCGCCCGCGCCGCCCGCCTCAAGGCCGAGGGCAAGGATGTAATCGGCCTCGGAGCGGGCGAGCCCGACTTCGATACCCCGGTGCCGATCGCGCAGGCCGGGATCGACGCCATCCGCGGCGGGTTCACGCGCTACACGAACGTCGAGGGCATCAATGAGCTCAGGGACGCGATCGTCACGAAGTTCGCCCGCGACAATGCCATCCAGTATGAGCGATCGCAGATCCTGGTGTCTTCGGGCGCCAAGCAGTCGATCTTCAATCTCTGCATGGCGGTGCTCGACAAGGACGACGAGGCCATCATTCCGGCGCCCTACTGGGTCTCCTACCCCGACATGGTGCTGCTCGCCGATGCCCAGCCGGTCATGCCCTTCGCGGGCCCGGCGCAGGGCTACAAGATCACCGCCCGGCAGCTCGCCGCGGCGATCACGCCGAAGACGCGCCTGGTGCTTCTCAATAGCCCCTGCAACCCGACCGGTGCTGCCTATAGCCGCGCGGAGCTGCGCGCACTGGGCGAGGTGCTGCTCGAGCACCCTCGCATCATCATCGGCACCGATGACATGTACGAGAAAATCTACTGGGGCTCGGAGCCTTTCTGCAGCCTCCTTACTGCCGTGCCGGAGCTCTATGCCCGCACCGTCACCATCAATGGTGTGTCCAAGGCCTACGCGATGACCGGCTGGCGGATCGGCTACTGCGGTGGACCCAAGGAGCTGATCACCGCCATGGCTACCATTCAGGGGCAGTCGACCTCGAATGCCTCGAGCATCTCGCAGAAGGCGGCGACCGCCGCGCTCGGCGGCGATCAGACCTGTGTCGCCAAGATGAACGAAGCCTTCAAGCAGCGGCACGACTATGTGGTGGAAGCGCTCAACGCCTTACCCGGTGTGAGCTGCCTACCGGGCGCAGGCACATTCTACGCATTCGCCGACATCTCCAAGGCGATGGCGAGCCTGGGCTGCAACAGTGACGGCGAGTTCGCGGAGCTGCTGCTCAATGAAGGCGCTGTCGCGGTGGTGCCGGGCTCCGGCTTCGGGGCGCCCGGTCACATGCGCATCTCCTTCGCCTGTAGCCTGCAAACGCTCGAGAAGGCGATCGAGCGCATCGCCCGGGTGCTCGCGGCCGGCGCGGTCGCAAAAACCGCCTGAGCCGCAAGCCCGCCTGGCAGGCTCCCCATGGGTTGGAGGATCCTGGCGGACCTGCTGGTCTCGCTCCACCTCGCCTTCTCCGCGTTCATCATCTTCGGAGGCTTTCTCACCTGGAAGTGGCGGCGCGCGGCGCTTGCCCACCTGCCAGCGCTCGCGTGGGGGTTCTGGGTGGAGACCTCGGGGCAGATCTGCCCGCTCACTCCGCTCGAGAACCAGCTACGCCATCTCGCCGGCGAAGCGGGGTACCAGGGTGGCTTCCTCGATCACTACGTGGTCTCGCTCCTGTATCCGCCCGGACTCACGCGGGCGGACCAATGGGTGCTTGCGGCGCTGCTGCTTGCGATCAATGTCGTGGCCTATGGGCGGCTGCTGCGTCCTCGCCAGCACCGGCGCCGGAGGGTTCCTTGACTATTTCCGCGCCCTCGCCTCAGAATTCGCGCCCTTTCGCGATTCCTTCGCGCGGTTCCCCGGTAGCTCAGTCGGTAGAGCGTCGGACTGTTAATCCGTTGGTCGTTGGTTCGAGTCCAACCCGGGGAGCCATTTAATTCAACAGCTTAAAACAGTTTTGTAATTTCAATTCGAGATTATCTCAAGTAAGCTCTTGAGGGCTCGTTCGCCAATTCGAGTCCCAGACACGAATCCCGGTTCGGGTTCGCCACTCCAACAGCTCGACGGCGAATTGCAACCGATTGGTTGTACTGCGCACCGATGCCCCGCGCCACCTCCCGCGACCGCATTTACTATCGGCGTCGCTACAACCCCGAAGTCATCGAGCTCTGCGTCCGCTGGTACCTGACGTACCGTCTGAGCTATCGCGATCCCTCCGCCATGATGGCCGAGCGCAACGTCATCGTCAGCCACACGAGCATCATGCGCTGGGTACAGCGTTACGTTCCGGAGTTCGAGCGCCGCTGGGCGCGATTCGCCAGGCCGATTAATTCCTCCTGGCGTGTGGACGAAACCTCCGTGCCGGTTCAGGGCCGATGGAATTACCTCTATCGGGCGGTCGATCGCGACGGGAAGTCCGTCCACTCGCTGCTTTCCGAGAGCCGAACCATAGAATCGGCGCAGGAGTTCTTCCGCCAAGCCGTCAGGGTCACAAGGTCGTGGCCAGAAAAGATCAATCTCGATGGCAACATTGCCTCCCATCGCGGTCTGCGCTTGCTCGGCAAGGAGGATTCTCGGTGGCAGTCCGTGACGGTGCGCGCACGCCGTTATCTCAATAACATCATCGAGCAGGACCGCCGCGTGATCAAGCGACGCCTCGCCTCGATGCTGGCGCTCAAGTCCTTCCGGACCGCGGCAGTCACGTTCTCGGGGATTGAGCTCGCCCATCGGGTCCACAAGCGTCAGTTCGCACTCGCCTACGAGCGAGAAGGCCGAGCACTCTCCCTGAAGCAACTCTGGGATCAGGCGCTCTCGAGCACTACCCCACCGGGTCAGATGGAAAAGACCCCTCCTCCGTTAATGCACCAGAACTGGATTCGACGGTCGGGAAAACCTGATCTCGCTCGGCCTCTATCCAGAGGTCCCAATCGAGAGCGCCCGGGCACGACAGCAAGTGGCGCGGCAGCTGCTTGCCCTTGGCGTTAATCCCGCCGGGCGAAGAAAGGCACTGCGCCAGATGTCCGCCCAACGCCTCTGAGAGCCGGGCTGCTGGAGCCAATGCTTGCGGATTGTGGCGGCCGACACCGAGGATCGCATGAGCCATTGACCCCGGGGACGTATATGATGGTAATATACATCGATGGTGGATTGGACCCGCGTTATTGGATTCGATTGGGACGCGGGCAATGCGCGCAAGAGCAACGACAAGCACGAGGTGAGCCAGGCGGAGGCGGAACAAGTCTTCTTTAATGCCCCCCTCAGCGTTCTCCCGGATACGAGGCACAGCTCCGACGAACCCCGCCTCCATGCGCTGGGGAAGACTGATGACGGCAGAAGGCTGCACATCACCTTTACACTGCGATCCGACGGGACATTGATCCGGGTGATCTCGGCACGAGACATGCACCGGAAGGAACGAAGAATCTATGGCGAAACAGAGACCCAAGGCCCGCAAGGCACGGCTGACCAGCCGCACAAAGCCGCACCTGACGAAAATGGCTCCAACGTTCAAAAGTGAAGCGAAGGAGCGGGCATTCTGGGAAGCGCACGACTCCACCGATTACATCGATTGGACTCAGGCGACTTCGGTTCGACTCGCGAATCTTAAGCCCTCGACACAGACGATATCGTTGCGTCTGCCCGTCGGGCTACTCGAGCGAATCAAAGTGGAGGCAAACAGACGGGACATGCCCTACCAGTCACTGATCAAGGCGTGGCTCGCGGACCAGGTAAACCGACCTCGAGTGTAGAGGGATCTCTTTCCTCTCCGATTCCACGTCCGCCTGCGCAGGGGCCGCTCGGATCATCGATTTTTCTAGGGCCATGAAATCTGGTCGCAATGATCCCTGCCCTTGCGGCAGCGGCAAGAAATTCAAGCACTGCTGTCTGCGCGCCGAAAGTGCAACGCTCGAAACCACGAACGCACTCGTCTGGCGCCGAATGCGGCGGGTACTCAATGAGTTTGCGATGGGCACGACGATGCTCGATTTCGTGGTGAAAACCTACGGCGCTGCAGCGCTGGACGGGGCTTGGTCGGAATTTTCTGGCGTCGAGGAGCCATTCGATCCCCGGACCCCGAACATAGCCCTCTTCATGTCTTGGTTCTTTCATCGCTGGTCGCCGGACCCCCATGACACTGCCCCAGTCGATGCCGCCATTGGCGAGCATATCCCGACGCAACTGTATCTCGAGCGTGAAGACCGGCGCCTCGAGCCGGCGCTGCGGCGTTATCTGGAGGGCTGTCTTAGAGCGCCTTTCAGCTTTCACGAAGTCCAGCGGTGTGATCGGGGTAGTGGCTTTAAAGCACGCGACCTCTTCACCGGTGAAGAACGATACGTCATGGAACGCAGCGCGACCGAAGGAATGGAGGCGGGCGACATCCTCTTCGGCCAGCTCGTCGACGTGGACGGCGTCAGCACTGCGGCGCTCGGCAAAAGTGACCCGGGTCTGCTTGGCTAGATGAGCCCGCCTCGGTTACAGGATTCAGCGCACGATCTTCCGCGCAAGTCGGATCGTGACCATTGATGTCCGGGGTCATGCTGCATCGGTTCTTTACGCAAGGCAGTCTTGGCACACGGAAGTGCCAAGATGCGCCGCCTGGACGGGCGGCGCCCGAGGGAGAGCGCCCACTCGTGGCGCTGGCAGTGAACGACGGCGACCGTCGCCGCAATGGCCCTGCGAGGGCGCCGTGCGGTCACCTCGCTCGCTCCGGGCTGCCGCCGGATCGTGACACGTAATCAGCTGCTTCGGCGCGACCTGGAGTTGCATCCAGGAGTGTCGCCTTTTCCCTTGTTGCACAAGCATTTGTGCACGCGTCTGGATGGCGTCCTGATCGGAGCACGCCCGAACATCTCCAGCGACGCACGCAATCTCAGCTGCGCTCGCATAGAGCTTCACGGTGACCACGTTGGCTTTCAGGATTCCCCAATTTCGCGCGCGCGAACGCGCTTGTCAGGTCTACACAGGCAGCTCCGCTCATCACCCATCTGGGTTCTGAGCCTGCTCCAAATGCGGTGCTGCGTCAACGGACCAAAACTGACAGGCATCTACTGCGGAGGTCTTCCTCCAAACAGCGCTCGGGGTGGACTACTTCTGGCAAGCAAAGCCGGGCTCATTCTCGATAGCGCCTCAGCCCCAGCGCGCATGCGCCCGAACCGGTCGGCGGGGAAAGCAGCATCAGCGCCACCGCCACGTATACCCGGCGGCCGAGGAACCGCACCGAGGCCGGTGTCGTGCGCGCATCGCACCATCCGCACGTA
>JBAUOO010000249.1:0-22128 GCA_049579785.1 Steroidobacteraceae bacterium
CCCCGGCGGCGGCGGGCGCCCCGGCGGCGGTGGTCACCCCGGTGGCGGACGGCCACCGCATTGACCTGCGCGCTCTGACAAGCTCCGATGATTAGTCTTTGTTTGATGAGGAACTCGATCATGGCCAACCGACAGGAAAGCCAGGCTTTGGGCCAACCTTTGCTTGCGCTGCTGCTCGCGCTGTGCATCGCGACAGGTGTTGTGACCGTCGCAACCGCGGCCAGTCCGATTCCGGTGGAGGCGAGCTTCGCGACGCCACAGCAGGCGGTCGATGCGCTGGTGAGCGCGACGCGCGGCGGTCGAACAGCTGCGTTGGCGCGTATTCTCGGCCCCGCCGGCGTATCGCTCATCCGCTCCGGGGACGCGGTTGCGGATCGGAGCGCGCGGCGGCGCTTCGTCGCCGCCTACGACAACAATCATCGCATCGAGCGGCAGGGCTCCGCGAAGGCGGTGCTCAGCGTTGGGGCGGAGAACTGGCCAATGCCGATCCCGCTCGTTCATACCGCATCGGGCTGGCAATTCGACACGGCCGCCGGTCGCGAAGAGATTCTCGACCGCCGCATCGGGCGCGACGAGCTCGCCGTCATCCAGGTTTGCCGGGCCTACGTCGAAGCGCAACGCGAATACGCCGAGCTCACCGTCCGCTCGGGCGCCGGCGCCGAATATGCCCAGCACTTCATCAGTCGCGGCGGCGCGCACAACGGCCTCTATTGGCCGACCCGGTCCGGTGAGCCGCAAAGCCCCCTCGGTCCGCTGGTGGCGCAGGCGCGCGCCGGAGGCTACTCGCCAGGCGGCAACAGGGTCAAACCCCATCCTTACTACGGTTACTATTTCCGCATCCTGACCGGCCAGGGACCGCACGCGTCAGGGGGTGCCAAGAGTTACCTCATCGACGGACGCATGACCGGTGGCTTCGCCCTGCTTGCCTATCCCGCCGAGTATGGCGATTCCGGGGTCATGACGTTCATGGTGAGTCGGAACGGGATCGTATTCGAGAAGAACCTCGGGCCGCAGACTGCCGCGATCGCCGCGGAAATCAAGCAGTACGATCCCGACGGCAGCTGGAGCCCACCAACTTGACCGGACCCACCGCAACATCTCACCACTGCTGAGACGCCGAGCGTGAGGCCGACCGATTGATCCCGACATCCAAAGTTCCTGCACTGATCGCCCTCAGTGAGAGCCGCGATCTCGCCGCGGCCGTCGCTCGTGAGGCGGCTCTCCCCCTCATTCCCATCGAGGAGCGGTCCTTCGAGGGCGGCGAGTTCAAGCTCCGGCCGCTCGAGTCCGTTCGCGGGCGGCGGCTGTTCGTGTTGCAAGCTCTCGCGGGCACCGATGACGCGTCAGCGTCCTTCCGATTCGTGCGGCTGCTGTTTTTGCTCCTCGGTCTGCGCGATGCGGGCGCGGCTTCGCGGGTGGCGGTCGTGCCCTACTTCCCCTTCGCGCGCAAGGACCGCCGCACTCAGATCCGCGACCCGGTCACCTCGCGCTATGTCGCGGAGCTCCTCGAAGCGGCGCACGCCGACGGCATCATCGGCCTCGATGTCCACAATCCGGCCGCCTTCGATAACGCCTGTCGCGTGCCGACGATTCATCTGACGGCGCTGCCGTTGCTGGCGCATCAGTTTGCGCGGTTGGGAATCGTCGCTAGCGCGGCACTTGCCGTCGTCTCGCCCGATGTCGGCGGGATCAAGCGCGCTCAGATCTTTCGCGAGCTCATGGCGGCGCGCACCGGCCGCGAGATCGATCTGGCATTCATCGAAAAGCGCCGGGCGAAAGGCAGCGTCTCCGGGGGCAGCCTCGCGGGCCAAGTCTCGGGCCGCGCGGTCATCGTGCTGGATGACCTCTGCGCGACGGGAGGAACGTTGATCCACGCGGCCGAGACGTGCCGGCGCGCCGGCGCCGCGGCAGTCCACGTGGCAGTGACGCACACGCCGCTGGCCGCGGGACTCGAGGCGTTGATCGCCGCCGAGCCGATCACGAGCATCACGGTCAGCGATAGTGTGGGTATCGCATTCCCGGCGCTGCGCTCTCATTGCAACTCAGGGAGGCTCATCATCCTCTCAGTCGCGCCGCTCATCGGCCAGGCGCTGGCGCGGATAGCGCGCGGCAAGCCGGTGGCCCCGCTTCTCGAGACCTGGCCGGTGTCGCCGGAGGAATGATCCGGATCCGCTCATGCCGCCAGGGAGCGCGCGCACGCCGCGAATGTAACGCAGCGCCTCGGCCAGGTACGAATGGGCGCTCGCGCGCCACTTGTCCGACTCCGCCGCGAACGCCGCATCGCGCAGGTGCCAGGCGGCGATCTGCGCCCGCACGACAGCGCGCCGGCTCTTATAGAAAAGAATCAGCGCCTGCGGGATCGGATCGCGCATCGCTCGAGCGTACCGAGCAACCAGATCGTCAGCTATATGGGCTGCGCCGAGCCGATCGCACTCGAGCGCCAGAAACGCGATCTCCTCGGCTGGATCGAGGCGACGGAGATCCGAGTCGAACTCGAGGCAATCGATCACACAGGCGGCGGCGCTGCGCGTGCCGAGAAATATGTGTTCCGGACGCAGATCCCCATGCCCATCGAGGAGACGCGCGCCCCGGCCGGTCAAGAGTTGCACATGCCGGTCGAGAAAAGCGAGTTGCGACCGCACGACCTGCTCCGTCAGCCTCCGATCGAGGGCGAGATCGCGTGCCCGCAGCTCGCGCGCGTTGCGCAGGATCTGCCGCCGCAGTCGGGCGAGATAGCCCCGGTCGCTCACCGGCCGGCGCCTGGCGTGTCGAAAAAAATCTGCAAGCCTCGCCATGATCCGCTCGAGGTCCCGCGGCCCGACCGCGCCTCGCAGAATGGCGCGGTCCAGCGTGCGCGCACGAGGAAGCCTCACCATCTCCACCAGCCAGTCGATGACCTTTACTCCCGGCCCATGCATCAACGCGCCGTTGGGTTTGCGACCGAGCGGAACGACGCGCAGGTACACACCGGGCGCGAGACGTCGGTTGAGCTCGAGCTCCGCCCGACACGCCCGCGCGCGCTGAGCGAGCGTGCTGTAGTTCAGCGACGCCTGGCGCAGGGGCTTCTTCAGCTTGTAGGCGCGCTTGCCCGCCAGGAACACCCACGCAAAATGGGTTTCGATGGTCTTGACTCTGCGCGGGCGGCTCGGGTAATGGCGTGCATCGGCGAGGAAGGCGACCTCCTTCTCGAGGCTGCAGGCGGTAGCGCCGCATCGGGCGGACATTCGCGAGCCGACGGAATTCCTTAGGGACGCAGCGCGTTCTCGACCTTCAGCTCGTGCCGGATCGAGCTCGCCACATCCATCAGCTCCTGCGCCAAGCCGTCCAACACGTCATCCAGCGAGAGCACGCCAATGAGACCTCCCCCGCGATCGACGACCGGCAAGCGTCGGACCCCGATCTCGCGCATGTTGTGAAGCGCAGCCGAGACGGCGCTGTCCTCCCGAGCGAGGACCGGCTGTCGCGTCATGACATCGCCGACTTTCAGAGCGCGAGGATCCGTCTCCCGTGCCACGACCCCGACCACGATGTCCCGATCGGTGATCACGCCCAGCGGCGCGAGCGCATTATCGCCAACCTTCGGCTCGATGACGACCAGGTAGCCGATGTGCTTTTGCCGCATGAGCTGCGCGGCAGCGGTCAGCTCATCGAGCTCCCGCACCGTGACGACGTTTCGACTGCAGATATCGCCGACTTTCATGACATCGCCTCTCGCGTTTCAGGACCGGAGCTCACTTCGGCGGGAACTGCGCCAGCACCGAATCGACGGCCTCGCGGATGCTGCCCGCCGAGTGCTCGAGGTCCGCGTGCGTGAGCTCCTTGCGGGCCCAGCCGTGCCACGCCGGTCGATGCGTCCGTCCGTCAAAGATATCGATCGAGATCGTGCCCTCCCGGTACTGATGCACGTTGACCTCGCTGCCCCAGTATGGAGCCCCCCACCAGTACGAGCGTCCGAACCACGGGCCGCCGTAGGGTGCCGGATAGGATTGAACATCGGTGCGCTCACGCGAGCCGATCGTGAAGTCAACCACGACGTCCGCTTGCGCCGCGTTGCCGGCGAGCTGATACCCCTTGGCCGAGAGCGCGTCCTCGATGGCATCGTGCGCCCGCTGCACGACGAGCGGATTGGGCGATTCGTAAGCGTTTGTGTGTGGTGGCATCCAGACATAGGTGTGATAAGTGGAGAAGCTTGCGGCCGGATCATGGTCGCTGCCCACGCGCAGCGTCGCGCACGCCGCAAGAGCGATTGCCCCGACGGTCAAGCCGAGCAGGCGGGCCGCGGCTAAGCGGGCTTGCGCCAACAGAAGAGCGCGGATCATGGTGCTACCCCAATGAAACCTTTGGCGCAAATGCTGTCACGGACATGCGGTTTTCGACATCCGCACTTTCCGTACGCCGACTCATTAGGTAGTAGCCGCAGTGTTCCGGGCGGCCTCATCGGGCTAGTCTCGGGCCATGCCAGTCCTCAAGCGCATTCTGGTGGCCACCGATCTGTCCGCCGCGAGCCAGCGGGCGGTCATGAGAGCGGGGCAGCTCGCGCGGCAATGGGAAGCCAATCTTTTCCTCGTGCACGCGCGGCCCGACTGGAACCTCTTCGCGCGCTGGCGGCCGGCGGCGCAGGACAGCTACCAGGATGTCGCCCGCAGCGCGGATGAGCCCTTGCGAAAGATCCTGGGGGCGATCCGCTCCGAGTTTGGTGTGCAGGCGCAATGCCACTCCCGCGTCGGCAAGGCGAGCAACGTCGTCGCCGCGATGGCCGCGGAGCTTCAGCCCCACCTGCTCGTGATCGGAGCGCGCGGTGAGCACGAAGCCTGCGGTCCCAGCGGTTGCCTGGGTGGGACCGCACTCAAGCTCCTGATGCGAATCGAGACACCGCTGCTGATCGTGCGCCGACCCGGTACCGTGCCGTACTCCTCAGCCCTGGTCGCCATCGATCTGCCGGGCAGCCTTTCGCGGCGTGCCGTCCTCTGGGGCAGCGGTCTCGTCGCTGATGGCGAATGCCGCCTGGTCCACGCCTTCGATGTTCCCTACCTCGAGCGCATGCGACTGCAGGAGGTCGACGAGGTCATCATCGAGCGGCGGATGAGGCAGGCCGAGGAAGCGGCGAACGGGATGGTGCGTGAAGCGCTCGGGGCCGCCGAGGGCCGTGCCAAACTGTACTCCGAAGCGATACCCGGCGAGCCTGTCGGCGCCCTGTTGGAGAGGATCGAGCGCCTCGCGCCGCACGTGGTGGTGCTCGGCAAGAGCGAGCCACAGGCGCCGCAAGGTCAAGGCGGCCCGATCGGAGGTGTAGGTTTCCGCATCGCGTATCACGTCCCGACCGACGTACTGGTCCTCTCGTCGTGAACGGCGACCCGGTCGTCGAGACATTCGAGCTGACGCGGCGGTTCGGAGATCTCACCGCGGTGGATGCCGTGTCACTTCGCGTGGAGCGAGCGGAGATCTTCGGCCTCATCGGGCCGAACGGCGCCGGCAAGAGCACGCTCATCAAGATGCTCACTACGATGCTGCCGCCCACATCCGGCCGCGCAACCGTCGCCGGCTTCGATCTTCGAACGCAGCCCGCAAGGGTCCGTCGCCGCATCGGCTACGTGCCACAGCTGCTATCGGCCGACGGCGAGCTTACCGGCTATGAGAACCTGCTTCTCTCCGCGCGTCTGTACCTCGTTCCCAGAGCCGAGCGGGAGCGGCGTATCGCCGACGCGCTCGCCCTCATGGGCCTCGGGGGCGACCGCGACCGTCTCGTGCGCCATTATTCGGGAGGCATGATCCGCCGCCTGGAGATCGCCCAGAGCACGCTGCACCGGCCGGCAATCGTCTTGATGGACGAGCCCACGGAAGGCCTGGATCCTGTGGGCCGGCATGCGGTCTGGGATCACATTCGAGACCTGCGCGGCCGGCTCGGCGCCGCCATCATCGTCACGACCCACTATATGGACGAGGCCGACGTGCTCTGTGATCGCATCGCCCTGATCGATCGCGGCCGCATTCGGGCGATGGACACGCCGGCCGCGCTGAAATCCGAGGTGGGCCTGAATGCGACTCTCGATGATGTCTTCGCGAAGCTCACCGGCGCCGGCAACGAGCGCGGCGACTACCGTGACGTCCGGCAGACGCGACGCGCGGCACGCGAGCACGCCTGAATCGTCGGAGAGTCGGGCCGTGTTAGGTTACTTCACTCAGCTTCTTGCGGTCGCCGACGCCGAGGTGCGCAAGCTCCGCCACGACCCGTGGGAGCTCTTCAGCCGCGCCATCCAGCCGGTGCTGTGGCTGATCCTGTTCGGAGAGGTGATGGCCCGAGTCCGCGGGCTCGCCCCCGGGAGCGGGCCGTATCTGGATTTCCTGGCGCCGGGCATCCTCGCGCAAAGCGTGCTCTTCGTTGCCATCTTCTACGGCATCTCGGCGATCTGGGAACGCGATCTCGGCGTCCTGCATCGCTATCTCGCCAGTCCCGCCCCGCGCAGCGCGCTCGTTGCCGGCAAGGCGTTGTCATCGAGCGTGCGCGCGCTCTCGCAGGCACTCGTCGTCTATCTCTGCGCTGCGGCCATGGGCGTTCGTCTCAGTTTCGAGCCCGCGGACATGCTGGCCGCCATTCTGCTCATCGCGCTTGGGGCCGGTCTTTTCTCGACCTTCTCGCTGATCATCGCCTGCATCGTGCGTACCCGCGAGCGGTTCATGGGTATCGGCCAGGTGCTTACGATGCCGATCTTTTTCGCCAGCAACGCGATCTACCCGATTGCCCTCATGCCCCGCTGGCTGCGATCGGTGGCCCTGGCCAATCCGCTGACCTACGAGGTCGACGGATTGCGCGCCGTGATGTTGGCGGGAGGGCGAAGCAGCTATGGCCTCGGGCACGACCTTGCGGCGCTCGCGCTCCTCGGGGTCCTCATGATCGCCATCGCCACCCGAATGTATCCGCGAATGACCCAGTAGCTCACCGCTCCTGTTGGGACGGGGCCTGGTTGGCGATGTCCAGGAAGCTCGGCGCAGGCGGCTGCAGGACCGGGGGAAAGTCCTGATCGGCTGCGACGGCATGGCAATCCGAGCACAAGAGTCGGGCAAGGTCGCCTCCGTGTGCGGCGCACGGCTCTGGCGGCTTCTGTGCCTCCGCACGCCCGCATGCACAAAGCGTAGCGAGAGCCGCCGGCAGAGCCCACGCGACCGTCCTCACGCGCCACCCCGCGGCCGGTGATGCGAGTGGGCGAACGCCGGTGAGACTGCGGCGGGCTCGGCGCTCAGCCGCTCTTTCAGCACCTCGAAGGCCGCGACGGGCTCATCCGCGAATTGGAAAAGATCGAGATCCGCGGCATCGATCATGCCGTGACGAGCCAGCGCCTCGAGATTCAGGATCTCCTTCCAGTAGCTCGTGCCGTAGAGGATGACCGGAATGTTGCGCGAGAGCTTGCGCGTCTGCGCGAGCGTCAGGATCTCCGTCAGCTCATCGAGCGTACCGAGCCCGCCGGGAAAGCAGATCAAGGCTCTCGCGAGGTGCGCAAACCAGAGCTTGCGCATGAAGAAGTAATGGAACTCGAACAGCAGCTCTTGCGTGATGTAAGGATTGTGGCGCTGCTCGCGGGGCAGGCTGACGTTGAGACCAATGGTTTTGCCGGCGGCGTCCGCGGCGCCGCGGTTGGCGGCCTCCATGATCCCCCCGCCCCCGCCCGAGCAGACGACGTAGCGATGCGCGTGGGAGGGCAGGGACTTCGACCACTCCGTGACGAGCCGCGCAAGCTCGCGTGCCTCGTCGTAATAATGTCCGAGCGGATCGTCTGGTTTCAGCCGCGCCGAGCCGAAGAACACGATCGTGTCGTGAACGCCGGCCCGCCGGAAGCGATCGAGCGGCTCGAGATACTCCGCCAGGATGCGTAGCGGCCGCGCCTCATCGCTCTCGAGAAACGACGCCTGCTCGTAGGCCGGCCGGCAATGCTCGGGATTGTCGGACATCGGGCAATTATAGCGCGCCGACCGCGTATGCGAGCTCGATGCCCGCCAGACCCTCATCCAGCACGGCGTCATCGTGATTGTTGGTCGCCTGCACCTCGAGTGTGACCGCATCGAGAACCTGGGTGTTGGAGGCGAGACCCACCCCGTACAGCTCGCGCGAGATGCGCAGGTTCTCGGCTGCCTGCGCCGTGGCTTGCCGCGAAGCGGCCACTCTGGCCTGCGCCGCCCTGACGCCGAGCCAGTCCTGGCGCACCTGCAGCTCGACCTGCGATCGCAGGTCCTCGAGGCGGCTCGCGATCGAGCGGCTCTCGCTGCGCAGCGATTCCGATTCATTGCGAGCCACTCCGCCGTCGAAGAGACTCCACGTGAATCCGACGCCGACCATCGAGAAGTTCTGCCGGTCGAGGATCTGGTCGTCGAAATGCGTGTAGCCGCCGGTGAGGGCGACCTGCGGCAGCCGCGAGGCCGTGACCGCACGGGCCTGGGCGGCGAAGGCGTTCGATTGCGCAGCCAGCCCCTGAAGCTCGCCGCGCGAGGCGAGCGCCTGCCGCACCAGCACGCTCAACGGCTGCGCGAGGAGCGCGGGATCGACCACCAGTCGCCCATCGAGCTGCGGCGAGCGCCCGAGCGGCTCACCGAGCAGGCGGTTGTACTCGGCGAGCGCAACCTGCACCGCATTCGCGGCGCTGACTTGCTCCTCCTCGGCATTCGCCAGAGCCACCTCGGCCGCCAGCACGTCGCTCTTGGCCACCAGCTGTCGTTGAAACAGGCTCTGCACGTCGCTCAGGTGCGCACGCAGGCTCCTGACACTGGCATTCGCCGTCGCGAGCTGGCTGCGCGCCCGCAGCGCTGCCACGTAGGCCTCGGCCACCGCCAGCTTCAGGTCCGACAGCGTGGCCTGCTCTTGCGCCGACGCTCCGGTCAGTGCCTCGCGCGCGGCATGCACGCCGGCCGTGATCCGCCCTCCTGCGTACAGGGGCAGCTTCAGCTGCACCGTCCCGCTCACGTACTGATCGTCTTTGAAGATCGGCCCCGAGCGGAACGTGAGTCCCGGTGTGAGGACATCGAGCTGCGGCGAAGCATTCAACCGCGTGTAGCCGACGTTGGTATCCACGGTCGGCCAGCGGGCATCTCGCGCCGCGCGCACTCTCGCGCGAGCACCCTGTACGTCGGCCGCGGCTGCGGCCAGCACCTGATTGTTCGCGATCGCCATCTGCCAGGCCTGCTCGAGCGTCTCCGCAGGGGCGCCGCGGGACGTGAGCGCCGCGGCCACCATGGCCACGCAGAGTACCGCCCGGCGCGACGGCGAAGCGGCTTTCATGAGCCGGTCCGCTTGAGCGTTGCGATGCCGAGCGCCTTGAGCACGTACCTCTCGTACACCGGCGTCAGCGAGCCCGTGCGCACCTTGCGCAGGAAGTACTCATTCATGGACCAGCACTCCCGCCACGCGCTCGGCTCGGGCGTCTTTCCGCGTGAGATAGGCGTAGTAAAGGACCGGGATCACGAGCAGCGTGAGCAGCGTCGAGACGAAGATGCCGAAAAGGAGCGAGACGGCGAGCCCCTGGAAGATGGGGTCGTCGACGATGAAGAGCGCGCCGAGCATCGCGGCGACCGCGGTGAGCGTGATCGGCTTGGCGCGGATCGCGCCGGCGCGCACCACCGCCTCCTCGAGGCTGAATCCGTCGCGCACCGCGCCGTCGATGAAATCGACGAGCAGGATCGAGTTGCGCACGATGATGCCCGCCAGGGCGATCATGCCGATCATCGAGGTCGCCGTGAACTGCGCCCCGAGCAACGCATGCCCCGGCATCACGCCGATGATCGTGAGCGGGATCGGCGCCATGATGATGAAGGGCACGATGTACGAGCCGAACTGCCCCACGATCAGCAGGTAGATCAGCATGAGCCCCACCGAGTACGCGATCCCCATGTCGCGGAAGGTTTCGTACGTGATCTGCCATTCCCCGCCCCACTTGACGGCGAAGGTGTTGGGGTTGGCGGGATCGTGGATGAAGTACTGCGTGAGCGGCACCCCACCCGGGGAAGCATGTCTCAGGCGCGCGACGATCCCGAACATTCCATACAGCGGACTGTCGAGCCGGCCGGCCATATCGCCGGTCACGTACGTCACCGGCAGCAGATCCTTGTGATAGATCGGCTGCTCCCACGAGCTCTGGCGCACGCGCACCAACCCTGCGAGCGGCACGAGCGCGCCGCTCGCAGAGCGCACCTCGAGAGCGAGCAGGTTCTGGATCCGCGCCTGCTCGGCCACAGGCAGCTCGAGTCTTACCGGGATCGGGTTCTGCTCGCGCCCCACGTACACGTAAGTGGCATCGAGACCGGAGAGTCCCATCTGAAGCGTGCGCGTGATCTGCTCCTGCGAAACGCCGAGGAGCGCCGCCTTCTGCCGGTCGACGGCCACCACCAGGCGGGGTGAGGCCGCCACGACGGAATCATCGACATCGACGATACCCGGGGTGCTGTCGAACACCTTGCGGATCTGCCGCGCCAGGCGCACCTGCCCGGCGTAATCCGGACCGTAGATTTCCGCGACTATCGGCGCCTGCACCGGCGGCCCCGGCGGCACCTCGACCACCTGGATGGAGGCGTGGTACCGGCGCGCGACCGCTGCGAGCGCCGGGCGCATCGCCAGCGCGATCGCATGGCTCTGGCGATGGCGCATCTCCTTCGGCACGAGATTGACCTCGATCTCGCCGAGCTCGGGGCTGTGGCGCAGATAGTACTGGCGCACCAGCCCGTTGAAGCTGGTCGGCGCGGCGGTGCCGGCGTAGGCCTGATAATCGCTCACCTCCGGCACCCGCGCGATGACGCGCGAGAGCGCATTGAGCAGCCGGGCGGTGGTCTCGACGGTGCTGCCCACCGGCAGGTCCGCCACCACCTCCAACTCCGACTTGTTGTCGAAGGGCAGCATCTTCAGCACCACCATCCGGGTCACCACCAGGCCAACCGCTACCACGATCGCCGCGACGATCGCCCAGTAGAGCCGGTGGCGCTTCTTTCGCCCATCGGCACCGGCGAGAAAGGGACCCACGGCCCGTTTGAACAAAGGCAGCAGCGGCGGAGCCTGGGCGTGCTCGGTTGCCGGCACATGCGTGCGGGCGAGAAGCTTGCGGCACAGCCAGGGGGTGAACATCAGCGCCACCCCGAGGGAGATCAGCATTCCGGTGCTGGCATTGATCGGGATGGGGCTCATGTAGGGCCCCATCAGGCCGCTGACGAACGCCATCGGCAGGAGCGCGGCGATGACGGTGAAGGTCGCGAGGATCGTGGGACCGCCAACCTCATCGACCGCCCGCGGTATCAGCTCGGCGAGCGTGCCGCCGCCGATGTGCAGGTGTCGGTGGACGTTCTCCACCACGACGATCGCATCGTCCACCAGAATGCCGATCGAGAAGATCAGCGCGAACAGCGACACCCGGTTGATCGTGAAGCCCCACGCCCACGAGCCGAACAGAGTGGCCGCGAGGGTCACGGTGACCGCCGTTCCGACCACCACCGCCTCCCGCCGCCCCATCGTGAGCAGCACCAGCAGCACGACCGAGACGGTGGCGAAGATCAGCTTCTCGATGAGCTTCATCGCCTTCTGATCCGCGGTCACGCCGTAATCACGGGTGACGGTGACGTGCACCCCCGAGGGGATATACGTGCCGCGCAGCTGCTGCACGCGTTGGATCACCTGCCGGGCGATGGTGATCGCGTTGGTGCCGGGCTTCTTCGCGATCGCAATGGTGACCGCCGGTGCGTAGGGGACCTGCGGCAGAGTGCGCGCGGAGGCTCCCGGGCCGGTGCCGAACCAGACATAGGAGTCCGGCGGGTCGGGTTGCATCGCGACGCTCGCGACATCTCGCAGGTAAACCGGTCTTCCCTGATAGACCCCCACCACGAGGTTCGCGACATCGTCGCGGCCGGCCAGCAGCTCGCCCGCCTGAACCGGTACGGCACGGTCATTATCGATGAGGGAACCGGCCTGGCGCACCAGGTTGGCTGCCTCGAGCGAGCGGACGAGCCCCGAGGGGGTAAGCCCGTAGCCGGCAAGGCGCTGCGGATCGAGCTCGACCCGCACCAGGCTCTGCGGCGCGCCGATGGTGTACACCTTGCGCGTTCCCGGGACCCGCAGCAGGTGCGTCTCGATGGCCCCGGCCACTTCTCCGAGCTGGTACGAGCCGCGTGTCTGATCGGTCGTCCACAGCGTCAGGGTGACGATCGGTACATCGTCGATGCCCATGGGGCGGATCAGCGGCGGCAGAATGCCCGAGTCCGGTGGCCGCCAGTCCTGATGCGAGTAGATGGCGTTGTAGAGCCGCACGATCGCCTGAGTCCGCGGCTGGCCCACCTCGTACTGCACGGTGAGGATCGCGAGTCCGGGCCGGGAGACCGAGTAGATGTGCTTGACGCCGGAGATCTCCGAGAGCACCTGCTCCATGGGCGTCGCGACCTGGCTCTCGACCTGGCTCGGAGAGGCCCCGGGAAACGGAATGAAAATGTTGGCGAAGGTGACGTTGATGTCCGGGTCTTCCTCCCGGGGCGTCACCAGCATGGCAAAGACGCCGAGAGCCAGCGCCGCGATCGCCAGAAGCGGTGTCAGTTGGTTGTGCAGGAAGCGATGCGCCAGGCGGCCGCTCACGCCGAGCTCTGTGCTCACGCGGCGACCCTCTGCGGCAGAGTGTCGACGCGCGTCCTCATTGCGCGGCGCTCGCGTCGGAGCCGGCCGGCCCCAAGCGCCGCATTGCGGCCAGAGGGTCGAGCGCGACCCGGTCGCCGGGCATGAGCCCCGAAAGGACCTCGAAGCGATCGCCGACGGCCTCCCCGAGCCGCACCTGCTGCATGGAGGTCCAGCCGCCCTGATCGACGAGGTAGACGGCGGTTACGGCACTGCGCCTGACGATGACGCTCGCGGGTACCAGCAGTCGCTCGCGCTCACCAACGACGACGCCGACCTTGACGAGCATGCCGGGGGAGACGCGGGGAATGCTTTCCGGAAGATCCAACCAGGCACGGAAAGTGTTCGAAGGCGTCGAGGCCACCGGAAAGACGGTGAGATGAGTCGCCTCGATCCGCCGCCCTTGCACGTAGATCGCGGCCTTCAGGTTCCGGCGCACGGCGTCGACGATCGGCTGTGGGATGTCCACCACGGCGCGCAGACGCTTGAGCGACACGCCGCTCATCAGCAGTGTGCCGGGCGCGACGGTCTCACCCACCTGAACCAGGCGCTGCGTAACGACCCCGGCGTAGGGCGCCCGCACTTCGGTGTAGGCAACGCCTTGCTGGGCGCTGACCACCGCGGCGCGCGCCGCGCTCAGCTGCGCCGTGGCCGCATCCCGCTCGGCGGTGGCCTGGTCGAAATCGGCCTTCGGCAGGACTTGCCGGTCGTACATGTCGCGAATGCGTCCATAGCGGGTCTCGGCCTCGAGCGCGCGGGCCGACGCCGCCCGCAGCGCCGCTTTCGCCTGCAGCAGCCCGGCACGCTGTTCCGTCGCCCGCAGGCGGATGATCACCGCCCCGGCGGGAACATAATCTCCGACGTCGTAGTAAATGGCCGCGACCCGACCGGAGGTCTGCGCTGCCACCGTGGCCTGATCGATCGCCTCGATGGTGCCGTCGAGTTGCCACTCTGCGACCGTTCGCACCGGCTGCACGGTCAGGGTCGCGAGCGGCGGACCCGGCGCGGTGGCCGGGGCTTGCGCGCGCGGCTTGCCGCTGCAGCCTGCAAGGAGCAGCGCGCTGGTGGCACAGGCCGCGAACCTCCACACGATTCTCATCGACACTCCCGCTCGCGAGACGCTCTCTCAACAGAACGCCGCACCGGGCCTGGCGCCGAGGCGCTTCAGGATGAGCGCCAGCGGACAGAAACCGGTGAAGGCAGACTGCAGCAGATTCAGCCCGACGAAAGCCGCGAGCAGCAGCCACCAGGGGCTCACGAGAACACCGAGCAGCAGCCCGAGCAGCACCACGGTCCCGGCGAAGGCGAGCACGATGCGATCGATGGTCATGGCAACACTCCCGATCCGCGGCCGAAACGCCGGCCGACGAACGCCACAGCTTATATTAGAATTTTCTAAATTAGCAATAGGCGATTATACTGATGGGGAGAACCCCTATCCGGGAAGGAGCTTGCCTCCAATGAATCGCGCCTCCGACACCCGCGCCGCCTCCGGCGCGCTCGCCCGCTCGGCGCGGGAGCTGTCAGCGCACGCGGCTGAAGCGGCGAGCCTGCTCCGAGCGCTCGCCAACGAGCAGCGGCTCATGATTCTCTGCAATCTGGTCTCGGGACCGCTGACGGTGGGCGATCTCAACGCGCGCGTGCCCTTGAGCCAGTCGGCTCTCTCGCAGCATCTGGCGGTGCTGCGCGAGTCGGGAATCGTGCGCACGGAGCGCCAGGCACAGAGCGTGCGCTACTCGCTGCCGCCGGGGCTCGTGACCCGCCTGCTCGGCATATTGCACGAGGAGTACTGCGCCGTCGGTTCGCAGGGGCGGCAGCAGCGCCCCTGAGGCACGGAGCGCGCCGTCTCTCGGTACGGCCGCCTGGCTCAGAGGCCGCGCTCCTCGATGAGATAGTCCTTCACCGGCATGCGCTCGATGACTCGTCCGGCCTCCATCACCACCACCTCGTCCACGAGTCGTGCCAGGCCGCTCAGCCGGTGTGTGATCAGCAGCAGCGTGCGATCGCGCGCTGCCGCGTCCAACGCGGCATACAGATCCCGCGCCGTGCGTGCATCCAATCCCTCCGTCGGCTCATCGAGCACCAGCACCGGTGCGTCCTTAAGCAGCGCGCGCGCAACGGCGATACGCCGGGCCTCGCCGCCGGAGACCCGTGCGCCGGCCTCACCCAGCATCGTGTCATAACCCTCCGGCAAAGACGCCACGAACGGCTCCAACTGAGCCATGCCGACGGCGCGCTCGATCTGTCGGGCGTCGGCCTCGGGGGCGGCCAACCGCAGATTATCGCGCAGGGACAGATCGAAGAGCACGGTCTGCTGCGCGATGACCGCGATACGCCGGCGTAGCGCATCCCCCTGCAACGCATCCACGGGCTGGCCTCCAAACCATACACGTCCCTTCTGCAGAGGGTAGAATTTCAACAGTGCCGCGAGCAGCGAGCTCTTTCCGGCGCCGGAAGGACCCACCACAGCCACCCGGGCGCCCGCGGCGAGCACGAGCTCGACACCCTCGAGCGCCCACGGCGCGCCCTCGGCATAGCGCAGACTGGCGCTCTCGAACACGATGGCCGGAGCCGGCGGCAGTGGCGCGGACGTCTCGGGCTCGAGGAACGCCGGGGATGCATCCGCAAGCTCGAACACGCGTCCGGCGGCCGCGTGCGTGGCTCGCCACTGCGCCAACGCCTCCGACAACGGCGTGATCGTCTCGAAGGAGGCCAGCGTCAGCAGCGAGAGCATGACCAGTAGCGGCGGCGCCAGCGCTCCGCGTTGCACCACCGCCAATCCGAAGGCGAGCACCCCGAGCAGCGTCAGCTGCGCGAGCAGTCCCACCGATCCGCCAGTCACCGCCTGTAACCGCTCGACGCGCGTCCGGCGCGCATCCAACCGGGCCGCCAGCGAATCGATGCGCGCAGTATGCTCGGCGACGCCTCCCCAGGCGAGCAGCTCCGCGTGTCCGCGCACCGCATCGAGCAGCAGGCCACGCAACGCCGCGGTCTCGCGCACCGCCTGGCTCGCATCCTCGGCGGCGCGGCGCTGCATCCAGGCCGGCAGCAGTATCCCTGCGGACAGCGCGCCGAGCAGCAACACCGAGGCCGCCACGGGCAGCACGATGAGGCAAATGAGCAGTGCAAGAGCGAGGCTCAGCAGCGCCACCGCCGCCGGCACCAGCACGGCCAGATAGAAATGCTCCAAGGCATCGATGTCGGCGCGCAGACGCGAGAACAGCTCGCCGCTGCGCAGCGCCGCAAGGCGCGCCGGCGCCAGCGGGATCAGTCGTCGGAACAGCCACGAGCGCAATCCCGAAAGACCGCGCAGCGTCGCCTCGTGCGTGACCAGGCGCTCGCCATAGCGACCACCCGTGCGAAGAATGGCGAACGCGCGAATCGCCGCGGCGGGCGTGTAGTAGTTGATGGCCGCGCCGCTCGCGCCGGCGAGCGCCATGGCCGCGATGAACCATCCCGAAACCGCCATCAGGCCGATCATCGCCAGCGCCGCGAGCAGCGCCAGCGCAGTGCCGCCGACCATCCAGAGCCGGTACGGGTACAAGACGGTGAGCAGACGCCGCAGGGTTCCCTTGCTCATGACTCCTCCGCCTCCAACAGGGCGGTGTAGGCGCCTCGCGCCCGCGCCAGCTCGAACGGCGCGCCCTGCTCGATCACACGCCCCCCATCGAGCACAACCACCCAGTCGGCGGACCGAGCGGCACTCAGCCGGTGCGCCACCAGCACCACGGTGCGCGTGGCCGCGGCAGCGCGAATGACCCTCTCCACGGCCCGCGCGCTGGCCGCGTCCAAGTGCGCGGTCGGCTCATCGAGCAGCCAGACCCGTGCCTGCTCGCGCAGCAGCGCGCGGGCGAGCGCCAGACGCTGCAGCTCGCCGCCGGAGAGGCCGAGCCCGCGCTCGCCGAGCGGCGTCTCCCAGCCCTGGGGCTGGCGCGCCAGTACCGACGCAAGGCCGCTGTCCTCGGCGGCCCGCCGCAGCGCGCCGCCGTCCGCTCGCGGAGCGGCGAGCAGCAGATTGTCACGCACGCTGCCCTCGAACACATGCGCCTGCTGCGGGACCCAGGCGAGGCAGCCGCGCCACTGCGCCGCATCGAGTGCGGTGAGATCGACGCCGTCGACGAAGATGCGCCCGCTGTCAGGTGCGGCGAAGCCGAGCAACAGGTTGAGCAGCGTGCTCTTCCCCGCACCCGTTGCGCCGACCAGGGCCGTCACTCTGCGCGCCTTCAGCACGAGGGTGCAGTCCCGCAGCCCCGCCCCGCGTCCGGGGTGCGTATAGCTCACGTGCTCGAGACGGATGTCAGGCGGCGCTTCGCGCGGCGGTGGCGCGCCGCTCGCGGGCACGCCGCGCGCGCTGAGCGGAGCCGCATCGAGCATCGAGAGGTGCTGCGCGGCCGCCAGGGCGTCCATGCGTATATGGCGCAAGCTCCCCAGGGCGCGCAGCGGCAGATAGAATTCGGGCGCGAGCAGCAGCACGAACAAGCCGGCACGGAAGTGCAGCTCGCCCCAGAGCAGGCGGAACCCGATCAACACCGCGACGAGCGCAATGCTGACCGTGGCGAAAAACTCGAGGACCAGCGCCGAGAGGAATGCGACGCGTAGCACCTGCATGGTGAGCGCGCGATACTCCTCGCTTTCCCCATCGAGGCGCCGCGCGAAGCGATCGGCCGCCCCCAGCTGGCGCAAGGTGAGGAGGCCGCCGAGCGCTTCGATGAAGATCGCGCCGAGCCGCGTCAGCTGCGCGTAACGTCGCTCGCTGGCACGTCCCGCAGCCCTGCCCACCAACACCATGAAAAGCGGAATCAGCGGTGCGGTCGAGAGCAGGATGAGGCCCGAAACCCAGTCCACCGGAAGGACGAACATCGCCAGCAGCGGTGGAACGAGGACGGCGGCGCCGAGCTGCGGCAGATAGCGCGCCAGATAGGCGAGCACGGCGTCTATCCCATCGACCAACCGGGTGATGAGGTCGCCGCTCGCGTGCAAGCGCAGCCCATACGGGCCGAGTCCCTGGGCACCGCGCAGCAAACGCGCGCGCAGGCCGCCGGTGAGACGTTGCGCCGCACCGTAGACGGTGGAGCGGACACCGATATTTAAGCCGAAGCGCAGCAGCGCAAGCAGCAGCAGGCCCAGCCACTGCAGCCACAGCTGCGTGAGCGGCGCATGCCCGAACAGAGCCGCGGCGAGAATTCCGGACAGCAGCCACGCCTGCGCCACCAGGGCAAGCGCGAGCAGCCCGGTCGAGAGCGCCGCGCATGCGAGCGGCTTGCGGACCCGGCGCAGCTCTGCGCGCAACCAGTCCGCGGCCGATCGGCCGGCGCGCCACTCAGCCGGGGCCGCATCCGACCCCGTGGACATCACCTGTTGTTACCCGGTCAGCTCTGCTCGCGCTTGGCCGTGGCGGCCAATGGTTCGAGGGCGTGCTCCTCTTGAGCATCGAGCAGCGCCGCGCCGGCGGCGCTCACCAGTACGATCATGGTGGTGCCGACCAGCCAGGCGAAGTACCAGGCGCCGACGTCGCCGAGGATCGCGGCCAGGATGATCACCGCGGCCGCGATGACCATGAAGAGCAGAAAATAGAGAAAGGTCCGCATGCTCGTATCCTCAGTAGGCGTGTTCGTCGCCGCGCGCGATCTTCTCGGCGCTGACCTTGCCGCGCATCACCCAGAAGGCCCAGCCCGTGTACCACAGGATAAGCGGCACGAACACCGCCGTGAACCCCGCCATCCACAGCAGCGTCGTCTTGCTGGAGCTCGAATTCCACAGGGTCAGACTCATCGACGGATCGGTGCTCGAGGGCAGCATGAACGGGAACAGCGCCGCGCCGGCGGTGCCGATCACGCCGATCCAGGCGAGAGCTCCCAACCACCACCCGAGGTGCGAGCGTCCGGCCCGCGCGGCGAGCCACGCGCCGATCATGCCGGCAAAACCCGCCACAGGTACGAGCCAGAGGAGCGGATGCGCGCCGAAATTCGCAAGCCACGCTCCGGCCTCCGTGACGACGCGCTGTTGCAACGGCGTCTGCGGCACGCCCGCGCCCGGGCCGCCGACCAGCCGGTAACCCGGGATCGCATGCACCCAGACACCGCCGATCGCGAACAGCGCGATCGCCACGGCCGCGGCCGCCTGCACCAGAGCGCGAGCGCGCTCGAACATCACTCCTTCGGCGCCATTCATCACGGTCAACGCTCCCATCATCACCGCCAGCGCCAACGAGAGCACGCCGGTCATGATCGCGAACGGGTTCAAGAGCCCGAGGAAGCTGCCGGTGTAGAACGAGGTCATGTTCCACTCGAAGTGAAACGGCACGCCATGAAAGAGATTTCCGAATGCCGCGCCGAAGACGATCATCGGCACCGCACCGCTGACGAACAGCGCCCAGTCCCATAGCTCTCGCCAGGCGGCTTGCGGGATCTGGCTGCGATACTCGAAGCCGAGCGGACGCATGATCATGGTCCACAGCAGCAGCAGCATGACCACGTAAAAGCCCGAGAAGGCGGTGGCGTAGATCAACGGAAACGCCGCGAATATGGCGCCGCCGCCCAAGATGAACCACACCTGATTGCCGTCCCAATGCGGCCCGATGATGTTGAGCGCGACGCGTCGCTCGAGATCCGTTCGGCCCACGTAGCGCAGGATCGCGCCGACGCCCATGTCCATGCCGACCATCACCGCGAGACCCATGAGCAGCACGCCCAGCAAGAGCCACCAGGTCACCTGCGCGACAGCATAGAGCGCCATGACTCAACCCTCCCCTTGCGTAGCGTGCGCGGCGGCCGCGCCCCCGGCACGAACGGGGCGCGATTGCGAATGCGCCTCATCGGGTTCACCGGACTCGGTGGGACCCAACCTGATGGCGCGCACCAGCAGATACATCTCGACGACGATGAAGACCGAATACAGCGCCACGAAGCCGATCAGCGAGAACGCCATGTACGTCACGCTGTGCGTCGAGGCGCTCATCCAGGTCGGCAGGACGCCGAATACCGTCCAGGGCTGGCGCCCGAGCTCGGCAACCAGCCAGCCGGCCTCATCGGCGAGGAACGGCACCGGAATCATCCACACCGCCATCTTCAGGAGCCAGGTTATCTTCTGGATTTTATTGCGCAGGCTGTACCACACGGACAGCACGAAGAACGCCAGCATCAGCAGGCCGAAGCCCACCATCACGCGGAACGACCAGAACACGCCCGCCACCGGCGGAATGGAATCGCGCGCCGCCTGGCTCACTTGCACCGCTGTGACCTTGCTCAGATCGGGTGCGTAGCGCTGCACGAGAAAGCCGTACCCGAGATCACTCCGGTGGGCATCGAACTGCGCCAGCGCGGCCGCATCCTTGGGATTCCTCGAGAGCGCCTGCAGCGCCTGCACCGCCGGAATGCCATTCTCGATCCTCCGCTGCGCCCGCCGCTCGAGCGCATCGACCGCCGGCACGGTGCCGTCGAGCGAATGCGTCACCAACAGCGAGAGCAGGTCCGGCAGCTGCAATTCACCCCTGTTCTCCTGCTTCGCCTGATCGGGGAAGGCGATGAGGTTGAACGGCATGGGCGCGGACTCCGTCGTCCACAATCCTTCCATGGCCGCGAGCTTGGTCGGCTGCACGCTCCCGGCGACGAATCCGAGCGCATCACCCAACGTGATCACGCCCATGGTCGCCAGCACGCCATAAAGCGCCGCCATGCGGAAGGAGCGCTTGGCAAGGGTCATGTGGCGCTTGCGCAGCATGTAGTAGGCGCTCACTCCGGCCACGAAGATCGCCGCGGTGACGTAACCGGCGATGCTGGTGTGCACGAACTTCGACTGCACATCCGGGCTGAAGATGAGCTTCGGAAAGCTCGTGAGCTCCATCCGCAGGGTGACCGGGTCGAAGCTCGCGCCCACCGGGTCCTGCATGAAGCCGTTGGCAACCAGGATCCACAACGCCGAGAGGTTCGAGCCCAACGCCACCAGCCAGGTGACGGCCAGGTGCTGACCCTTGGAGAGCCGCTCCCAGCCGAACACCATGAGGCCTACGAAGGTCGATTCCATGAAGAACGCCATCAGCCCCTCGATCGCGAGCGGCGCCCCGAAAATGTCTCCGACGAAACTCGAATAGAACGACCAGTTGGTGCCGAACTGGAACTCCATCGTCAGCCCGGTCGCCACGCCCAGCGCGAAGTTGATCATGAACAACTTGCCCCAGAACTGCGCCATCTGCCGGTAGATCGGCTTGCCGGTGGTGACGTAGACGGTCTCCATCGCGGCGAGCAGGAAGCTGAGCCCGAGCGTCAGCGGCACGAAAAGGAAGTGATACAGCGCCGTGGCCGCGAACTGTATGCGCGAAAGATCGACAACGGTTCCGTCAATCATGTCACCTGCCCCCACCCGCGGTCATCCGGCAAGGTTATATTAGCTGTTTCTAAATCAGCAATAGGCAATTGTACGGACGCGGGGCCGGCTATTGCACCTGCAGCGGCCGGCTCACGAGCGCTTTCACCGCATCGAGGAGGAGTGCCAGCCCGAGCGATGCCCCCAGCACGAGGCCGACGAGTCCGGCGGGCACGGCGGCCATGAGCAAGCCTTGCGTCGCGAGCGCGGTGATGATGAGCACGTCGGCGACCGAAGAGACGACGATCCAGGCGCTCGGCCGCGAGCTCCAGAGCCGGCGCCGGTCGCGCACCACGTAGAAAGTCGCCTGACCGACGAAGACGAGCGTCACCGCGGCGAGCGTCCGAAGCTCCGGGCGCGCGAGCCCGAGCCGATAATACCCGACCGCCACCACGGCGGTGCAGAAGGTCACGTTGCAGAGAGCCAACACGACCCCGAGCAGGGTCACGTTGTTGACGTGCCATGCGTTCGGACGCTCCGATGGGCGCACGTTGTCGGTGGTCGCGGACATGGCGAGAAAATCGCCGGTGATCATCAGGATCGCCATGAGGCGCGGTGTCAGTATCGCGTGCCCCGTCATGACGAGCCCTGTGACGAGCAGCAGCATCTGACTCAACTTCTGCGTCAGCGACCTCAGCGTGTAGGTGAGGATGCGCTGAAAGGCGATGCGCCCCTCACGCACCGCGCTCACGATGCCGCCGAGCCCGGGCTCGGTGAGGACGAGGCCGGCGGCGGACTTCGCGACGTCCGTGGCGCTTGAGACCGCGATCCCCATCTGCGCCTGCCGCAGCGCCGGAGCGTCGTTGGCGCCATCGCCACACATGCCGACCGTATGACCACCGTGCTGGAACGCCCTGACGATGTGGAACTTGTCCTCGGGGAAAACGCCCGCGAAGACCGCGAAGTCCTGCGGATGCACGCCCGGCGGTGGCGCCCCCGCCGGACACACGGGGCCATCGAGCCCGACAGCGTGGGCGATAACGGCGGCCGTAGCGGGCGCATCCCCCGTCACCATCACGGTGCGAACGCCGAGCGAGCGAAGCTCGGCAATCAGCGCGGCCGAATCGGCTCGCGGCGGATCACTCAGCGCAATGAGCCCGGCGAGCTCCAGGGGGCGCGCGGCCTCGGGACCGGCGGCTGCG
>JBAUOO010000250.1:0-27063 GCA_049579785.1 Steroidobacteraceae bacterium
ATCTACAGAAATGATAATAAGCGGGCGCGGCGAATGCCGAAATCCTGCAGGAAATCACGCCCCCGCCGTTAAGAAAGCCCCATCGTGGAAATCCAGGCTAGGCCGCCGGAACCCAAGCCGGTTCTCCCCCGAGACCCGCCGGCGCAAGGAACCAGGGCCCGGCGGACTCTGAGACCCGTTAGCGCAAGGAACTGGCACTCGAGGAAACGGTCACGTCTACAATCCCTGATTCATCCGCCGGGTTGTTCGCACGCATCAATGGCGCAATGCAATTCGTTATACCGGGCTCGGCCGCCATGGCGAGTCTCGGGCGTCCTCGCATTGCTCCTCGCAGGTGTGTTCGCCGTACCGCTGGCGCGGGCCGACGTCACCATCACGATCCGCGGCGTGGCCGACCCGCTGCGCAGCAACGTGCTCGCCTACTTGAGCTTCGCCCGCTACCAGCGCAGCAAGGGCTTGACCTCCGACACCGTCGACAGACTGCAGAGCCGCATCGGGCGGGAGGTGCAGTCGGCCCTGCGCCCGTTCGGGTATTTCGAGCCGAAGGTGCGCTCGAGCGTGACGGCCTCCGGGCCCGGCAAGTGGCAGGTGACGATCACCATCGACCCCGGTCAGCCGGTGATCCTGAGGAAGGTCGACGTTGGCCTGGTGGGACCGGGAGCCTCGAGCCCGCTTTTCACCCGCATCACCTCGAAGCTCCCCTTTCATGCCGGCGAGCGGCTCAACCAGGCCGAGTACGAAGGTGTCAAGGGCGACCTGCTGCGCACGGCGGCGACGTATGGCTATCTCGATGCGACGCTGACCCGTCATGAGCTGTTGGTCGATCCCGCGAAGCACACCGCCAGCATCGCCCTCGAGCTCGAGACCGGCGTGCGCTATCGCTTTGGCGCCACCACCATCGAGCAGCACGCGGTGAGCGAGAAGCTGGTACGCCGGTACTTGCGCTACCGTCAGGGCGATCCTTTCGACCTGACGGAGGTCCTGCGCACCCAGTTCGCACTCGATGACACGGAATATTTTTCCGATCTGGAGGTGTTACCGGGAACGCCTGACCGGGCGACACGCACGGTGCCGGTGAGCATCCGCGCCGCTACGAGCCGGCCGAACGTCTACTCCTTCGCCGGCGGCTACGCGACCGATACCGGCGCGCGCGGCATCCTCAGCTGGCAGGATCGACGAGTCAACTCCTACGGCCACAAGATGAGCGTCGATCTGGAAGCCGCCCAGGTGACCAAGTACAGCCTGCAGAGCCGCTATGTCATTCCATTCGGCGACCCGGCGGTCGAGAATCTGACACTGGCCGGCACCGTCGAGCAGCAGCAGCTCGCGGACGTCGATGCACGCACCGACTCCATCGGACCGAGTCTGACCCGAGTGACCGGACGCTGGCAGACGGTATGGTTCGTGAACGCCGTGCACGCCACCGGCACCGTCCAGACGACCGCCTCCGGGGCGCTCAACTCCTCCAGTGCCTGCATCGCGGGCGCCACCGGACCGGGCGCGGCATGCAGTGCCAACGTCACCATCGGCATACCGACCAGCGACATGTTGGTGCCGGGCGTGGACGTTGCCTCCGTGCCAAAGGGTTATCTCGGCGAGCCCATGTTCGAGCATGGATTCTTCGCCGAAATCCGCGGCTCCCAGGGAGCCTTCGGCTCGAAGGCGGACTTCCTCCAGGTCCACGTGCAGCTCGAGCGGGTGTTCGCGCTGGCGCCGAAGTGGCACCTGCTGCTGCGCGATGAGCTCGGAGCCACTTTCGCCTCGCATTTCACGCAGCTGCCGCCGGTGATGCGCTTCTTTGCCGGGGGCGAGGACAGCGTGCGCGGCTTCGCCTACAACGATCTGTCGCCGACACAGCAATACTGCGTCCCCGGCACCCAGATCTGCGATCTCGCGAAAGCCGGCGGCAAGGACGTGATCACCGGCTCGGTGGAATTCGATCGCGACCTGCCGCGGAACTTCGGCGTCGCCGCATTCTTCGACTACGGCAACGCCTTCGATCACTTCGGTGCGCAGTGCGCCCCGGCGTCGGGCCCGAGTCCGCCGCAGTGCAGCGCCCTGATCCAGTACGGCGCCGGTATCGGCTTTCGCGTGCGCTTGCCGGTCCTGACGCTCGGCATCGATGTCGGACAGCCGCTGTCGCAGTCGGGCGGCCCGCGCCTTTACATCAACTTCTCGCCGAAGCTGTGAGCGCGCGGTAGCCGCCCATGCGCCGTGTCCTGCTGCTCGCCGCCACGCTCTTCGTTCTCGTCGCGATCGCCCTGCCGTGCGCCGCGCTCTACGCCGTGCTCTTCACGCAGACCGGGCTGCGATTCGTGGTGAGCCATCTGCCGCAGCGATTCGGCCATGTCGGCGTCAGGATCGAGAACGTGAGCGGCACGATCGCGAGCGGCGCCCGCGCCGGACTGGTCGAGATTGACCAGGAGCGGGTGCATCTCGAGATTCGCGGCATCTACACCCGCGTGCTGCTCGAGCCGCTCCTGTGGCAGACGCTGCGCACGCCCGATACCACGGTCGATAGCGTCTATATCGAGGTCAAGCGCCCGCCGGGCCCGCCCACCGGGCCGCCCCATGCACCGCCTTTCGTGCCCCGCTGGCTGACCATTGGGATCGGCCACGCGAGGGTCGGCCAGGCCGTGCTGGTGGTTCCGGACGGCACGCGGCTCACCGCCACCGACATCTCCGGGTCGGCGCTGCTACGCCACCAGGATATCCGCTTCTACGAGGCGCACCTGCAGATGGGCGAAGTGCATTTCGACGCCTCCGGGACCCTCCACGCCAGCGATCCGCTGCGGCTTTCGGCCAACGGTGAGATCACCTGGCAGCCGCGCGGGCAGCCGGTATGGAAGATGGCCGCCAATGCCGCGGGCGACCTCGACAAGCTGCCGATCAGCGGCAGGATTCTCACGCCCTTCCAGAGCGATCTCCGCGGCGAGATGCTCGATCTGACTCACGACTGGCACTGGCGGGGTGAGGCCGTGGTGCAGGACTTCGATCTGCGCGCCTGGCATCTCACCGGCGCGCTCGGCGCCATCGGCGGCAAGCTCGCCCTGAGTGGCGCCGGGAAGGCCTTCACCGCGCGTGGCACGTTGGATCCGGCGGGGCTCAAGGTCGGCTCATTCGATGTGCAGTTCGATGGGTCATATTCCAAAGAGGTCCTCACCGCATCCCGGATCGACATCACGCATCCCGCCTCGGGGGCGCGGACGATCGCCTCCGGCACGATCGGGATCGTCGCCGGCGGCCCGCGTCTGGATCTACGGGGCAGCTGGCGCAACCTTCGCTGGCCGCTCGCCGGAGCGAGCGTACCGTTTCGCAGCGGCGCGGGAACTTTCGAGCTCTCGGGCCTGCGCCCGTACGATTTCAAGACGAAGGGACTGGCGCAGATCGAAGCGCTTGCGCCGGTTCCCGCCGTCGTCACCGGAAAGTTGGGCGACGATGGTGTCAGCATCAGCCAGGCGCGACTCGATCTCTTGCGCGGTCATGCCGATGTGCAGGGTGAGGTGACCTGGGCCCCGGTGCAGCGCTGGGTCGTGAGCGGCCGCGCGACCGGGATCGATCCGGCTGAGATGCGATCCGACCTGCCCGGCAGCCTCAACTTCGGGGTGACGCTCTCAGGCCACGGATTCAAATCAGGCGATCCGGTGAGCTTGGGCATCAACGGGCTCAGCGGACGACTGCGGGGCGTCGCGGCAAGCGGCGGCGGCGCACTCACCCATGCCGGCGATACGTGGACGTTCCAGCAGATTCGTGTGGTCCTCGGCCGCACGCGCCTCGCACTCGACGGCCGGATCGATCGCAACGCCGACCTGCGATTCGCCGTGACGGCCGAGGATCTCGGTCTCCTCTCGGCGGGCAGCCGCGGCCGCCTGCAGGCGAACGGGACGCTCCGCGGGCCGCTCGACAGCCCCGATATTCTCGCCACCGCAAAGGGGGCGGACATCCTCTACGACGGAGTGTCGCTCGCGGGTTTCGATGCACGAGTGGATTTCGATCCGAGCTCGCGCCGACGCTCATCGATCGCGGCGCACTTGCGCGAGCTGCGCTTCAAGCGGCGCACCGTGCGCAGCGTCGACTTCACGCTTGACGGTCCGGCGTCTGCGGCCGTGGCCCATCTCGAGGCCCAGGCGCCGGGGCTGCATCTCGCGGCGGCTGCCAGCGGCGGTTTCGATCACGGCGCCTTCGCCGGCAGACTCGATACGCTCACCCTCTCGGGTCAGGAGTCGCTGCGGCTGCATCTGGAGCGGACGGTATCACTGACCTTGTCCGCTTCGACGAGCCGCATCGATCGGCTCTGCCTCATCGGCACCCCGGGCAACCTCTGCGCGCAGGCGAGCTGGACGCCCGCGGCGTGGTCCGCCACGCTGACCGCCAGCCAGCTACCCCTGAGCACGCTCACCGCGGGACGCACGCCCGCCGTCGAATATCTCGGCACCATCGACGTCGGCGCGCGCCTCTTCGGCGCCACAAACAGCCCCGCTGAGGGAGCGCTGCACATCGAGCTCGACCACGCGGTGCTGTCGCGGCGGCTCGTGAGCGGACGCACCGAGCGCACCTCCATCGGGTCGGGCACGCTCACGGCGACGGCGACGACGGACGCGATCAACGTCGAAGCATCGCTCACGTCGGGCGAGATCGGCACGCTCGAGGGGACGCTCGAGATCCGCCGCGGCGCGCGGCGGTGGCAGGACATGCCGGCCACCGGCGAGCTGCGCGCTCAAACCTCGAGGCTCGATCTGATTCCGATCTATGTCCCCGAGCTCGATCGGGTCGCCGGCAATCTGACTGCGGATGCCCACATCAGCGGCACGGTAGCCGATCCGCACTTGAGCGGTGCGCTCAGCGTCGCCGACGGCGAGGTCGATCTCTACCAGACGAATCTGCGGCTGCGTCAGATCGGCCTGACGGCGCATCTGACGGACGAGGGGCTGATGTTCGATGGCGCCGCGCAGGCGGGCAAGGGGCGTGTGCATGCGCAGGGCCAGCTCCAGTGGCGTGATTCGCTGCCCTACGGGCAGCTGCACCTCGCGGGCGAGAACCTGCGGGTGGTGGACATCCCGGAAGCGCAGATCGACGCCTCGCCGAATCTCGACTTCAAGGTGGCGGCGCGGGAGATCGACGTCACCGGCACGGTGGCCGTGCCCTACGCGAAGATCGTGCCGACCGATTACACCGGCGCGGTGACCTCCTCCTCGGACGAGGTCATCGTCGGGCAGGAGTCGCAAAATCCCGCCGACCGCTTCAAGGTGAGGACCCAGATCACCATGACTCTAGGGCCCAATGTCAACATCGACTCCCTGGGCCTCACCGGTCAGCTCGTGGGCAGCATCACGGTGCGCAGCGGCTACGATGCGATCACCCGCGCCACCGGCGAGCTCTCGGTGCAGAAGGGTGAGTATGCGGCCTACGCCCGCAAGCTCGAGATCCAGCGCGGACGCCTCATCTTCACGGGCGGCCCGATCGACAATCCGGGCATCGAGATCCGCGCCATCAAGCGCTATCCCGACGTGACCGCCGGGATCAACGTGCGTGGCACCCTGCAGCAGCCGCGGATGTCCTTCTTCTCCGACCCGTCGCTGCCGCAGTCGCAGATCGTCTCGCTGATTCTCTCCGGCGGCGGCGGCGGCGGCTCGCTGCAGATGTTGCAGGCGGCCTCGACGCCGCAGAGCCAGCAGGCGACCGCCGCCAACGAGCTGCTCACCCAGGGCGGCGCCATCCTCGCGCAGCAGCTGGGCTCGCGGATCGGCCTGCCCGACATCAGCCTGGAGACCGATCTCAACAACGAGACCTCTCTGGTCCTCGGCAAGTATCTCTCGCCGCGGCTCTACGTGAGCTACGGCGTCGGAATCACCCAGCAGTTGAATGCGATCCGGCTGCGCTACAGCCTGGGCGACCACTGGACGATCCGCACCGAGGCGGGCCAGGTCAGGGGGGCGGATCTGGTCTTCAGCGTCGAGAAATAGCCATCGGACCACTCTTGACGCTTGCGCATTAATATGCATAATTGTCGCAATTTTATGCACAAGCATCTTCCTGTCTGATCCACCGATGGACGCCCAGCAGCTCGAGCGACGTCAGGTGATCGTGCGGATCCTGCGCGACGGACACGTTCGCCGGCAGCAGGATCTCGCGCGCCTGCTGAAGACCGAAGGATTCGAGGTGACGCAGTCGTCGGTGAGCCGCGATCTGCGGGACCTCGGCGTGCTCAAGGCGAGCGGCAGGTACGTGCTGCCCCCGGACGAGGTATCGCGAGCCAACGGCGATTTCGCCATGCTCGCGCAGTTCGTGCGCGGCCTGAAGCGCGCTGGCCCCTCGCTCACGGTGGTCAGGACCACGATCGGTGCGGCGCAGAGCGTCGCCGTCGCGATCGACCGGGCGGAGTGGCCCGAGGTCACCGGTACCATCTCCGGCGACGACACCATCTTCATCGCAACCGCCCATGCCCGTGCGCAGGATGCCCTCGTCGCCCGGCTGCAGGCGATCTTTCGAGTCTGAGCATGCCCAATCCCCTTTCCGTCAAGGGCGACCAGCCCATCGTTCTCGCTTACTCCGGCGGTCTCGACACGTCGTTTCTCGTGCCGTGGCTGAAGGAGAACTACGGCCGCCCCATCATCACCGTGACGGTCGATACCGGGGGAATCGATGCGGCGGCGGCGCGCACCCTGGCCGAGCGCGCGCGCGCGCTCGGCGCCGTGGAGCACCATCAGATCGATGCGCGCGCCGACTACTTCGAGCAGGTGCTGCGCTTTCTCATCATGGGCAACGTGAAGCGCGGCCAGATGTATCCGCTCTGCGTCGGCGCGGAGCGTGTCATGCAGGCGCAGACCATCGCGCACATGGCGCGGCGGCTCGGCACCCGCATGATCGCGCACGGCTGCACCGCGGCCGGCAACGACCAGGTCCGCTTCGAGGTCGCGATGCGCACGCTCGCGCCCGAGCTCGAAGTGCTCGCGCCGGTGCGTGACCGCGCATTCAAGCGCCAGGAGGAGCTCGAGTATCTGCAGAGCCGCCGCCTTCCGGTGCCCCCCTTCGGGGCCGCCTATTCGGTCAACCGCGGGCTTTGGGGTGTCACGATCGGCGGCAAGGAGACCCTGACATCCTCGGGCAGAATCCCCGATGAGGCCTGGGTGTTGACGCGCGATGCCTTCACTCACCCGCGATCGCCCGAGCCTCACCTCATCGCGTTCGAGCGCGGTCGTCCCGTGGGGCTCGACGGCCGCTCGCTCGCACCGGTGGCACTCATCGAGGCGCTCGAGGCGCTGGCCGCGCCGTTCGGCATCGGTCGCGGAATTCACTTGGGCGACACCATCATCGGCACCAAGGGCCGGGTTGCCTTCGAGGCGCCCGCCGCCGAGGTGCTGCTCACCGCTCATCGGGAGCTCGAGAAACTCGTGCTCACGGCCCGCCAGCAGCGCATCAAGGAGACGGTCGCGCAGCCCTACGGCGATCTGGTGCATGAGGGCCAGCTCCTCGATCCGGTCTGCCGCGACATCGAGGCCCTGCTCCTTTGCTCGCAGGCGCGGGTGAGCGGTGAGGTGCGCGTGCAGCTTCGCCCCGGCAACCTCTTCATCGAAGGTGTCGAGTCGCCCTACTCGCTCATGGCCGCCTCCAAGGGTGTCTACGGCGAGGTGGCGGGCGAGTGGACCGCCGCCGATGCGCTCGGCTTTTCGAAAATCGTCGCCCTCACGGGCATGTTTCACCGCCGCGCCGCCGAGCGCGCCGACGGCGAGTCGCGCCCCGGCACGGAGTCCTGACAGTGGTGAGCGGCATGAGAAGCGTCGTCGTCGACAAGGTCGCCTCGGTGGCGCAGGCCTGCAGCCTCTCGCGCGAGGTGCGCATCGCGACCGAGATCCCCGCCGAGGAAGGCGTGGTGGTGGTCGTCGAAGTCCTGACCAACAAGTCGACTTACAACACGCTGGAGCTCACCAGCGGCCGTATGGCCAAGGTGGGTAAGGGCGACATCGTGGTGGGCGCCCTCGGCCACCGCAAGGCGCTCTTCGGCTACTCCGGTCATGTGCCGCCCGCGGTGCAGGCGGGCGATGTCATCCAGATGCTCAACATCGGCGGCGTGCTCGGAATCTGCGACTCCATCAACCCCGACAAGGGCAAGCCCTTCGACTGCCGCGTGCTCGGCGTGGCGTTGCATTTTCCGTATCTCGGTGAGCGCATCGGTGTGCCCGCGCGAGTCGGACACCGCCGGCTCGATCTCGAGGCGAAGCTCGAGTCCCGGCAGGTGCCGGTCGTCGCCCTGGCGGGCACCTGCATGGAAGCGGGCAAGACGGCCGCCGCCTGCGCCATCATCAGCCGGATGCGCCATCGCGGCCTTACGATCGACGCCTTCAAGGCGACCGGGGTCTCATTGCGCCGTGACGTCCTCGCAATGGAGGATGCCGGCGCGCGCCGATCTGCGATCTTCACCGACCTCGGCGTCGTCACCACGACCCGGGCCAACGGCCCGGCGCTTACCCGCACCATGCTCACCGAGCTCTCGGCAGGCAAGCCCGATGTGATCGTGTTCGAGCTCGGTGACGGTATTTTGGGCACCTACGGCGTCGATGCGATCCTGGAGTGTCCCGACATCCGCGCGGCGCTGAGCGGCGTCGTGCTCTCGGCCAACGATCCGGTCGCCGCCTGGGGCGGCGTGAAGCTGCTGCGCGAGCGGTTCGGGATCGAGCCCTGCGCCGTCACGGGTCCCTCCACCGACAACCAGGTCGGCGTGGAGATCATCACCACGCAGATGGGTGTGCCCGCCTTCAATGCGATGAGCACCGGCGCGGCACTGGGTGATCGAGTCATGGAGGCTCTGGGTCTCGTGCGGGAGTCGGCCGCATGAACGGACCGATCCCGACCATCGTGCTCGGCGGCACGGGCTACGTCGCGGGCGAGCTGCTGCGCCTCATCGCGGGGCATCCATATCTCGAGCTTGCCGCCGTGATGTCCGAGAGCCTGCCCGGGGAGCCGGTCGCGACCGCATTCCCCCATCTTGCGGCGGCCTGCGGCGACACGCGTTTCAATTCGCAAGCCGAAGTGCAGGCGCTCATCACCGGCAGGCCGGCGTGCGCCGTGTTTTCCGCGGCCCCGCATGGCGTCTCGGCCGGTCTCATCGACTCGCTGTTGATGGCCGCTTCACAGGCCGGGACGCGGCCGCGGGTGGTCGACATCTCGGCCGATTTCCGCTTCCGCTCCGCGGCCGAGTACGAAGCCGTCTACCGGCACGCGCATGCCGCTGCGGCGCGGCTGCCGGAATTCACCTGCGCGGTGCCGGAGCACTTGCGCGAGCTCGAGACCCCGCACGTCGCGCACCCGGGCTGCTTCGCCACCGCGACGCTGCTCGCGAGCGTGCCGCTCCTCGCCCTGGGGCTCACGCCGCCCGTGCTCTTCGTGACGGGCATCACCGGCAGCACCGGCTCCGGTCGCAAGCCCGTGGAAGCAACTCATCATCCGCTCCGGCACGGCGATCTCTATTCGTACAATGCGCTGACACATCGGCATGCGCCGGAAGTCGCCGCCTGCGCGCGCGCCGCGACCGGCATCGAGGCGGAGTTCGCTTTCGTGCCGCACTCGGGGCCCTTCGCCCGCGGCATTCACCTCACCGTGCAGGCCCCGCTGAAGACCGCGATCGATACGCCGAGGGCGCTGGCGGCGCTGCGCGAGTTCTACGCCGGATCGCCCTTCGTGCGGGTGAGCGACTGCGCCCCGCGAGTCAAGGAGGTCGCGACCACCAACTACGCGCATCTTTCCGCCGCCGCGAACGGCCGTACCGTTGCCGTGATGTGTGCGATCGACAATCTCAACAAAGGCGCGGCCGGAGGCGCCGTGCAGTGGATGAACCGGATGTTCGGCCTGCCGGAGACCGTGGGGCTGACGGCCTGCGCGCCCGGCTGGACCTGAAAGCTCGAGATCCCCATGCAAATGCGAATGCCGCGCAATACCGCCGCGAAACCCGACCAGCCGCCGACGCGCGATTTCCTCGCGCCGGTTTTCTCTCAATATCCCTTCGAGGTCGCCTCCGCCCGCGGCGTATGGCTGCTGAACGCTCGCGGCGAGCGGGTACTCGATCTTTACGGCGGACATGCCGTGGCCGCGCTCGGGTACGCTCATCCGGGCTGGACCGAGGCACTCACGAGCCAAGCGCGCTCGTGCAACTTCCAGACGAACGCGATCCCGATGCAGATCCGCGCGCGGGCCGCCGAGCGACTGGTGCGCTTCTCCAAGCTCGATTTCACCAGTGTGTTTTTCGTCAACAGCGGGGCGGAGGCCAACGAAAACGCGTTGCGGCTTGCCTTTCGCTTGACCTCCCGAGCGCACGTCGCCGCGGTCGAGGGTGGCTTCCACGGCCGCACGGCGGCGGCAGGGGCGGTCACCTGGGGCTCGGACAGCTGGTACGGGTTTCCGGCTAAGCCGTTCGATGTCAGCTTCATGCCGCGCGGCGACCTCGGCGCAATCGCGGCCCACGTCACCGAGCGCACGGCGGCGGTAATCGTCGAGCCGGTACAGGGTCTCGCGGGCGCGGTCGACCTCGGCAAACCCTATCTCGCCGCCTTGCGCCGCCGCTGCGACGAGGTCGGCGCGCAACTCATCTTCGATGAGGTGCAGTGCGGCCTCGGCCGCGTCGGGCATCCTTTCGCCGCCAACCTCTACGAGATCATGCCCGACATGATCACCGCGGCGAAGGCGCTCGGGAACGGTTTCCCGTGCGCGGCGCTGCTGACTTGCGCCAGGGTATCCGCCAGTTTGGGTATCGGGCTTCTTGGCACCACCTACGGTGGCGGTCCGATGGCCTGCGCGGCGATCGAGGCGGTGATCGAGGCCATAGAATCGGAGAAGCTGCTCGAGAACGTGCGGCGTGTTTCGGAATACATCCGCCGCACCTGCATCGTCGGTCCCGTGACGGCGAGCCAGGGAGAAGGCTTTCTCCTTGGCCTGCGCACCAGCCGGCCCGCGAAGCAGATCCACGCCGAGCTGTTGGAAGGCGGCATTCTCGCGGGCACGGCGAGCGACAGCCACATCCTGCGCCTGCTGCCGCCCTACACGCTCGAGCAGGAGCACGTCGACATGCTGCGCGATGCGCTCGCGAGCCTCGAGTCATGAAGCGCTTTCTCGATCTGGCGGAGCTGGAGCGCGAGGAGGTGTTGGAGCTGCTCGAGCTCGCGCGCCGCCTCGAGACGCGCCCGGAGCCGCAGGCGCTCGCGGGCAGGATCCTCGGGCTCCTCTTCCTCAATCCTTCGCTTCGCACCCTGGCCTCCTTCCAGGCGGGCATGGCGCGGCTCGGCGGCAGCTCGTTCGTCATCTCACCGGGCCAGGGCACCTGGCAGCTCGAGACGCGTCTCGGCGCCGTCATGAGCGGCGCGGCGGCGGAGCACATGCGCGAGGGCGTTCCGGTGCTCGCCTCCTACTGCGATGCGCTCGGTGTGCGGGCGTTCGCGGACGGCAAGGATCTCGCGGCGGACCTCGCGGATGATGCCTTCAACTCGATGGCGAATCTCATCGACAAGCCGCTCATCAACCTCGAGTCGGCGATCAGCCACCCCTGCCAGGCGCTCGCCGACTGGAAGACCATGGACGATCTCGCCGTACCGCGAAGTGGGCGGTTCGTGCTGTCTTGGGCTTATCATCCGCGCGCGCTGCCGCTCGCGGTGCCCGCCACCGCGGTCCACATGGCGGCGCTTCGCGGCATGGAAGTCATCGTGCTGCGGCCGGAAGGGTTCGCGCTGCCGTCGCCGGTCATGGACAAGGCGCGGCGCGCGGCCGCGGCATCCGGCGGCTCCGTCACCGAAACCGCGGACCGGGACCAGGCGTTGACGGACGCGCACGTCATCTACGCCAAGGAATGGGGCGCGACCTCCTGCTACGGCGATGCGGCCGCAGATGCCCGACTGCGCGGCCCGCTCACGGACTGGTGCGTTCGCGACGACTGGTTCGCGCGCGCGGCCGCGGACTGCCGTCTGATGCACTGCCTGCCCGTGCGGCGCAACGTCGCGGTGGCCGACGAGGTGCTCGACGGCCCGCGCAGCATCGTGCAGCGGGAGGCCTACAACCGCCTCACCGCACAGATGGCGGTTCTCTATCGCATGTTGAAGAGCGTTTGAGGGACAACACTGAAATGATCATGCATCCTGGCGATCAAGCCCTCGCGATCCGGGCGCTCAAGAACGCCGCGCCGTACATCCGCATGTACAAGGGCAAGACCTTCGTGGTGAAGGCCGGTGGCGGGGTATTTGCCGATATCGCCTCCACGCGAGTGCTCATCGAGCAGATCGCGATCCTCCACTATTTCGGTGTACGGGTGGTGTTCGTGCACGGCGGCGGCCCGCAGCTCACGGAGCTGGCCACCGCATTGGGGGTCCCCACCCGCATGGTGGAGGGAAGGCGCGTCACCGACCAGAAGTCGATCGATCTGACGGCGATGGTGCTGAACGGTCTCATCAACACCCGCATCCTCGGGATCTGCCGCGATCTCGACATCGACGCGGTGGGCATCAGCGGCGTGGATGCGGGCCTGGTGCGCGCGCACAAGCGTCCGCCGGTCAGGATCGACTCGAGCGGCGAGCTCATCGACTACGGATTCGTCGGCGACATCGATGCCGTGGACCCGACCGCGGTGCGCAAGCTCCTCGACAACGGACTCATGCCGGTCGTGAGCCCGCTCTCCGCCGATAACGGCGGGGTACTGCTCAACATCAACGCGGACACGGTCGCCGCCGCGCTCGGCGCGGCGCTCGGCGCGGAGAAGCTGATCCTCTGCACCGGTGCACCGGGGCTTCTCGGCAGCGTGGCCGACCCGGGGTCGCTCATTTCCTACATCGACCTGCAGGGGCTCAAGCGCCTGCGCGAGGAGGGCCGCATCGCCGATGGCATGCTTCCCAAGGTGCAGGCCATCGAGGAGGCGATCCGCGGCGGGGTGCGGCGCGTGCACGTGGTGTCCTATCAGGCCCCGGAGGGGATTCTCGGCGAGGTGTTCACCAACGAGGGCACGGGCACACTCATCGTGGCGGACATCAACGCGCTCACCCCCGCCGAGCAGCTGCAAGGAGCGCACAGCTGAGCCCGCCATGAGCCGCTTGTGGGACAAGGGTATGCCGCTCGATGACAAGGTGCTGAGCTACACCGCCGGCGAGGACCACGGCCTCGATGAGCGGTTGGTTCGCTACGACGCGCGCGCTTCGATCGCTCACGCGCGGATGCTGCACGAACAGAAGCTCCTTTCGCGCGCGGATTTCGAGGCGATCCGCTTGGGACTCGAGGCGCTTGCCGATGAGCATGCGCGCGGTCTGTGGCGGATCGAGCTCGCGGATGAGGACGGCCAGACGGCGCTCGAGCGGCGGCTCACCGAACGCATCGGAGCCGCTGGCGGACGCGTGCACCTGGGGCGCTCGCGCAACGACCAGGTGCTGACGGCGCTGCGCCTCTACATGCGGGACGTCGTTGAGCAGATGAGCGCGGGCGCCGTCGGGGTCGCCGAGGCGCTCGAGCGTCTGGCGCAGCGCGAGAAGAGCACGGCGCTTCCCGGCTACACCCACATGCAGCAGGCGATGCCGAGCTCCGTGGCGCTCTGGGCGGGTGGGTTTGCCGCGGAAATTCGCGACGACGCGCAGGGATTGAGCGGCGTGCAACGCCGCATCGGCAAATCCCCGTTGGGATCGGCGGCCGGCTACGGCACGCCGGGTCTTCCGATCGACCGCGAGTCGACCCGACACGAGCTCGACTTCGGCAGCGTGCACGAGCCGGTGACCGCGGTGCAGCTCTCGCGCGGCAAGGCGGAGGCGCAGTTGCTCTTCGAGCTCGCGCTGCTCATGCAGGACCTCGGACGCCTCGCCGCCGACGTGCTGCTCTTCTACACCCGGGAATTCGGCTATCTGGAGCTGCCGGATGCGTTCACCACCGGCTCCTCCATCATGCCGCAGAAGCGCAACCCCGACGTGTTCGAGCTCATCCGGGGTCGCACGGCCACCGCGCTCGCCTGCCTCACCGAAGCGCTCGGGCTCTGCGCCAAGCTCCCCTCCGGCTACCAACGCGACCTGCAGCTGCTGAAGTTCCCGCTTTTCCGGGGCATCGACCTCGCCCGACAGACGCTCGAGATCCTCCCTCCGGCTCTCGATGCGATGCGCTTCCGTCCCGAGCGCATCCGACTCGATCCCGCGATCGACGCCGCCGAGGAAGCCAACCGGTTGGTGGTGAGGGAAGGCATTCCGTTTCGCGAAGCCTACCGCCGCGTCGCGGCTCGGTTGAAGGGATCGTAGCCGCCCGCCTCTCACCGCGCGTCCGGCTGCGCGTCCGGGGCGGCACGCGCGAAAGACGCCAATCCCTCGAGATGCGTGCAAATCATCCGCAACGTGGGGAAAGGGTCCACGTTGCACCTGAAGCGGCGGGCGTTGAACATCTGCGGCACGAGGCAGACGTCCGCGAGCGTCAACTCGGCGCCAAACATGTGGTGACCATCGCCGCTCGAGCGCTTGGCTTCCTCCTCGAGAGCGCGCAGGCCCTCGGCGATCCAGTGCCGATACCAGACATCCACGGCCTCCTCGTCGTGTCCGAGCGGCGAGCGCAGGTAATTCAACACGCGCAGGTTATTGAGCGGGTGAATGTCGCAGGCGATGGCGAGCGCCAGCGAGCGCACCCGCGCCCGATCGAGCGCCGAGCGCGGAAGCAGGGCAGGCTGCGGGTGGGTTTCCTCCAGGTACTCGATGATGGCCAACGACTGGCTGATGACCCTTCCCCCGTCCTCGAGCGCCGGGATGAGCCCCTGCGGATTTCGGGCGAGATATTCGGGCTGGGGGTGCGCGCCCGGCCGCAGATCGACCGGCACCGCCTCGTAGTCGATCCCCTTGAGATTCAGCGCGATGCGCACGCGATATGCCGCGGAGCTGCGGAAATAGGTGTAGAGCTTCATGGATCGCTAGAATACCGCGATGAGCATCTGGCGCACCGACGTCACCCCCGAGCAGCTCGAGCGCCTCTCGCGCGGCACCTTCGCCGACCGTATGGGGATCCGCATCACTGAGATCGGTCCGGACTACCTGCGCGCCACGCTGCCGGTCACGCCGGCCGTTCATCAGCCCTATGGAGTGCTGCACGGCGGCGCCTCCGTCGCCCTGGCGGAGACGGTCGGCAGCGTCGCTGCGAATCTCTGCATCGATGGGGAGCGGTTCCAGTGCTTCGGCCAGGAGATCAACGCCAATCATCTGCGCGCCGTCTCCTCGGGTCTGATCACCGCCACCGCGCGCCCCTTGCACATCGGCAGCCGCAGCCACGTCTGGGGCATCGAGATTCGCGATGAGGGCGGCAGGCTCGTCTGTGTCTCGCGCCTGACCATGGCGATCGTGCAGCGCCGGGACTCCGCCTCATGAGGAGCCCGAGAGCACCACGCTGGGTCGCGGCCATCGCTGCGCTACTGGCCTGCGGGAGCTGCGGCTTCAAGGGTGCGCTTTATCTGCCGGAACACAACGCCACGGTGATCACGCACCCCGCTCCCGCAGCGCAGGCGGCCCAAGGGACGGCACCCCAGGGTCAGTCGCAGTCGCCCACCGGCAAGCAAAAAGACAAATCCCTGCCGGCATCGCCGCAGCCTACCCCGCAACCCACGCCGCAGCCCGCGCCGCCGTCCAGTTGACTCACGCGTGGCCGGATCGCGTGGCCGGCTATCCAGCCCGCGTCAGCCCCGTGAGCGGTCGGGCCTGGCTGCTTTGCGGGAAGACCGAGCTCTCGAGCGCCCGCGCAGGTACGCCGAGATGCTCGGCCAACAGTCCCTTCATCACCGAGCGCAGGTCGAGCGTCGGCCTCAGATCCCGATCCTGATACAGCTTCCGGGGGGAGAGTCCCGGCCAGTCCGCCACCACTCGGCCGCCATTGACGGCTCCGCCCACGAGGTATGCCGCCGTGGCGGTGCCATGGTCGGTGCCTCGCGTGCCATTCTCCGCCACCGTGCGGCCGAACTCAGTGGCCAGAAGCACCGCCGTGTCGTTCCACACAGGTCCCAGGCCGGTCTTAAGAGCACTCAGCGCCCCATCGAGCGCCGCGAGCCGCGCCGCAAGCTGTCCTTGCGCGCCGCCCTCATTGAAGTGCGTATCCCAGCCGGTCGTATCGAATACCGCTACCTGCGGACCATTCTCCTGTCGGAGGAATCTCGCCGCCGCCTGCACGAGCTGCGCGTAATAAACGCCCGGCAGCCCGGGTCGGACCCCGGGCGTCCCGCGCCGGGCCAGCAGCGGCCGCCGGCTCATACCCTCGCCTCCGCGCATCGGACTCGCCGACCCTGCGCCTTCATCGGCGATCGCCTCCGCGGCAAGCGCTTCGGCCAGCTTCTGCCGCAGGAGCGCATCGCGCGAATACAGATCCGCTATCCGCTGCAGCGTGTCATCACCGAGCGGTGCGAGATGCGACGGCGACCAGGAGGTCACCGCCGCGGGCCCACGCATCACGAGCGGCGCCGTCGGCGCGATGCTGATCCCCCGCTCCTTCTCCGGCGCGAGCCCGGCGGGCATCGCCGCCAGCGCGCGATTCAACCACCCGGTCTGCACCGCGTGCGGCTCGGGGTACCCCGTCTCGAGCACGTTCTGCCCATCGAAGTGCGAGCGATCGCGGTAAGGACTCGCCACCGCGTGAAAGACGATGAGCTCACGCGCGGCATACGAGCGCTGCATGAAGGCAAGCGATGGATGCAAGCCGAAAAAGCCATCGAGCGCCAGCGCGCCGCCCTGCGCGCCCGGCCGCCCCAGCGCGAGATCGCCGCGCAGCTCGGCGTATCCCGGATCACCGCAGGCCGGTACGGCGGCGAGACCATCCAACGCACCCCGCAGGATGACGAACACGAGGCGCGGCTTCTTGCCGTCGGCGACCCCCGCGAAGGTCACCCGCGAGCTGAGCAACGCGCCACCCGCGGCCAGCGCTGCGGTCGTCACAAATTCGCGTCGCTTCATGGTCAGCGCCTCATGAACTCGGGAGCGGCCAAGAGCAGCACGATCGCCTGCGCCGCACTTTCCGCATGCGCGATCGCCTCGCGAGTCGCCTCGCTCAACACCCCGCCCAACATCCGCGGCGCGAGCCCCATCGCATCGCGCCTGGGGCCGACCCTCTGCCCCACCGCATCCGCCCATTCGATGCGCTTCAGCAGTTCCGAGGCCCCGTCCCAATCCGCGCCTCGATCCGGCCACCCCGCGGGCGATCCCGGCCCCCAGATCCTCTGTCCCAGCAGTTGGAAGAGTCCCACGGGAGCCTTGTCCGCCCTCACGGGCAACTCCAACCCGCGGAATGCCGACACGATGAAATCCGCCGGTGTCTTGTATTTGGCCACCGGCTGCTCCCAGGCCTCGGGCGAGTCGATGAGCGCGCGATAGACGGTCGGCAGATCGCCGCCGCTCTCGGCGAAGGCCGTGGCGATCCGCGCCACCGCCGGCGCCGGCGGATCATCCGCGATGAAGTGCCGGGTCAGCTTGGTGGCGATGAACCGAGCCGTGGCCGGCCGGCGCGCGAGATCGCGCAGCACCGCCGCGCCCTGATCGTATCCGGTGTCAGGATAGCGCTTGCCCATCACGACCTGCGGCCCCGGCTCATGCATCGCGGCACGGAAAAGGAACGTGCCGGGCTGCGCCCCGACCCACCGGGCCGCCGGCCCCGCGATGGACCAGCCGGTCAACACCTCGGAGAACGCGGTGACGTCGCTCTGGGTGTAACCGCCCTCGACGCCCACCGTGTGCAGCTCCATCGTCTCGCGCGCCAGGTTCTCGTTGATTCCGATCTTGCGCGAGGGGTTGCGGCGCGCGATGTTGCGCGCCGCGCGCGAGTCCGGTCCCATCGACAGCTGATTGTCGAGGTACAGCAGCATCGCCGGATGTTGCTCGCTTGCGAGCAGCATGTCGGTGAAGTTGCCGAGCACATGGGGACGAATGGCTTCGCGCTCGTAGCTGCCCGCGAGAGCCGCCAACACGCTCTTGTCGACGGAGACGGCGAAGTGATTCGCCCAGAAATGAGCCAGTCGCTCGATGAACGGCCGGTCGGTCGCGACCGACTGGCTAAAGCGCGCGCCCGCCTCGGCGAGATAGACGGGCCTGATGAGCTGTTTGAGCTTCTTGAAGGCGCCGACCGCTGCGGCATCGTTGCCGGTGCCGGCGCCGCGCATGCGCTCGGCGCGGATCGTGCGGCGCAGATCGTAGATCTGCGCGAGGGTGCTCGCCGAGCTCTGGAGTCCCTCGCCGGCAATTTCGGGCGCCGGACCCCCGAGCTGTGCTCGCAGCCACTCGGACCCCGAGCCGTCGATGGCGGCGAGCTCGCCCGGCCGGGCGCCGAGCCCGAACCGATTGGCCGCAATGGCCGCGGTGAACCCCTTGTCCATGAGCCTCATAGCGCATGGCGCCCCGCCCCGGTTGACCCGGTCGGCCTCCGATATACTCACGTTATGCCCGTCCCCGATTCCCTCGATCTCGTCCTCGTCGACGCGTCCTCCTATCTTTATCGCGCCTTTCACGCCCTTCCGGGCCTGAGCAACTCCCGCGGCGAGCCGACCGGCGCTGTTCTCGGCGTGCTGAACATGCTCGCCAAGTTCCTCAGGGAATGCCGGCCGAAGCGCATCGCCCTGGTGTTCGATGCGCCCGGCAGGACCTTTCGCGACGATCTCTTCGCCGAGTACAAGGCCCATCGCACGCCGATGTCGGATGACCTGCGTGCGCAGATCGAGCCGCTCCTCGCCATCCTGCGGGCGCAGGGGCTGCCGCTGCTGCGCATCGAGGGAGTCGAGGCCGACGATGTCATCGGCACGCTCGCCTGTCGGGCGGCGCGCGCCGGTCAGAGCGTGCTCATCTCGACCGGCGACAAGGACATGGCCCAGCTCGTCGACGGCTCGATCACGCTCATCAACACGATGAGCAACACCGTGCTCGACCGTGCGGGCGTCAAGGCCAAGTTCGATGTCTTCCCCGAGCAGATCATCGACTATCTCGCGCTGGTGGGCGACAGCTCCGACAACATTCCGGGCATCGAGAAGGTCGGCCCCAAAACCGCCGCAAAGCTTCTCGCCCAGTACGGGACGCTCGACAACCTGATCGGGCATGTGGAGGAGGTCGGCGGCAAGGTCGGGGAGAATCTGCGCGCCGGACTGCAGACGCTCGAGCTGTCACGCAAGCTCGCGACCATCCACAGCGACCTGGAGCTGCCGGTCACGGTGGAAGAGCTCGTGCCGTCGGAGCCGGATGCCGGGCGGCTGCGCGAGCTCTACACCCGATACGAGCTACGCGCGCTCCTGCGCCAGCTGGAGGGCGGTGAGGCGGCGGACCTCTCCGGCGGCCGCGGGCCGTCGGCTTCGGATGTCACGCCTGCAGAGCCGGACTTGGTCGCCGCGGCGACGACCGTCGGCGCCCCCCCGGGTGAGCGCGCTCCGCAGGAGGAGGCCGCCGTCGCCAGGCATTACGAGACGCTCGTCCGCTGGGATGACCTCGAGCGCTGGCTCACGAAGCTGCGCGATGCGCAGCTCATCACCCTCGATACCGAGACCACGAGCCTCGATTACATGCGCGCCGAGCTCGTGGGCATCTCCTTCTGCGTCGAGGCCGGCGCCGCGGCCTACCTGCCGCTCGCCCACGACTATGCGGGCGCGCCGCCGCAGCTCGAGCGGGCGCGGGCTCTCGAGGCGCTCAAGCCCATCCTGGAGGATCCCGCGAAACCGAAGCTCGGCCATCACCTGAAGTTCGACGCGCACGTGCTGCGCAATCACGGCCTCCGCCTCGCGGGCATGCGCTACGACACCATGCTCGAGTCCTACGTCTGGAACAGTGTCGGCAGCCGACATGACATGGATTCGGCGGCACTGTGCTATCTGGGACGTCGCACCATCACGTATGAGGATGTGACGGGCAAGGGCGCGAAGCGGATCTCCTTCAGTCAGGTGCCGGTGGAGCGTGCCTCCGAGTATGCGGCCGAGGACGCGGAAGTGACGCTGTGTCTGCACCGGACGCTCTGGCCGAGGATCCAGAGCATGCCCGCTCTCGAGCGCCTGTACGAGCAGATCGAGCAGCCGCTCGTGCCGGTGCTCGCGCGCATGGAGCGCCAGGGCGTACTGGTCGACCGCGAGCTCCTCAGGGAGCAAAGCTCGAGATTCGCGGCGCAGTTGCAGGATTTGTTGCAACAGGCGCGGCGCGAGGCCGGATACGACATCAACGTCGACTCGCCGAAACAGCTGCGGCAGGTGCTGTTCGAGAAGCTGGCGCTGCCGGTGCTGCGCAAGACCCCGACCGGACAGCCCTCCACGGCCGAGGACGTGCTGGAAGAGCTCGCGGCTTCCTACCCACTGCCGCGGATCGTGCTCGACTATCGGATGCTCGCCAAGCTCAAATCCACCTACACGGACAAGCTCCCGGAGCTCATCAACCCGCGCACCGGCCGGATCCATACCTCCTATCACCAGGCGGTGGCGCAGACCGGCAGGCTCTCCTCCTCCGATCCCAACCTGCAGAACATTCCCATCCGCCGGCCGGAGGGGCGGCGGATCCGCCAGGCCTTCATCGCGCCGCCCGGCCACGTGCTGATGGCGGCCGACTACTCGCAGATCGAGCTACGCATCATGGCGCATCTCTCGGGCGATGAGGGGCTGCTCGCGGCGTTCGCCGAGGATCGCGACGTCCATCGGGCCACGGCAGCGGAAGTGTTCGCCCTGCCGCTCACCGAAGTCAGCGCCGATCAGCGGCGGCTCGCGAAGACGATCAACTTCGGCCTCATCTATGGCATGTCGCCCTTCGGACTCGCACGCAACTTAGGTATAGATCGCGGCGCCGCGCAGACTTACGTCGAGCGCTACTTCCAGCGCTACCCCGGAGTGCGGCGCTTCATGGAAGAGACACGGCGGCAGGCGCGCGAGCGCGGCTTCGTCGAGACCGTCTACGGCCGACGGCTCTACCTGCCGGACATCCGCTCCGGCAACGCGCAGACACGACAGTACGCCGAGCGCAGCGCGATCAACGCTCCCATGCAGGGCAGCGCGGCCGACATCATCAAGCGCGCCATGATCGCCGTCGATGCCTGGTGCGCCCGCGAAGACATTCCGGCCCGCCTCATCATGCAGGTCCATGACGAGCTGGTGCTCGAGGTACGCAGTGACTGCATCGAGCGGGTGGCCAAGGCGCTCGAGGACCGCATGGCCGGCGCGGCGGAGCTTCGCGTGCCGCTGCGCGTCGAGATCGGCACCGGGGCGAATTGGGATGAGGCGCACTAGCCACGACCGGGACTGAAAATATGTACAGGTCTGGTTGCGGAACTTCCCCTACCCCTCCCCGTCTAACTGCCTGAGTGCTTCGGCACTCCCCGCTTCCCTCCCTGAGCGGGTCAACCCGGTTCACACGAGACCTGTGCCGGGTTAGTCTGCCCCGGTGACCTCATCAGAGGTCATCGGGGTTTTTTATTTGACCCCGAGCCAGCTCGCCATCATCCGCTGCGCCTCCTCGAGGCCCGTGCGCCCGTGCGCGGAAAAGAGCTGGACCGTGGCGCGTTCGCCGAGTGCCCCAGCGGCCGCAGCGAGCGCCTGCCGGCTCTCGCTCCGGCTCAACTTGTCCGCCTTCGACAGCAGAACGTGAACAGGGTGTCCGGGCAGTGCCCACTCGAGCAGCGCCTCATCGCCCGCGCCGACCCCGCGCCGCGCATCGACGATCACGAACAGACCCTTGAGCGCCGCGCGCGCCCGCAGCGCCTCGATGAGATGCGGCCAGGCGCGCTGCTCGCTCTCCGGCGCGCTCGCAAAGCCATACCCCGGCAGGTCCACGAGGCGCTCGAGCGGTGAGAGCTCGAAAAAGTTGATGAGCCGCGTCCGTCCAGGCGACTTGCTGGTCCGCGCGAGGCCCCGGCGGGCGAGAATCGCATTGATGGCGCTCGATTTGCCCGCGTTCGAGCGCCCGGCGAAGGCGACCTCGGCGCCCCGATCGGCGGGAAACTGCCCCGGCGCCGCGGCGCTCACGAGAAATCTTGCGTCGGGAAATGAAGGCATGGCCGTAGTGTACAATCCGCGGCTTTCGCATCACTGGCGATACTCGGGGAAAGAGCGAAAACGATGGCGAAGAGAGCACCGCTGGCAACCACCTCCGCCGCACTGTTGTCGATCATATGGGCCACCGCATGGGCCGCACCGCAGACCGCCGGAACTGCCGGCGCGGCGGGCGCGGCGGGCGCGACCCCCGCGAGCTCCAATTCGACTGCCGTCGGTCCCGCGACACCGACCGCAAGCCCGACGACGGCGACGCCGCCGGTCACCCCCGATCCGTATCTGGACGGCTCGGTGCAGGCGGGCGCCACCAAGGCCCCCGTCTGCTTCTCCTGTCACGGGCCGGACGGTAACAGCCAGAATCCCGTATGGCCGCGTCTCGCCGGCCAGAACGCGGTGTACATCGCGGAGCAGCTTCACCTCTTCCGCGCCGGCATCCGCAAGAATCCCGTGATGCAGCCGATGGCCGCGGGCCTGAGCGATCAGGACATCGACAATCTGGCGGTGTTCTTCGCCGCGCAGACGCCCGCCGGGCTCGAAGCCGATCCCTCCTACTGGAAAGCCGGCCAGGCGCTCTACCTGGACGGCGATGCGGCGCATGGCGTGCCTGGCTGCGTCGCCTGCCATGGGCCGCTCGGCCGCGGCAACCCGGCGGCCGGCTATCCGGCACTCGAGGCGCAACAATCGGTCTATGTGGTAGCGCAGCTGCAGAGCTACGCCAATGGCACCCGCTACAGCGGACCGGACGCCACGACCGCAACGCCCAACAGCACCATCATGTTCGACATCGCCAAGCGCCTGAGCCCGGAGCAGATCCGCGACGTCGCCTCCTACGTGCAGGGTCTGCGCTGAGGCGGGCGATGAGACCAGGATAATCATCGATGAATCGAAAACTCCCGCTGTTTGCGCTCGCCGCCGCGGTCCTCATCGCCCTCGGCGTTTGGTTCTGGCACGGCCGCGCGCCGCAAGCCGCCACCCAGAGGTCCCAGGCTGCCATGACCGCCGCGCAGACTGGCCAGGCGTCGGCGGCTGACGCCGACACGGTTCAGCAGCAAGCGCCCGCGAGCGCGCAGACCGCGCCTGCCCCGAGCGGCCCGGTGGGCAGCGCCCAGGCTGCCGATGCGAGCGGTCCCTCGCTCGAGCATCTCGCCGACCTCTCGGGCGCCGGGGCCCTGCCCTCGAGCAGCGAGTGGAAGCCCGGCGTGAACTACACCGTGATCTCGCCGGCGCAACCGACCACGGTTGCCCCGGGCAAGATCGAAGTGCTCGAGGTGTTCTGGCTCGGCTGCCCGCACTGCTTCGCGCTCGAGCCTTACATCCGCCAGTGGCTGAAGACGAAGCCCGCTTACGTCGACTTCGTGCGTGTCCCGGTCATGTGGGATCCCCTGCATCGCGCGCACGCGCGGCTTTTCTACACGCTCGAGGCGCTGGGCCGCGACGATCTGGTGGAGAAGGCGTTCGCCTACCTGCACAACCAGGAGGATCAGACCGGCACCGAAACCGTCCTCTTCTCCGACAGCAAGGAAGACACTTTCAAACAGCAGCAGGCGTGGGCGGTGCAGGACGGCATCAGCGCCGACGCCTTCGCCCAGGCCTACAACTCCTTCTACGTGAACACCCAGCTGCAGCAGGCGGATCAGATCACGGATGCGTACCAGGTGCAGGGTGTGCCGTTCATCGCCGTCGACGGGAAGTTCGCCACCGACGTCGGCAAGGCGAGCGGCGACGACAATCCGAACAAGCTGATCGCACTGATCAACTTCCTCACGGCCTGGGAGCACGACCACCCGGGTCAGGGATGAGGAAACGGCCGTGCCTGCGGGGTGCAGGCCGCGACCTGGGAAGGCCGTCTCAGCCGGTAGATAGCGGCAGGTAAAGCGCGAATTCGCTGCCCTTGCCGGGCCCCTCGCTGCTCGCCGCGACGCGCCCGCCGTGCAGCTCCACGAGGCTGCGCACCAGGGAAAGCCCGATCCCGAGACCGCCCTGGGAGTGCGCGAGCGAGCGGTCGGCCTGAGAGAACAGATCGAACACCCGCGGCAGCATCTCCGCCGAGATGCCGATGCCGTTGTCCTTGACGCGCACCACAGCCTCCGGCTGCGTGGCGCCGTCGGCCCGAGCCGCGGTAACCGTGATCTGCCCGCCCTCGGGCGTGTACTTGGCCGCGTTCTGCAACAGGTTGCCGAGCACCTGCTCGAGGCGAGTGGCATCACCCACGACCCGCAGCGGCTCCGGCGGCAGATTCACGGCGATCCGGTGGCGGCGTGAGTCCATCTCCGGACGCAGGTTCTCCACCGCGCCATTGACGATGCGTTGCAGCTCGACGGGCTCGCGCCGCAACTGCACCTGACCGCGGCTGATCCTCGCGGTATCGAGAAGATCGTCGACCAGGCGCGACAGCGTGCGTGTCTGCCGCTCGATCAGCTCGCGCGCGCGCGTGGCCCTCGGGTCGGCGGGTGGCACGCTCTTCAGGATCTCCACCGAGTTGCGCAGCGGCGCGAGCGGGTTGCGCAGCTCGTGTGCCAGCATCGCCAGGAACTCGGTCTTGTGCCGGTCCGCGCTCGCCAGCTCATCCACGCGCCGGCGCAGCGTCTCGTGCGTCTCCTCGAGGTCCTTCGTCTGCCGCTCGAGCGCGCCTTGCGACTGCTTCAGCGAATCGATGTCGAAGAGCAGGATCACGGCCCCGTCGATCCGGTTATCCAGCGTACGGTAGGGCCGCACGCGCAGCAGGTACCAGCGTCCGGCCTGGTCCTGCACCTCGAGGTCGCGGGCGGCCACCCGGTCGATGGCCTCGGCGAGAACCGATGACAGGTCGGCGATGCCGAGATTCAGCTTGATGTCGCCGATCGGCCGGCCGATGTCGGTGGCGATCAGGTTGAAGAGCTTCTCCGCCATGGGCGTGAAGCGGCGGATCCTCAAGTCCTGCCACACCATGACGATCGCCATCTGCAGGCTGCCGAAGAGGTTGTTCAAGTCAGTATTGACGCGATTGAGCTCCTCGTTGCGGTTCTGCAGCTCCTCGTTGACCGTCGTGAGCTCCTCGTTGCTCGACTGTATCTCCTCGCGCGAGGTCTCGAGCTCCTCGTTGATGCTCTGCAGCTCCTCGTTCGCGGACTGTACCTCCTCGTTCGCCGACTGCAGCTCCGCATTCGCCGCCTCCTGCTGCTCGATCACGGACTGCAGGTAGTCGCGGGTGGCGGACAGCTCCTGCAGCAGGCGGCCGATCTGCTTGTCCTTGTCGTCGATCGCGCGCCGCGTGGCCGCCGCCTTGCCCGCCGCCGGGCTCCCGGTCGCAGCGGCCGGAGTCGGGTTTTCGAACAGCACCCAGTAGCCACGCTCGCTCGTGTTGGGTCGCCCGAGCGGGATCACCGCGAGCGCGACGTCGGTATAGCCGCCATTGGTTTTGACGCGCACCCCCTCCTCGCGCACCACGCTGTCCTCCCGGCGGGCGCGCTGCAACAGCGAGCGCAGCGAGACCAGCAATCCCTCGCGAGCCATCTTCAGCAGGTTCAGGCTCGCCTTGCCGGGCGCGGGCGCCAGGTATCGTCCCGTGTCGCCCCGAAACTGCAATACCTCGTCATTGTCGTTGATGAGCACGCCGGGGGGCAGGTAGCGGGCGAGCAGGATGCGATCGGCCTCCCGCTGCACATCGGGAGCGTGCTCCCGTGCCGCTTCGCGCGCCGACGCCGAGCGAGCCTCGACCGACGCGGGCGTATAGGGCCCGAGCGGAAAGCCGTGGTCCAAGCGCCGCGCGATCGCCTTCTTCGAGTAGATCTTCGCCTTCGCCTCCTCGAGCTCGAAGAGATCGCGGCTCGCGCCGATGGTCTCCGACGGCCCTAGGAACAGAAACCCGGTGGGTTTCAGCGCGTAATGCAGCAGCGGCAGAAGCTTCTTCTGCAGTCCCGCCTCCATGTAGATCATCACGTTGCGGCAGCTGATGAGGTCCATGCGCGAGAACGGCGGGTCACCGAGCACGTTGTGGCGCGCGAAGATACAGACATCGCGGATCGACTTCGCGACGCGGTAGCCGCCGTCCACCTCGACGAAGAAACGCCGCAGCCGCTCCGGCGAGATGTCGTGCCCGATCGATTTGGGATACAGCCCCGACCGCGCCTTCTCTATTCCGATGTTGTTGAGATCCGTCGCATACACCATCAGCGGCACCGTGCTGCCGCTCCCGGAGACGAACTCCGTGAGCGCGATGGCGAGCGAGTAGGCTTCCTCACCGCTCGCGCAGCCGAGCACCCACACCCGGATCGGGTCCTGCCTGCTGCGGTCCTTCAGCAGGCGCGGGAAGATCTTGGTCTTCAGCGCCTCGAAGGCTTCCGGGTTGCGGAAAAAGGTGGTGACGCTGATGAGGATGTCCTGGTAGAGCGCCTCGACCTCGGTCGGATTCCCCTTGAGAAAGCGCGCGTATTCGGCCGCGCCCACAATCCTGAGCAAGGCCATTCTGCGGCGGATGCGCCGGTGCAGTGTGTTGGACTTGTACTGCGAGAAGTCGACGCCGGTGCGGTGGCGCAGCGCGGTCAGGATCTGATCGATCTGATCGAGCTCCGCGTCCCGGGGCTGCCCCTCGTCGGAGCCGCCGGTCACATAGGGATGGCGGGCGATCCGCGCCAGCTCACGGGCGATCCCGGCCGGCGGCAGCACGAAATCGACGTGCCCCGAGGCGATGGCGCTGCGTGGCATACCGTCGTAAAGCGCCGTGGAGTCCTGCGCAATGGTGATGCCACCCGCCGCCTTGATCGATGCGAGCCCGGCCGTGCCGTCGCTCGCGGTGCCCGACAGCACCACACCGATCGCCCGGTGTCCCTGGGTGATCGCGAGCGAGTCGAAGAAATCATCGACCGGATGATGCGGCGCCTGGCCGCGCGGTGTCAGAGCGAGGCGGCTGCCGTTGATGGTCATCACACGAGCGGGCGGAATGACATACACGCAGTCGCGCTGCACGACCGGCTCATCATGCACTTCCAGCACGCGCATGCGCGTCGCCCGCTGCAGGATTTCCGCGAGCATGCTGGGGTGCGTCGGAGCGAGATGCTGCACCAAGACGAAGGCGACGCCGCTGTCGGCCGGCATCTCCTTGAGCAGGGCGGTGAACGCCTCGATGC